>RDXZ01000013.1 GCA_004293265.1 Bacteroidota bacterium | reverse complement strand
ATTTTAAGAAGAATGTTTATTTTTTTCTATAATTTCTTTTACTTCTTCGATAGAAATCTCAAGAATTTCAGAAATTTCGTGTATTTTCATACCTTTTGAAAATAGTTTAAGCGTGTTCTTTACGTTAGATTCCGCTTTTTCTTTCGCTCTTCCTTTTTCTATTCCTTTTGCCTCACCTTCTTCTCTTCCTTCGGCTTTTGCCTCTTGGATAATCATTTCTGTTAAAGTCATACTTTTAGGTTTTTTGTTTATTTTATTTTCTAATTTTTTTGAATATTCTTTTGCTTTAAATCCAATATAGTTTTTAATAAAATACCAAACTAATTGTTTTTTTCTATTGTCATAACCCGCTTTTGTCAAGCGTTCCATCAAATCAAACTTCCATTCTAATTGTGATAAGTCTGTTTTTTTATTTTTATCGACTGCATATCGAACTGCTTGCACTACATAACTAAAAATATTATTGTTTATGTTTAGCTCATCAATATTTTTATCTAAGATTTTGAAAGTTTTAAAATTATAATTTAAAGTAGTTTCAAAACAATCGTATTTAAACTCAGTAGGTTTAAAATCAGGTACTTCATCTGTATAGATAGCAAAAGCCATTATTTTAGGTATGTCTGTAATTTTAAAACCTTTATTGGTGTCTTTTTGCACCAAATTATCAAGTATTCGGTAAAAACTAACAAACATTCGATAAGGAAACAACGAATCTTCATATCCTTGTATTTCAATGTGCAAGAAAAGATATTGTTCTTTACCATTCTTTAAAAATACTTTGACTAATTTATCAGCACTTCTGCCGCCTTCTTTAGTTTTTTCATAAATTTTCTCCAATTCATCATTTAAAAAAACAGGTTCGATATTAAAATCTACGTATTCTTTTGCCCAATCATCAAAAAAATATTCTAAAAATTCAAAGAATAAATCTTCTATGATGCCTTTCCAAAGCATATCTTTGCTGATACTTATTTTTTTCATCTTTTATCTTAGGAACAAATAAAGTTCCATTCTTTAAAGTACTTTGTGCTGACACCAAACACAGCCAAAATCATCAAATATCCTCGTTTGGTGTTTTTATCAAACAAAAAGATGATATTTTATTCAGTTTTTTCCTTAAATAACGGAAAAGTATTTTTTTTATTTTAATTTTTTTGAATAATTATAACTTAGGTTTTAAATTTTTTTTAAAATATTTTAAAATATTTATTGCATTGGACAGGTTTTGTCCAAGTCGGTCATTTACTTTGCATAAGATTTAAAATAAACTCAAAAAAATATGACAATTATTAACAAACTCAGAAGATATTTTTACCTTATTTCTTTGCTGGATAAGGAAGAACTTTCTTGTAAAAATTTATCCGAGAAAACAAAAAATGCTTCTTATAACAATATCCCAAATCAAAAAATCTCTTACAAAACTATAGAAAGAGATTTAGAAGATTTGGAAGATATGGGTTTTACCTTTTTAAAAAATAAAAAAGGCGAATATTCTTTGGAAGAAACATTTAATAACAAAGAAAAAAAATATTTGTTAGAACAAACAATTTTTTATATGAAACGCACAGTCAATAATAAAAACACAAAAGTATTACAATACGAAAGAGCAAATTTAGTGGAACAAACTTATTTTGATACATTAGTCGAATCTTGTAAAAATTGTAATATTATTACTTTTAAATACGATAATTTTTGGTACGACGAAAGGGAATATACTGTTGAGCCTTATTTACTGAAACAATTTCGTAATCGTTGGTATTTGATAGCCAAAATAGTAGAAATGTCAGGTAAAAAAGATGGATTGTATGAGCAAATTAATAAACAAATTTATAATTTTTCTTTGGATAGATTTTCACAAGAAAAAGGCATTATCAACACAAAAAGAAAATTCAAAAATCTTAATTTTGATGCTGATAATTTTTATAAAGATTGCTTTGGTATTTTAAAACCTTATGACTATCAAAATAAAAAAGTAGAAGAAGTGATACTTTCTTTTGAACCAATACAAGGGCGGTATGTAAAAAAATTACCTTTGCATCACTCTCAAGAAATTGTTTTTGAAGATGATAATAAAGAGGTGCGTATTCGTCTGAATGTTTATATTACTTATGATTTTGTGCAAGAGATTTTTCATTTTGGAGAAAATGTAAAAGTCATTGCTCCTGAGTCGCTCAAAGATAGTATGCAAAAAGCAAATGCACACATCAAAACGTATTATGACGAAAATGACGCATCGCCTTCAAGACCAACTCTTTACTAAAAAAAATTATCATTATTTATCAATTTATAAAAATAAAAAAAATGGAAAATCAAAATTCTGATTATGAAGCGAAATTTCAACGTTTTTCGCAAATTATTTCTACCAAAACAATGGAAGGTTACACAGTAATTGACCGCAACGACAAAGGACTTGTGGCAGTTTTGGGCAAAGCAGGCGGAAAAGTCAATCACGTTTTACACTTGATTATTGGGCTTTGTACGTGTGGGGCGTGGTGGCTGGTATGGATTGTGCTGGCATTGATGAAGCCCGCAGAACAACGCATTAGAATTTCGCTTGATAGTGCAGGCAACATCTCAGAAGAAAAAATTAAAATATAAATGTTGCCTTGTTTGTTCAAAAAATACTTAGGTTTTTCGTGTTTGGGCTGTGGATTTCAGCGAAGTGTTTGGTTGTTGTGGCAGGGCGATTTTTATGGTGCTTATCAAATGTATCCACCTTTGTATGTTGGTATTTTTGGGGTAATTTTATTTTTTACCCTAAAAATATTTGCTAAAAACATCAAAATAAAATATTTTATTTTACTATATTTTGTAGTTGTAATATTAAATTTTTTTATTTAGATTTGCGAGATTTTTAAAAATTTTAAAATAATTATGAGTAATAACACAGCAATAAAAAGTATTGCAGAATTAAAAGACTTTCATTTTCTTGTGGAAGATTATCAACGTGGCTACAAATGGACAAAAACAGAAGTAGAGCAGCTTCTAAATGACATCAACGAATTTAGTGGTAATTCAAATGAATTTTATTGTTTGCAACCTATAGTTGTAAAAAATGTCATTGATAATGAAAAAGATAAAACAGAACTCATAGATGGGCAACAACGCACCACAACTATTTATATAATTCTTTCTTATTTAGGCAAAGAAAAATATAGTATTGATTATCGTACAAGAGAAAGTAGTAAGGATTTTCTAAGTAAAATCAAGGAAAATGTGGAGAACAAAACTTGGATTTCTAACTATGAAGGTAAAGAAATGGATAATATTGATAATTATTATTTTTTCAATGCTTATGAAACAGTCAAAAAATGGTTTGGAAATAAGTCGGCTGATAAAGAGGCTTTTCATAAAAAACTAACCGAACAAGTAAAAGTAATTTGGTATGAAGTACCAAATATTGAAAACTCCAAACAAGAATCTATCAAAATTTTTACAAGAATAAACAGTGGAAAAATTCCACTTACTAATGCAGAATTGATAAAAGCCTTGTTTTTAATCAATGTGCAAAATGATAAAAATGCAGAAATTTTACAACTCAAACAAAATGAAATCGCTCAACAATGGGATAACATTGAATATACTTTACAAGATGATGCTTTCTGGTCTTTTATTTCAAATGATAAACCAACTGCTACAAGAATTGATTTTATTTTTGATTTGATTGCAGATAAAAATAAAAACGAAAAAGATAAATATTCTACTTTTTTATCTTATAATGAAAATTTTGCCAAAGAATCTAATAAACAAACTTGGGTAGAAACTGAATGGCAAAAAGTAAGAATCACCTTTCAAACTTTGCAAGAATGGTATGAAAATAGGGAATTGTATCATTTGATTGGGTTTTTGATTTGGAAAGGTGAAAAAGTAAGTGACATTTTATCTTGGAAAAAAGGCAAAACGAAAAAAGAATTTAAGCAAGAAATTATAAATCACGCAAAAATCACTTTTAAACCAAACGAAAATCTGGAAACTATTGAGTTTGGAGATAGTAGGATAAAAAGTATTTTATTGCTTCATAATATTGCTACCTTATTGGAATCAGAAACAAGTAATAATTTTTCATTTACCAAATTTAAAGGTGAAAATTGGGATATTGAGCATATTCACGCACAGCAATCTCAAGCAATTACACAAAAGAAAGATTGGTTAATTTGGATAACTGAAACTAAAGCAGAAGTAGAAAAGGTAAATATTTCTGAAACAACAATAAAAGAAGAAATAGTAGAAAAATTGAAAGTAGATGAAAATACGCTTACACAAGATATTTTTGATACTCTTTTTAATGATGTGATTGAATTTTACAATAAAATTTCAGGAAATAAAAATGAAATAAATGGTTTGGCTAATCTTGTATTATTAGATGCAGGCACAAATCGTTCTTATAAAAATGCTATTTTTTCTGTAAAAAGAAATAAAATTATTGCACAAGACACAAAAGGCGTTTTTATTCCAATTTGTACAAAAAATGTATTTTTAAAGTATTATAGCAAAGATATTTCACAAATGTTTCTTTGGACTGACAAAGATAGCCAAGAATATTTATCTGACATTGAAAATAAACTTAAACCCTTTATTTCTTAAAAAACTATGAGCCAAATAAAAACTATGACTTTTTGGGAACTTGCCCAAAAATATACAATTGAAATTCCTATCGTGCAACGTGATTATGCGCAAGGACGCAATGACCAGAAATCAAAAGAAATAAGAGATAAATTTCTTGATGATTTATTTGATTGCCTCACAAATAATAAAAGTATCGAACTTGATTTTGTGTATGGTAAAGTTGAAAATGATATTTTTGTGCCTATTGATGGACAACAACGCCTTACAACTTTATTTTTGTTGCATTGGTACATTGCCCAAAAAGCAGAAAAGCAAAGTGAATTTGAAAAAATTTCATTTTCATACAAAACACGCATAAGTGCAAGAGATTTTTGTACGCAATTAATCAAAAATAAAATCGATATTGCAGATAAAACCCTTTC
The DNA here is from genome assembly GCA_004293265.1 of Bacteroidota bacterium. Classification (GTDB taxonomy): domain Bacteria; phylum Bacteroidota; class Bacteroidia; order Cytophagales; family Microscillaceae; genus RDXZ01. The sequence continues at coordinate 49,045 of RDXZ01000013.1, read as the reverse complement.
TGAAAAAATCAAAGACGCATCTTGGTTTTTCCTTGCTTGGGAAAAAGACCCTACGGTACAATCTATGCTTACAATGCTTGATGAAATTCACAATAAATTTAAGGAAAAAGATGCCAATGAAATTTGGGGAAAATTGATAGAACCAAATTATCTTTTACCAAAAGACAATCCTAAATTAGTTAATTTAATAGAGAGTATTGATGAATACAAAGAAGTAGAAAAGGTAAAAAACGCGTTGATTGATTTAAAAAAACAACCCATTATTTCTTTTAAATTTCTAAATTTAGAAGATTTTAATCTTTCTGACGAGCTTTACTTGAAAATGAACGCAAGGGGAAAGGCTTTGAGTGAATTTGAGCAGTTTAAGGCTCGTTTTGAAGAAAAAATACACAATGAAAAATGGGAAGAAAATATAGATTTACAAAATACTTTTGCTTTTAAAACAGATAACCTTTGGACTGATTTATTTTGGAAAAATAATAAAACCACTTTCGATGAAATTTTCATTAATTTTTTTGCAGGAATTGCTATTAACTTATATGCTCAAGAGCAAAAAATTTATGAAGATGACACAGAAAAAGAACAAGTAAAAAAAGAACTTGTATCTAAACAAAAACAAGGAACTGTTACAGATGATGCAGTTAAAAAAGAGCGTATTGAAAAGAGAATACAACATTTATTTAATAATCCAAGTAGTGTAAGTCCAAAAGATTTTAATACAAAAGAGGATTTTGAATATTTAGTAAAATGTTTGGACTTATATGCTGATAAGACTAAAAATTTTGATAATCTCAGACCTCAAAATATTGATTTATGGAGTTATTGTAAAGTAGGTTCTACTATATTTAATGAATTTACTGAAGTTAGTGGAGTTACGTACAAAAAACGTGTCCTTTTTTATGCGCAAACAGTATTTTTATTAAAAAACAATGTTTCACCAATAAATCAAGACGGTTTTGCTGATTGGATTCGTGTGGTACGTAATATTGTTGAAAATGCAAACATAGACAACGCTACTTTCATAAGTGCTATTACCTTGATAAAAGAACTTGCAATAGGTTGTGATAATATTTATGAATATTTATCTAAAAATAACATTTCTTCAAATTTCGCATCTGAACAAGTAAAAGAAGAAATTTTAAAAGCAAAAATAATAATACAAAATTCAAACAATAGAACGGTTATTTTTCACGTAGAAGATACTAAATTTTGTAAAGGACGTATTATTTTTGCTCTTTATTGTATTGATGTTGAAAATAATATTGATAACTTTGATTCTAAAAAATTAGTGAAAATAAAAAATGTATTTGATAATCATTTTTCAAATGATGTGTCAAATGATGTGTCAAATGATGTGTCAAACGATATACGAAGAGCATTTTTCACTATTAAAGATAATCACTTCTATAACTATTGGGGAACTCGGAGTTATACCACAAATACTATGAAAAGGTGTTTATTGGAGGATTTATCACAATTAAAATCCTATTTTGCTTATGGTGGGTGGAGGCATTATCTCAAAGATTTGGTCAATCAAATGATAGAAAAAACACCTGATAAAATAGCAGAAGAATATGTATGCCCATCTGGTATGCCTGAGTGGAAAAAAAGGCTCATCAAAGAAACTGATTTGTTGGACAAGCATTGTGTAGGACATTATATAGGAATATCTAATGATAATAAATATGTTTTATTATTTAGAGATAAAAAACGCCCAAATAACGAAAAAGATTGTGAAAAAATTGAGTAAGGTAGTCAAATGTTAAAAAGCAAAAAAAACTTACCCAAATAAAAATAAAAACCTTATTTGGCTAAGTTTTTTTCATCACTTCCTAAACCTTTGATTGTCAATAAATTTATATCAAAATACTTTAAATATAGGTTAATTTTTTGATTTAAGGAGAGATTTTTAAAAATTTTAAAAAAATAATTATGAGTGAAAATAAAAGTAACTTCAAAACAATTCAGCAATATTTTGCTGATGCGAAGAAATTTATCATACCCTATTATCAGCGTGGGTATAAATGGGGCGTTCCAAATCAAAATGGTACTGCAAAATGTAGCGTAGAAAAACTGATGCAAGACATTATAAATGCCTTTCAAAGCAGTAAATTTCAAAGCAGTAAAACAGAATATTTTTTGCAAGGCGTTACCGTTTCAGAAAATACAGAAGGTACAATTTTAATTGATGGACAACAAAGAACAACTACTTTATTTTTGTTACTTCATTATTTACGCTTACAAAAAGTATCAGAATTTGCACCTAATATTTTAGAGTATAAAGTAAGAAAAAAATCTCACGAATTTTTAAAATCTATTTTTGATAAAAAAGAGGTTATGAATATTTCGGAAATTTATGAAAAAGATGATAAAGACTCACAAGACATTTTTTATTTCAAAAAAGCGTTAGAAACTATCCATAAAAGCCTTGAAAAAGTTGATAAACCTAATTTTACAAAATATTTACTTGAAAATGTAAAAATTATTTATATCAATATTTTAGAAGAAAATGCTATAAAATCTTTCACGATGCTCAATGGTCAGAAAGCCAAAATGACAGAGGAAGAATTGATAAAAGCAAAACTTTTATCTGAATCTTCACGTGCAGAAGCAAATGCAGAAAATACAGAAAATACAGAATGGGAAGTAAACGAATTGCGTAGCAAATACGCAAGAGAATGGGATAAATGGTTATATTGGTGGAATAGAACAGATGTAAAAGTTTTTTTTGGTACAAATAATACAATGGGCTTGCTTTTAGAAATTTATTTTCAAAAATATAAATCTGATAAAAAAGACGAACAAAACAAAGAACAAACCTATTCTTTCAATACTTTTGCCTCTGAATTTATCAAAAATAAAAAACAAGCAAAAGAAACTTTTTTAAAAATAAGAAAACTACAAAAGCATTTTGAAGATTGGTTTAATGACGCTGAAATTTATAATTATTTGGGGTTGGCTTTCAATGCTGGTCAATCAACAAAAAAAGAAATTATTTTATGGTGTTTGGGCGAAATGAAACTAAAAACAAAAGAAGAAATTAAAAAATTTTCCGTTTGGAATTTAATTGTTTCTTATGAAAAATGTAAAGACTTACAAACAAATAAAGATGATTTGCAAATAGAAGCAGAAAATATATTGGGTGAATTATCAGGGAAATATGTTTATCAAAATGAGGAAGGAAAGGAAGGAGTTGCAAAATCTCACGCATATAAGCAACTTTTAAGAATGAATGTAATGGGTATTGGAAACAAAAAATTTGAGTTCAATACATTTAAAACCAAAAGTCTTGAACATATTAGCCCTCAAACGCCTAATAATGAATTAAGTATAAAAAATCAAAAAGACATTGAAGAAAACTCTAATGGACTTCATTCTATTGGTAATTTAGTTTTATTAGATGGTTCAACAAATTCATCTTTGAGTAATAATCCTTTCTTACAAAAGAAAAATATCTTATTTCAGAAAATTACACAAGGCTTTTTATTACCTCATACACTTATTGTTTTTTCTAAATCATTTCAAGATAAAAACACAATATTTTTTAACAATGACAATGAATGGAACGCTCAAAATGTAAAAGACAATGCAGAATATTTCATAAATAACTTCAAAACAACTTACAACATCAAAATAAACTAAAATGTCAAATACAAATAAACTTCAAAGTGGTAATTATTATTCGCTTAACGAACTTTTGAGTAACAACCATAAAATCATCATTCCTGACTTACAACGTGATTATTGTTGGGGGAACAAAATACATGGAGAGAAAGACAAAACAGAACTTGTAACAGGTTTTTTAGATAGTCTTTTGGAGAGTTTTAATGAGAAAAAAGAGGAAGATTTAACGTTAGGTATGATATACGCCTACGAAAATCCTACTAAGCATATTCATCTTTGCGATGGACAACAACGCATAACGACTTTGTTTCTTTTATTGGGTATGCTTAATAAAGAAATGTCTAATCTTATTCAGCATAAGTTGATTTCAGAACAAGAAATGCAAGACGATTATGAGCCTTATTTGCGTTATGCGGTGCGAGAAAATACTTTGTTTTTTATGATGGATTTGGTTAAAGAATATTTTTTAAAAAATGATTCATCAACAGAAATACCAAGTGAATATATTAAAAAACAAGATTGGTATCACGAAGAACACAACTTAGATGCAAGTGTGCAAAGTATGTTATCTGCCTTAGATATTATAGCGGTGGCATTTATGCCATCTCAAGAACACAAGGGTTTTAAGGATATAGATAAAGGTTTATTTTCGCTTTTTTTATTAGAAAAAGTAAAAATTTTGTATTATGATATGGAAAATCGCACACATGGCGAAGAAATGTTTGTGATAATCAACACAACAGGCGAACCACTCACTGCCTCTGAAAATATAAAACCTATTTTGTTAAGTCAAATTAAAGACACAACAACAACAGAACAAGAAGTACAGCAAAAATATAACGACCAATGGGAAGATAGAGAGGATTTTTTTTGGCGCAATAGAAAAGATGGAGAACCAACCGCAGACGCAGGAGTCAATGAATTTCTAACGTGGTTTTTACAAATCGAGTTACAACAAGATGCCGTATCTATTACTCGTGAATATTTTAAAAAAGTAGGTATTCCACCTGAACTTAATACTAATTTTAATGAACATTGGTATTGTGATTTGTTGAATAAAATTGAAAAGTATTTTTTGGTTTTGAAATATTTGATTGATAATATTGAATTAATTAAAAATGGTAAAGAATTTCATATTATTGATTTTAAAAGTCTTACTTCTGGTAAAAAAATAGGTAACAATGAAAAAGTTGCTTTATACCCTGTTTTAATTTATTTGGTAAATACTGCATCTTTTGAGTGGAAAAATAATCAATATCAAATCAACCAAACTAAAATTAATAATGCAGAACTTTATAGAATAATAAGGTTTTTTAGCAATGTTTCTAAAAATACCCAAGCAGTTCAGGAAAGTATTGCGTTGGCAAAAGGAATTAAAGAATCAGTTTTAGATTTACTAAAACCAACAAATGAATATAAAAATACTCTGACAGAGGAGGAAATTTATAAACTGAAATTATATAAAAACCCACCACCAAACATCAAAAGAGAAGAATTAGAACATATTTTTTGGAAAGCGGAAGACCATAAATATTTGCATGGAAAAATAGAATGTTTATTGGAAAATAGTAAAACTTCTGATGTTTTAGACATATCCAAATTTAAAGATTTATGGGAAAACTATCACAATATTATTAATTTAGGTGTAGATTTAATCATAAGGTTTATACTTACAGAAGGAGATTTTGCTGTTTATGATACTACAGGAACAAATGGTAATTTAATAGGAGATAAATATTATTTTCCTTATGATTATCCAGATTGGAGAACTTTTTTTACTAATAAAAGTGAAAAAGGATATAAAATTTTCTTTGATGCTTTGAGTAAAATTTCTGGTGATATAAAAGATTCTAATTATAAGGAATACATAGAAACCTTTTTAAAAAATTTTGATGCTGATAAGATAACAGATTGGCGAAAATTTTTAATAAAAAATGAAGAAATTTTAAAATATTCTAAGCAAAAATATTTTTTATTTGAATGGCACAATGAAAAATCTATATATGTTATGACTTCTTCGAAATTGACTACAGGAAGTTATAAGAAATTAGAAAAAGAGTTTAATTAAACCTTACCCCCCCAAAAAAAACCTTATCCAAATAAAAATAAAAACCTTATTTGGCTAAGTTTTTTCATCACTTCCTAAACCTTTGATTGTCAATAAATTTATATCAAAATACTTTAAATATATGTTAATTTTTTGATTTAAGGAGAGATTTTAACTTTAAAAATGTTGTATTAAAATCATTCTTTTTTGTAATCAAATCATCGTTTTTTATGTATAAAAATATATTTTTATTTATTTTTTGTTTATTTTTTTCCTTTGAAATAAAATTATTCGCTCAAATACTCACCATTGATGATGCATTACAAATCGCTTTATCTCAAAATTTTGCCGCACAATTAGTCAAATTTGACCAACAAATTGCCCAAAATAATTACCAAAAAGGAAACGCTGGCTTACAACCTACCATCACAGGTAACATCGATTATGGCGGAAGTGTTATCAATGCAAAACAAGAGTTTTTGACGGGAAGCGTCCAAAATGTAAACAATGCTATCAATAGAAATGGAAATATTGGCGTAAATATGAACTGGTTGATTTTCAATGGATTTGCCGCCCAAAGAACGTATCAAATCTTAGGTTTACAAAAAGAACTTACCAATCTAAATGTTAGATTACAACTCGAAAACATTACAGCCAATACAATTATCACATATTGCAATATCGTTCAAAACAAACAAACTGCAAAGGTTTTAACAGAAAATCTAAGCATTTCTCAAGAAAGAGTCAGAATTGCCAAAGATAGATTTGAACTGGGAGCCATGTCAAAAAACGATTATTTAAGAGCGCAAATTGATGCCAAAAGAGATAGTGCTAATTTAATTCAACAATTACAACAAATCAAAATCGCTAAAATTCAACTCAATCAAATATTGAACAGAAATGTAAAAACTGAATTTGAAGTCAGTGAAAATCTACCTGACACCAAAACAATTACTTATAACGAAATTTTAGAGAATTTAAAAGCACAAAATACACAATTGCTTATCCAAAGAAAACAAAACGATGTCGCTTTTATCAATACTCAAATCACAAAAGGACAAATTTTGCCGAGTGTAAATTTTACAGCAGGTTATAATTATGCCAACGCAGTCGCAGGGGCGGGAATTTTACGCACTAATCAAAATTATGGTCTAAATGGACGAGTTACGATTACTATTCCGATTTTTGATGGATACGAAAGACAAAGGAATATTCAAAATGCGGTCATCGCACAAAAAAGACAACAAACTACCATCGAACAAACACAATTAGAAGCCGAAACAAATCTTACACAAGCCTTCGAACAATATCAAACTTCTTTGGAATTATTGAAAATTGAAAAAGAAAATGTAATTATTACCAAACAAAATTTGGAAATCACAGTCGAAAAATTTCAATTAGGAAAAATAACTGCCTTAGAATTTCGTGATGCACAACAAACTTTTTTAGAAATTCAAAATCGAGTTTTATTGCTCAATTTTCAATTAAAAGTACAAGAAATCAATTTATTGAGAATTAGTGGAAGTTTGATAAAATAAAAAAAAGTAAAAAAAAAGTAAAAAAAAAATAATTTATCCATATTTGTTGCGTTTATTATTTGGTTTATATTTATTTACCTAAAATTTAATTTAAAAATGAAAAACAAGTTTTTATTCACAATTCTTATTGCAACACTTTGCTTTTTTTTAAACGTAAATTCTGCGGAAGCACAAACTAAACAAGTTATTCCGAAAAAAGATGAGAAAAAAGTTACTCCGAAAAAAGATGAGAAAAAAGTTACTCCCAAAAAAGACGAGAAAGGTGCTGGCGACGATAAAGTAGTCGGAAAAGATGAAAAAGGACGCACTATTTACGAAGGACCAAAAGGCGGTAGGTATTATTTGAACGGCTCTGGTAATAAACAATATATCAAAGACAAAAAATAATCAAAAAAAAACTTGCTATTTTTACAAAGATAGCAAGTTTTTTTTTATGAATATGTAATAAATTTGCTACCTTGTAATACATATTACTAAAAATAAATTCCATATTCCCAAAAAAATAAATTATGATTGAGGTAAAAAATATAAATAAATTTTATTCAATAGGAAAAGACCACAAAATGCACGTCTTAAAAGGAACAAATGTGCATATTGGCGATGGCGAATTGGTGTCTATTATGGGCGCGTCTGGCTCTGGAAAATCTACATTATTAAATATTTTAGGAATTTTAGATGATTATGATTCAGGTGAATATTATTTGAATAATACTTTGATGAAAAATTTATCTGCTTCCAAATCTGCTTTTTACCGAAATCAATTTATCGGATTTGTATTTCAATCTTTTAATTTATTGAGCTTCAAAAATGCAGTCGAAAATGTTGCACTGCCTTTGTATTATCAAAAAGTATCCCGAAAAAAAAGAAATATATTAGCACTCGAATATCTGGATAAAGTAGGACTAAAAGATTGGGCAAACCACTCTCCTAACGAACTCTCAGGAGGACAAAAACAAAGAGTAGCCTTAGCACGTGCCTTGATTACCAAACCCAAAGTAATTTTGGCTGACGAACCCACAGGTGCATTGGACACAAAAACATCTTCAGAAGTAATACAATTATTCAAAGATATTCATCAACAAGGCACCACCGTTGTCATTGTTACACACGACCCTGAGGTTGCCGCCAACACCAATAGAGTGATTAGGTTGAAAGATGGTTTGGTGGTCAATGACTAATCAAAACAATAAAAAATAGAGAAAATATTTGTATATTTTCTCTATTTTTTTAAACTTTATCGACTTTATTTTGTTATAACGTAAGTTTAAAATCAAATTTTTATTTGAAATACGTAACAATCAATCAAAAAATAGTAGGTTAAAAGTTACTTTTATCATTCAATCTGTATGAAACAATATCAAATTATCATTATTTCGATTGCCATTTCTTTTGTTGTTTTTGGTTTATTAAGTGCTTGTAAAAAAGAAAATTTACAAAACATATCCACTCACCAAGCTTGTAAAAGTAATATAAAACAAGGAATTGTAGGACAAGTGATATGGAAAGAAGGCAATCTTAGACCTCAAAAAAATAAACCTATGAAAGAAGGATTACCGATTGAGCGAAAAATTTTGATATATAAACTCACTCATATCAAACAAATTACTCAAATAGGACGTTTTTATGAAAATCCAACGAGTGTTTTTGTAGGTGCTACACAAAGCAATGAAAAAGGTTGTTTTGAAATGGATTTGGAAGTAGGTCAATATTCCATTTTTGTAGAAGAAGTGAATGAAAAAGGAATAAAAAAATTATATGCTAATAGTTTGGATACAGAAAATAATATTTTTAAAATCGAAATTACTCGTAACAAACAATCTTATACTACTATCATTGTTGATTATAAAGCCAGATATTAAACCGGTATTAGTTTTGGTGGAATAGTCAAGAAGCTGAAAAAGCAAAATAAATTCAAAAAAGCGTTTAATAGTACTTTAAACGCTTTTTTTGTGTAAATATTTCAATAAAAAATTGTTTTTTTTATCTACTCAATTTTTATACGAACTTATTTTTTTAAATCAGGTATTTCACAAGTAATTCTTCCTGCTGTGTTGATATTTTCACTTAACACAATTTTTGTGATAAGCGTTGCTTCGGCACGCGAATCTAATTTTGTTAAATCACGCCATTTGCCTCTGTCTAATTTATCCCAACAACCATCTCTATTGCTTGGAAGTTTGGCATCTTCTGGGACTCTGGCGGCGAGTGGTTTGTTAAACGTTACTTCAAAAGCATTTTCATTGACAGCATACACCGTAATTCGATGCTGGTACATTTTTTTACCATTTTGCAATTGGCACTCGCCTATGCGTGGTTCTTCTTGTACCATAATTGTAATACCATTTTTTTTGGTAAATACTTTTCTTTGTGCAAAAATATTATTCACACAAATCAAAGAAAATAAAACTAAAAAGAAAAACTTGTAATTCATAAAAATAAACTTATTTTTTTTGATAATTAAAAATTTAAAACGAGAAAAATGAAAATTTATGATGAACATTATTATCTCGTGCAAGTTTCCACACTTGCACGAAATTATTTTTAACACAAAATTATTACCTACGTGGACGCGGACGTGGAGCAGTTTCTCTTGTTTTGTGTATTGTTTGCTCTATAATTGGTTCAGAACCTTCACCATCTATAGCAGTTTGTAATCTTTGTCTAAATATATTGGGGTTTGAAACCATATCAAATTTATTCATTGTATTGATACCAACTCCCATAATAGTTACGGTTCCATATCCTAACATTTGCCCAAAAAGTGTTTGATTTACTTCTATGGTTTGGATTTTAGGCAAAGAAATCGCCATCGAGCTTGTTTTAAATAAACCAACTTGAATCAAAATTCTTTCGTTAGTAATCAAAAAAAACGAACTATTGTGCTTCAAATATTCCAAAAGGAATTTGAAAGCGGCATAAAAAAACAACAAAGTAATAATTATATTTAAAAAATCTCTTAATTGTGCAGAAAAATAAACAAAAGAAAAATAATACAAAGAAGTCGTTAAAATAAGTGTAATAACACTTTCTTTAAATAAAAACCAATGCAAATGCCCAATGTAAATCAGTTTTTCGTGTGGGGCAAGTAATTCTTTGACGCGTTTTTTATTAGGCATAATAATTATAAGAAAATAAAATGATTGTATATATAACGAAAAAAATATTTTTAAGTTAAAAAAAGTAATGATTTTTTTTTATTTTTGATAAATATTCTCTAATTTCGCAACTTCTAAACAAAATTAGAAGAAAAGTTAAGATTTACTTTCTTTAAAAAATTATATGTCTGTTAAAAAATTTTCGTTTGCACAACGTTTCCAATATAGATTTGATAACTTAATGACAGGCGGGCTGATGCCTCTGATTGTTATTTTGATTATTTTTGCCTTATTCTTAACTATTTTTATTACCGTTACCGTAATGGTTTTTCATTTCGAAGAAAAATCAAACGTAAGTACAAGCTTTTTAGAAAACTTTTGGCAAGTGTTGATGCACGTAATCGACCAAGGAACAATTACTGACAAAAAAACATGGTCGTTTAGGCTTACTATGATGATACCAACCTTTGTCGGAATTTTTACTTTGAGTACATTAGTCGCTTTAATTACTTCTCGAATTGGTATTATTTTAAGTAATTTTCGAAAAGGTCGTTCTTTGGTAATCGAAGAAAACCATATTGTGATTTTAGGATGGTCTGCTAAGATTTTTTCAGTCATTAAAGAACTTATCAAAGCAAACGCCAATCAAGTGCATGCTTGTGTCGTCATTTTGGCGGATAAAGACCAAATTGAAATGGAAGATGAATTGAAAGAAAAAGTTAAAAAATCAAAAAATGTAAGAATTATTTGTCGTACAGGCAACCCGATTGACCTCGATGACTTAGAAATTGTTAATCCACATGACGCAAAATCGATTATTATTTTATCACCAGACGACCACAACACAGACGTTCAAAATGTGAAATGTATTTTGGCTATCGTCAATCACCCCAATAGACGCAATCCTGAAAGGCGGGAAGAAGGGCATTTATACCATATTGTGGCTGAATTACAAACTGATAACAACAAAGAAGTGGCGAGTATTGTGGGCGGAGATGAATTGACTTTGATAGTTTCTGATGAAGTAATTGCTCGAATTGCGGTTCAAACTTGCTTACAATCAGGATTGAGTGCAGTGTATAATAAAATTTTAGATTTTGACCATACCGAAATTTATTTTTATGATGTTCCTGAGTTATTGCTCGGCAAAACTTTTAGAGAAGCTACTTTGGCTTATGATGATGTAATTGTTTTAGGAATTTTGAGGACAAATACACAAATTGTTTTATTAAATCCAAAACAATCTCAAAAAATTAGAAATTCTGATAAATTGATTTGTATGGCGCAAGATGACCACGCTTTGCCTCTGCCAAATTTTGATACCAAAGAGTATATTCAAGAAGATAAAATTTTAAAAGACGGAAAAAATCTCATTAATGCTCCGCGTTCTGTGATGATTTTAGGTTGGAATCAAGAAGGTTTTACGATTGTAAAACAAATGGATAGTTATGTAATGAAAGGCTCTGAATTATGTATCGTCTGTGATGATGCGGACAAAGTAAGAGCTGATTTAGATATACTAATGCCTTTAAAAAATGTCAATATTTCTTATCAAGAAGCAGATATTAGCAACAGAAAAGCCTTAAACCAACTTCCTTTGGCACAACATCAACATCTTATGATTTTGAGTTATGCTAATAAAATGCATATCCAAGAAGCAGACGCAATCACTTTGGTAGCGTTGATGCACTTGCGAGAAATCAAAAAAAATAAAAAATTAGAGTTTACGATTATCAGCGAAATGTTGGATATAAAAAATAGAACTTTAGCCGAAGTAGCAAAACCTGATGATTTTATTATCAGCGACCATGTGATTAGTTTGATAGTTTCACAGGTAGCAGAAAACAAAGAACTAAAACTTGTTTTTGACCAACTTTTTGATGCACAAGGCTCTGAATTTTATCTCAAACCTTTGGATTTATACGTTGTTCCTAATCAAGAAATAAATTTTTATACCATTACAGAAGCGGCATTAAGACGCAACGAAATTGCTATCGGTTATCGTTTAAAAGAATTTGCAGAAAGTCCTGCACATCACTACGGCGTGTTTTTAAATCCAAATAAAAAAGAAAATGTTTTTTTGAAAGAAGGAGATAAAATAATCGTATTGGCAGAAGATTTATAATCGTATTTATTGGTATAATTATTATTTTAGTTAAAAAGACCTTCGTGCAAGCGTGGATAATATTTGGTGTGAGTGTGGACGCGCTTGCATCAAAATAAACTAAATAGATACTTATTATTTATCAAAAGTATATGATTTTTATTAAACCGACAAAACTTGCACTATATTTGTTTATAGTAAAAATCAAAGTGTTCTCAAATATATAATCAATCAAATTGTTTCTATTAAAAACAAGGATAACCAAACCTATAAAGTTTTAAAAACCTAATAAAGTTTTATAAATTCAATTGTATTGATTTACTTAAAACAAGTTAATTTTTTAGTAAAAAAATAAATTTTATAAAAAAACAACTTTTTTTTTATATTTATTATACAAATCTATAAAAATTATTTTAACTTTGCAGAAAATATACTTCTTATTAACAATATTAATAGCAAGTATAAAAGTGTTGCATCAAATTAGATATGAATACTAATAGTTTAAGTTTATTAAAATATTTAAGAGATATGAGCCATCAAAACGTAATTTTAACATTCAAAGGCACAATTTCTCAAGAGATTTTAGCCGATGTAGGCATAAATCTTAGGTCTAAATTAGGGTCTTTCCATACAGGTAAGAGAATTTTTGCAATTTTTGTTGAATTAGCACAAAATATATACCACCATTCTGCACAAAAAGAATTTTCTGTCAGTAAAGGTAGACCTTCTGGTGTGGGTATGTTAGCCATTCAAGAAGAGGCAGAAACGTTTGTGCTTTCTTCTGGTAATCTAATTGAAAATTATAAAGTAGAAGGATTGAGAGAAAGATGTGAATTTATTAACCAAATGACTCCTGACGAACTACGTACTTATTATATGCAACAAAGAAAACGCCCCACAGGAGGAGTTGGAGCAAATATTGGATTGATAGATATGGCACGCCGCTCTCAAAATCCATTACAATATGATATAACAAATGTTGATGATGATATATCGTTTTTTTCATTATCTATCACCATAAATAAAACAGAAGTTGAAAACGAAGCCTCAAATTAAATAGAAATTCAAACCATTAAGCATTAATAAAATAGAAAATTATTTTTTCGAAACACACACACATAAAAATATGGAAAATCTTTCAATTACTGGACTTGATTATATACCTCGCGTAAATATGGACGTGGAAACGGGTGTCCTCAACATAGAAGGTGAATCTTATCACGAATACACACTTGAATTTTTTGAGCCTATTTTTAATTGGCTACGTGAATACACCAAAACCCCTGAAAAAAAAATTGAACTCAATTTTAGAATGAGTTATTTTAATACAAGTTCTTCAAGGCGTTTTTTAGAAATCATGAACTTGTTAGAAGAATATGAAAAAGAAAAAAATGGCAGAGTTACTGTCAATTGGTATTACGAAAAAAACGATTTAGATATGCTCGAAAGCGGTGAGGAATACGCCGAAGATGTAAAATTAGAATTTAATTTAATTGCTTACTAAATAAAAAAAGGAACATTTTGTTTGTCAATGTTCCTTTTTGCTTTTATATCAATTAAAATGCAACTTTTATCGTTTTTTCAATCGGTATTATTACTTTTGTCTTTTCCCAAACCATAGTCAAATCTATCATTTTTTCATTTTTATCCAATGAAATTTTAAATTTTTCCACTACTTTTTCATTTTTAAGCGAACTTACTTCTACACGCAAAACGTCTTTAGTAGAATCATAAGTAAAACTTCCCCATTGTCCTAAAACACTATTCAAAATAATTGTCCATTTTTCAGGCGTTGGTATCGTAAATAAAGCATAAGTCCCTGCTTTGACGGACTTTCCGCCAAAAACTATGTCTTGATTAAACGTAATTTCGGTGGCTTCATTGGCACCAGTTCTCCAAACTTTTCCAAAAGGCACTACTTCACCAAAAACTTTTCTATTTTTAACAGACGGCTGACAATACACGATTTTAGTAAAAAAATCGCCTTCTTTTAGTTCAACTACATCTTTGGGGCTGGCTAATTTTGTATAAAATACCAAGCCATAACCAACCATTACCAACAACAAAATTACAATTCCTGTAATTTTTAAGACTTTCATAAGTTTCATTTTTACTTTTTTTATATATATAAAATTTTACCTAAAAACAAAAAATCAAGCATTTAAGTTCAACCTTTTATTTTAAGATGTGTTATTTTTCTCTTAAAAAAAACCTCTCCCCTACTCTACCAAAATAAAAAAGCAATTATTTAAGTCTGGACAATAAAAATGATGATTTAATTGTGCAAGTTTGGATATTTGCACCAAAAATTAATCGCACAAACGCCCACGCGTGTATATGATTTTTTATTTCTCTAATAAATTGATAAATAACCGAATTGCACCACTTACTCCCGCAGGAATTTGTCTAAAAAACGAATATCCTGTATAAATAAATTTACCTTTGCCAAAGTTAGCCACCAACAATCCGCCGTCTTGCGGTTTTTCATTTGTATCATTAGAAGATAAAATAGATGTATAATTTTTATCCCAACTGCTTGCAAAATACAGACCTCTTTCTTGCACCCAATTTTTAAAATCTTCTTGTGTAATTTGATTAGGCTTGTTCAAAATTTGATGTTTTGGGCTTAAAAAACGCACTTCTGCCCTCTCCTCCGTAACTCTTTCTCGACTTTGTGTGATAGGAAAAACACCTAATTGTGGTACTTTTAATTCCTGTGCAGTTTGGTATTGCACGACCAAAACTCCCCCATTTTTGACGTATTCGTGCAAATCTTTTTGTTCAACTTTCAGATGCTCCTCTGTATTGTACGCTCTTACGCCGATAATAATGGCTTGATACATAGATAAGTCCTTTTGTAACAAATTTTTATCCAACATAGTTACCTGATAACCCAACTGAATAAGATAACGCGGAATTTCGTCACCTGCCCCCGCAATATAGCCAATTTTAGGAGAAGTTATTTTAATTTCTAAACGATTTAACTTCGTTTCAGCCATCGGAAACAAAGTTTGTGTAGGAATATGAGCATATTCTATTCGATAAATTCCTTTTGCTTCTATAAAATTTGATTCGTTTTCTAACTGAATCCAAGCTTTTAAATACGCAGTAGAAATATTTTTAGGGGGAGTAATTTGGACTAAAATATCAGTTTCATCATCTTTTTTAGGCAACTCAAACGTATATTCTTTGGGGGAAATTTTCCAATCGTTTGGAATTTCTAATTTTAATTTTCCTTTTAAATTATTTTTTCCCGCTTTGATTGTAATTTTTAGATTTTCAGATTTATCATTGGCAAAAAGTAATATTTTTTCAGAAAAATTAACCATTACCGCAGGCGTGATTTCCAAAGGGCGATAAATTTCTCCCTCCTCAGGTTTCACATATTTATAAGTAACAGGAATTTGAAATTGAAAAGAATTGCCTTTTATTTTTGTATTGACATTGGCAAAAATAAAAGATTGATTTTCAGGGATTAAAAAATCATTATCGTTTTCAATCTTAAAAAATTCATTTTCTTTTTTTTCTCTTAACCAATAAGGCTGTGTCGTTTGAAAATTTTTAGGAATAAAATATTTATTTTTCTTTGCGTATAATTTTCCTTTTGATACATTTACCACTTCACTCCAGCCGTCAAAATCTTTATGATTAGCCGAAATATGATATTCAACTTCCACAGGAAAAGGGCTATTTTGAGAAATTTCTACATTAATTTCTAAAGAATCACCTTGCGAAACACTATAATTTTTAGCATTGGCATCAACCCAGAGTCCCAAACAAGATTTTAAAAGAACATCTATTTGTTTTATTTTTTGATTTAATAAATATGAATATTGCTTATTTTTCTCACTAATTTTTATAATTTCTGATTTTAATTGAAGTAATAAATTGACAATCTCAAAAGGTTTTTCAGGTTGATAAGCACTAATAATTTCTTCTATCAATGTTTGGATTTTTTCAGAATTTGGAATTCTTTTCCACGATAGTTCTACATTATCAAACAAATCTTTTTCTGCTTTTTTACCTTTAAAATGTTGAAACCAATCTATTCTATTTCCATAATTTTTAGACGAACCAAAACCTTGAGATTTGTGCATACTTCTACTTTCTGCCGCAATTACCAAATTAGATTTTCCCAATAAATAATTATAATTACCAATTTCAGTGCTAAAAGATTGGGTGCTGTCGTTGGTCGTATTTTTAAATCCTCTTGAGTATTCGTTCCAAACTAATCTTGTTGTTTGATGTTTTTTTCCTAACTCTGGCTCATAATTTTCATCGTTTGCCAAATCAAACGCCTCCAAAGCCAACAACATAGATGCTTCGTGATGCCCATGTCCCGCCTCGCGATTGGGTGGGAATCGAGTAATAATCACATCTGGTTTGAAATATCGGATAATTCGCACCACATCTTTTAATAATTCTTTTTTATTCCAAATACTAAAAGTTTCTTGTGCATTTTTAGAGAAACCGAAGTCATTAGCACGTGTAAAAAATTGTTCTCCTCCATCAATTCTGCGTGCTTGCAATAATTCTTGTGTGCGTATCAAACCCAATAATTCACTTTGTTCCGCTCCAATCAAGTTTTGTCCACCATCGCCTCTTGTCAAAGACAAATATCCTGTTCTGACTTTTCGTTCGTTCGCCAAATAAGCAATTACTGCAGTATTTTCGTCATCGGGATGTGCCGCCAAATATAAGGCAGTTCCTAATACCTGTAATTTTTTTATTTTATTTAATATCTCTCCTGTATGCAACATTTTAGGAGAAGTTTGTGCAGAGAGTATAATTTTGGAAAGTAAAATTATATGAATAAATAAAAAAAGATAAATATGTTTCATTGCGTTTTTATTTTTTGATATACTTTAAAACAATTTTTTATTCTTAGTAATTCCAAATACTATGTTAATTATTTGCAAGTATTTTTAGGATAAAATCATACAAATATCAATTTTCTACTGAAATAAAATATTATTAAAAATAAAAAAAGCCTGCAATTTGGATTACAAGCTTTCTTTTTATTGAATACTAAATATTAAAATTCCCACAAATTGTGTTCAAATTCCATTAAATCATATTCAGTTTTTTGTGACATTTCCAAAATTTTACGAGTTGCTTTAGGGTCATTCGCATATTCAGCATTCACAATTACGTTGATATCATCATCTTTTGGATTAGATACTTTAAAAATACGAGAACTAAACAAACGTAAATCAAACGCATCTGACAATGACATGTGTCTGCGAGGATTTTCTGGATTATACCAATGCGCCCTCACTTCTTCAAAACTACCTTTTTCTTGTGAAGTTTCGTAAGTTTCTTTGAAATAATTATATAAATCTTTGAATTTAAAGTTTGCAAATGGTAAATCTCCCATTTGAGTACCCGGTGTAGAACCTTGTGGAATTACTAAAGTTACTGATTGTATATCCCAATAACGCAATGAACGACGACGGTCAAAAATATAATCTTCTTTAATCTCTAAAGTTGTTAAATTTTCTGGTTTTACCTCAATCGAATCTTGTAAGTTAGTATCAAAATATTTGAAGTTACGATTAAAATCCGCTTCTGACAAAGGCGTTTCAAAACCAGTTAAACGAGGACCTGAGGTGGTATTGTAAGGTTGTAATTTTTTTGCTTTTACTCCTTCAATAATTACTCTTGTAATTTCATTATCACGAGAAAAGAAAGGCATATTTTGCTTCTCTAATAGGTTAATGCGTCTCCAAACAGTAGTACGGAACATAATATCCGACTCTAAAATAGGACGTACAGAGTTTGGATTATACCCTTGCGCCCCAAATTGTGCGTGTGCTGATTGTGTGATAAATAACGCAACAAACAATAACAATGCACATAGTTTAACACTTAATTTTTTCATACAATAATTTAAAATGATTTTTATGAATTACTTTATTATTAAAAAATACCACCTAACCTCAGTCAAAGTGGTATCACTTCTTATTCTATTTAACGTTATTTTTAAGCAAGAGTTGTATTTTTCTTACTATTTTTTTTAATTTTTTTACAAGATTTTTGCAAACCTTGTAAAAAAATTATATTTTTTATTTGATAAAGAAACTATGGAACGCCGCATTAATAGGACTTTGTTCTTTTTCTCCACGAGAGTTAATACGTATTACTGATGTAACTTGTATTTGAATACCATCGCCAGGTCTTGTACTTAATGAACCAGTGCTAAATTGTGAACCATTTACTACTTGATTTGTAATACCACGACCTCCACGGAACTGTGTTACTGTAAACTGCATTACTTGGAAGTTAGCTTCTTTTGGCAAAGTATTATAAAATGTTTCATCTGATTTTGCAGCAATACGAAGTGTTGGCGGCATTGGAATCGGATCTTTCACATTTATTTTTCCGCCAGATGTATTAGCAATAAATACATCAGGTGGTGGAACAGGCATAATTCTAAAATCTGCTGTACCTGCTACTTTACCACTACTTGTTACTGTCAATTTAGATGAAGGACCTGCACCCGGAAATATAGTTACCGAACCTGCTCTTGCTCCCGGAATAGCTGTACCATTAGTTACACTAAAACTTGGTTTGTAACTCGCACCCAAAGCAGGTACTGCAGTTTCCAACGGATTAGCACAATTACGATACAATGGGAAGTTAGCTTCTGCTTTCACAATCAAAACTGGTTCTACTACTTCGAATTTTTTAGTAAATGTAAAAGTAGTATCTTTTCCTCTTTGTTTGATAGTGATAGTACCTTTCCAAGATTGCTCACCTTTTCCTGATGCCGTGAATTTTACTTCACCTACGCCGTCTGGATCAACTCTTACTGAAGAACCATTATACGTCATACTTGCACCTGATTTACTTGAACTTGCTGTGATATACATTTCAGCTTTGTATTCACTACCCAATGCAACAATGTTCGCATCAGCAGTTGCTACTGCACGAATTTTATCAAATTTCAATTCAGAACTCATATCACCAGAAACAAGTTTTTTCAATACCTCTTGTTCGTAACGGATAATTTCGTTTTGTTTTTGTGTCAAAACTGCCATTGCCGCTACTACTGGAGTTTGTCCAAAGTTTGCTTCAGCAAAACCTTTATTTTTTTGTATTTGGTCGTGTTCGTAAATTTTATTTTTTTCATTGCCCATTGCCAATGAAGGAAAATCATTTTTACTTAGTCCCAAATCAGCATACTCTGATGCTAAAGCTGTAGTATAAGCATCTAATTTTTTGCCTAATGTATAACCTTCACCATTTTTAGTAGCTCCTAACATAATCAATTCCACTTTTGTTTCTTCTTTTGGGTCTTTGATTACGCCGTGTTCTCTACCGCCACCCGCTTCTTTTTCAAGGCGAGTTTTTAGTTTATCAATATAAGAAATTAAATCAGAAGTTTTTTGTTTTAGTTCGTGGGCACGTTTGATTGCTCTTTGCCCATCAGCACTATTTCCTTCTTTTTTTACTTTTTCTTCAAATTTTTTCAAAGCATTTTCACTGGCTTGTCTTGAAAATCCAAGTGCGCGTTCCAAACTATCGTTCAAAAAGATGAATTTATCGATAATAGATGAGCTCACTTGCAAAGCCAACATAGCCGTAAGAACCAGATACATCATATTGATCATCCGTTGCCTTGGGGTTTGTTTACCGCCTCCTGCCATATTAGTATTTTTTTATTTTTTTAATGTGAATAAAATATATTAAATAAATAATTAGCCTTTCATAGCAGTTAACATTCCACCATAGATTTTGTTCAATGAACCTAAGTTGGTAGTTAATACGCTTAATTGGTCTTTGAATTTTTGTGTATCATCACTTGCATTGGCAACGTTTTGCATAGCAACACCTACTTTTTCGTAGAACTCATTTAAAGTTTTTACGTGTTTGCTTGCGCTACGTAATTCTGTTTCATATACAGCGTTCAATTCAGTCAAGTTTTTAGTTAAAACTTGTACTTGTGCGTGATAAGCTTTTGCGTCTTTAGTTGCATTTGCCATTTCATTCATCGAACCGATAGCTACAGAATAAGATTTATTCATTTCAACGATAGCCGTAGAAGCCAATTTTACATTTTTTGCATATTCAGTAGTTGCTACTGATGCGTCAGAAGCGGCACCTAATTTTGCTACATTTGTAGTAAAGTCTTGCATTCCTTTGCCAAAATTTTCGATTTTAGCTGGGTCTAATACATTTGCTACAGCATTTTCGATAGCAGCCAATTTAGCAGCTGTTTTTTCGTCTTTTGGAGCGGCAATTTGATTACCACTCATTTGCATAGGAGGAAGATTAGAGCCTTCTGCTAATTGAGGATATACTTTTGACCAGTCTGGACGTGGTGCTTCAGGGTGAATAGGTTCTGCAACCCCCATAGCAAATAACACAGCTTCGGTAGTCATACCAATAATTAACATTTCCGCTGCACCAGGCCAGTGCATAATTTTAAATAAAGCACCCAAGATAACAACAGCCGCTCCAAGAGCAGTAATTTTCGGTACAAGATAGACGTAGAAGTAGTCCAATCCACTCATTTTTTTTGCACTCATTTTAGTAAAAGTTTAAATTGATTTTTAAAAGTTAATAATTGATTTTTTTTAAAGAAAATATTTATTTTAAAATTTGCAACAAATATAATGTACTTTTTTTATTTATGCAAAATTTTATAAGATTTTTTTTATTTATTGTTACAAAATCTTGCCAAATTTGAAAAAACACTCTTATTTATTAAAATTTTTTATTTATATTAGTAATTATGAATGTATATTTAATAAAAATATACATTCATAATTTTTACTACTAATCAAATTCAGTACCTTGAGAACGTCCCAAGTAAGTCATAGCACAACGGAAACCGATAGAACTTGATGCAGAATCCCAATGTTGGAAGGTACGTGTACCTGTTTCGCAATAATAAGCAATATCTTTCCAAGAACCACCACGAATAACACGACGGTTATTTGGGTTTCTATCATTTTGACCGTTTTGAGTAATTGGCGGATTATAAGTAGGATTCATATCCCAAACAATCGGCACAGAAGATTCATAATAAGCATCTTGTACCCATTCGGCTACGTTACCTGCCATATCATACAAACCATAATCGTTTGGAAAATATTGGGCTACTGGACCTGTATAAGCAAAACCATCATCATAATAATTACCACGACCAGGTTTAAAGTTTGCTAACATACAACCTAATGTATTTCTCAAATAAGGGCTTCCCCAAGGATATTTTGCCAAATCACGTCCACCTCTTGATGAGTATTCCCATTCTGCTTCTGTTGGAAGGCGAAAACGTGGTGACGGATAAGGTTGTTCTTGTTGTACTTGTTTGTAATAATTTAAGTGGAAAGTTCTCCAAGTACAGAAAAACTGAGCTGCTTGCCAATCCACACCTACTACTGGATAATCATCAAAAGCAGGGTGCATATAATAATACTCTAACAAAGGGTCTCCCAAGTGATGTGCGTAATCTTTCAACCAACGCGTTGTATCAGGGTACATTTCTTGCATCACACGCACAGAGTCGGGACGTACAGGTGTACCACCTTTGTTGAATATTTTATCCATTACGTTTTGTACGTATTCTTCGGGCAATTCTTGGTTATTTGCCGTTTTTCCTTCTGAATAAGCTAACAATACGTCAGTGAATAATCTATATTGATTATTTGTGATTTCGGTTTGATCCATAAAAAACGCACTGATAGTGATTTGTTTATTCATGTTCAAACGAGAAGAGGCTACATCTTCATCGGCTTGCCCCATGTGGAAAGTTCCATTAGGGACTACAACCATACCTGCTGGCACATATTGTGCATCATAAGGTCTTGTTTGCGTAAAAGGATAAATTTCTCCACCAGAGCCATTTATCTTTTCGTCAAGGGTTTCACTACTTTTTCCGCCTTTCTTTTTAAAAAGGAAACAGCCTTGTAATGATACTGACAGCACTAAAAAACACACTAATATAGTACTGTATCGTAATCTGATTTTGTTCATAAACACACTTTTATTATTTTATTTTATAAATTACTTTTGTTTTTAATTGTATTAAAAATATATTCAAAAAACTATTTCAAATACTATCTAACTTTTTATTTATAGTTATATACGTTTTTTTTTGAAATAGGTTACTTTTTTTTGAAAAAAAGTATTAAGTTTTTTGAACACTTTTCTTTTAACGATAGTTTATTATTTTTATTATTAAATTTCTTGCCAATTTTTTTTAATCTCTTTACAAAATATAAAAAGATTTCATTTTTTAAAAAGAAATTTTTTATTGTTTATTTATTTTAATACCTAAATCTTGGGCTTCTAATAATAGAAGGAGGCAAAGGCATTTTAACGGGTATTTGATAAGACAACAATATTTCGTGAGAAGTAGGTTGTTTTGCACTTTGCCCGCCAATAATATAATCAAAAGCATAGCCAATTCTTATATTATGTAGTACATTTTTTGATGTTTTTCTTGGAAAATCAACACTTAAAATTGCATTGATAGATTCTTCGTGTCTATATGTAGTTCCAAAAGTAAATTTTTTGTTATACGTAAGTAACACGCCTGCTTCCACAGAAAACACTTTAAAATCTGTACTTTTTAATAATGCAATAGGAGTTAAAGTAAATTTATCAGGTTCAATTTCCCATACATATCCACTCATTATATACATACTACGTGCCAAAGTTTGTCCTTTGATGCCTTCTCCAAAATTAAATCCTGCTTGATTAAGGTGATTAAAAGATGCACCTGCAAAAAATTTGGGGGTTTGGTAGTATATACCTGCGGCAAAATCAGGTTTCAAACTTGTTTCTTTTCCTGCAATGGCGGCATAAGGGTCATTAGGTTGTCTAAATCTCAAAGCACTTCCATCAATAGTAACTGCGTACATTCCTGCACGTAATCCGAAAGATAATTTTTTACCTTCTCCTACTTTTACGTGATATGCGTAAGAAAGTTGCACCTCCAAATTATTTAATGCTCCTAATCTATCGTTTAATATATGAACTCCTACTCCGCTTTTATATTTTGGCAAGGCAGTATTGAATGTCAATAATTGAGTAGAGGGTGCGCCTCCGTTATCAAAAGAAGGTTGGTAAGCCAGCCATTGATTTCTGTGTGTAAAAGAAAAATTAGTTTCTAATTTTGCTCCGACTATAGCAGGATTAAAATATTGTTGATTGTAGGCAAATTGCGTAAATTGAGCGTCTTGTTGTGCTTTTAAATGGGTATGCAATAACACACTAACAATAATTCCAATAAATATCAATATGTGTAAGTTTTTTGTCATACTGGTTTTTTTTGTGATGCCAAAGAGAAAAAGACGTTTTTATTTAATTAGTTTATCAAAATATTAGTGCAAAGTTACAAACTTTTGTATAAAAAAAAATTTTTTTTTCATTTTTTTTTCTAATATCTTAAAAATAACCAATTTTAATCTTTTTTTTTACAAAAAATCAGTAGAAAATATCATTTTAGATACAACATTGACAAGCTTTATCCACATTTTTCTTTGCTTTTTCGTTGCCTAATTTTTTTGCCTTAATCCAATCTTGGCAGGCTTGTCTTACTTGTTTTTGTTGATATTTAATAATTCCTCTGTTGGTAAGTGCTTTTACGTGTTCAGGTTCATTTTGTAGCACTTGCGTATAATCTTGTAATGCTTCTTTTTGTTTTTGTAATTTTTGGTAAGCCAAACCGCGATTAAAATAGAGGCTATTAATATAAGGTACATTGGGTAAATTTTGAATGGCTAAATCATAATCTTTGATAGCTAAATCATAATTTTTTAACTTTAAATACGCTTGCGCCCTGCCTGCATAGGCTTGTTTTGCATTAGGATTAATACGCAAAGAAATTGTATAATCTTCTATGGCTGATTCATAATTACCAGCATATCGGCGACTTCTTGCTCTTTTGAGATATGCTTCTCCCCAATCATTTTTTTCTTTGATTGCCATATCAAAATCATTAGCAGAGCCAACAAAATTTCCTGTTTTGAACTTCAAAATACCATCATCAAAGTATTCTTGTGGTGTTTTTTTAGGTTCTTCTTTTTTATCGTTTTTTGTTTCTTCAGAATTATTTTGAGCATATATTGTAAAAGAGAAAATAATTAGAAGAAAAAATAATATATATATTTTCATAAAGTTTTTTTTGTAATTATTTAGTTTTAGAAATACTTTTATAAATATTGGATAAATACAGAACCACTCCATAACTATAATACGTTCCGTCAAAATCTTGTGATAAAGTAGTTTCTTCTACGTTAGAAACGACTTGTCTGATACCCACAGCGGCTTTTGCCCCTACCCAACGGGTTACTCGCCAATGAAAAGAAACGCCTAATTGAATAGGAACAAAATTAGTATTCAAATCTCTCAAAACCGTTCCGTTTGGTGCAGTTACTTTATCAGTCATCTGTGCAAAACCGACTTCGGTAGGCAGTCCTAATTCTATATATTTGGTATTTAAAAAAATATAATTGAAACAAAGACTAAAATAATTAATTTTTGTATTTCCGTCTAAATTAATGATAGATAATCTATTTCTATTTTTAACTTTGATAGCTGTTTGAGAACTTTGTGTGAGCCAATAATACCCTAAAGTAAGTTGATATTTACCTTGATTTCTTGCCCCAACTTGAAAACCTTGAATAGTAATGGGTGCATCTTTTAAAAAAGATTGCCTAACGTCCATATTTGCGATAGGTTTCCATTTTGCTTGTTCGTCAGCATAGTATTGCCAATTTTTTTTATTGATTAAAATAGTTGTATCTTGAGCAAAAGTAACTCTAACTATTATAAACAAAAAAGTAAAAATAATTATTTGTTTTATCATATTTTTAGGTAAAAAAAAATTTAATTGGTGCAAAAATAGTTATTATTTTTGAAAATTAAAATTTTTTTAAAGGTAGTTTGTGAGAAGATACGTGAAATTATTATATGTTTTATCATTTTTTTTGGAAAAAAAATGTTTTTTTTATTTGACTTGATAATAATTAATTGGTTTAATTATAACTCATTTATTATTTATGGTTTCTAAGATTTACAAAAAAAAACTATCACAAAGAAGCACAAAAATAAAGCAGATTTTAGAGATTTAAAATGATTTTTTGGTTTTTATAAAAATTTTATTTGTATAGATGTAGATGTTAGAAAAGCGCAGATTTATTACTTTTGACACATAAATTATACATCTATTTTAAGTCAGCCCAAAATGTAGTACTAACTTATTTTGAGTATTCAGTGCTTATTTATTTTTATATCTCAATATTAAATTTTTTTAGTTTTTGTAAAGATTCATAGCACTTAATTAAAGCATTTTCTTTTAGATTTTCTTTATTTGATAGAGAAATTTGCACTGATTTTATATTTGCAAGTTCTAAATTATCAAAAATGTTATTTCTATTTGTTATATCAATAATACTTTTCCATTTGTCTTTTGAAATGAGCAAAAGCCTATCATAAATAAATTTTATCTCTATGATTGGACTTTCTTCTAAGTTTGACAATGATTTAATTTCTTCTACAAGTGATAAATTTTGATGAATAAAATCAAGAACTTTCTTACCAAAATTAGTTGCTTTAAAAGATAAATTTGTTTTGTTATTTAGTTTTTGGAGCAAATCAAAAGCATCATAAAAATCAAATTCATTTATTTTATTAGTTTCAATATACGTTTTGAAGCCATCCCAAAATTTCAAACCCATACTATAGATTTCACTTACCAAATATATACTATTTTCAATTGTGGTCGTATCCAATTCTTTTTCCTTTTCTCGTTGTATTTTTTCTTCTTCTAAAATCAAATAATCTTTCAAACAATCTATCAAATTGATAGAATAAGGTATTTCCTTTAATTTTTTCCAAGACGATTCTCTTTTTGCGTATTCAGAAATCAAACTATTATTGGCTTCTTTAATTAAATGATTGTGAACAAAAACTAACATATCTTTGATATAATTACTCAAATTCTCATCTATTTTTTGTTTTTCATAGATTTTCCAAAGGTCAAGACGATTATTAGTAAGAAAATGAAAATAAGAAATTGTATAAGCAATTGTAAAAGATTTTAAATTTGTATCTCCAATGGCATCTATATTTTTCTTTCCAAAAAGTTTATCTGTTGTTTTGAATAAAATGCCGTTGGCAATTAACTTGCGATAAAAATTTTCGCTAGGTAATTTATTTTTACTCACAAGTTCATTAATTTTTTTGGTAAAATGAATAAAATTTTTCTGTGAGCCTTGTGCAACAAAATGTGGTTCTAATTCCCAAAGGTTAATAAATTTGGCTATATCTGACTTCAAAAATTTTAAATTAGAAGGATTTTGTTCTTTAAATTTTTTCTGTTGTGTAGGTGTTTGTTTATTCAATGCTTCGCGATATTGTCCGTTTGTACGTTCAAAAAACCATAAAAAAGATTGATTTTTGTTATCAGGATTAAGAACATATTTTTTTCTCGATAAATTTTCAATTTGTACAAAATACGGATTATTGGAAGATAAATCTAACTCAGAAACTTTATTTTGACTATTGGCAAATCGTGAAATATTAGGCACTTCAATATTTTTTTGTTCTTTGTCTTTAATGACAGTTAGTTTCATTTGAACAAATATTTTACTCAAATCTACGTCTTTAAATTTTTTCTGTGTGTGATAAAGAGATGCCGTTGTTTGTCCACCATTTACAATTTGAAAATCCTTTAATTTAGTAATAATTAGTTGATTATTATTGATAAACTTTGTTTCTACGCTCTCAGCAGTTGCAGTAATTCCATTGTTATAAGGCAAAAACATTTGCGGTTTATTACGAATTGTGTCCCTTATTCCTTTATTAAACTTTCCGGTTTGTCCTAAAAAAGCACGCACATTGCTTTCTAACAATTCATTTGAAAATTCCTTGTATAACCTTGCGAGAATTTCGCCTTGAACTATTGCCAAATAACAATCGTACATTTCATCAATATTGGGAACTTGCAAACATTGCAAACCTTTTCCATTTTCGGTAAATGTTTCAAAATCTATTTCTATCGGTTCGTGTATGCTATTTGATTCATTGATTTTAAATAATCGTGTAATATCCCAAGTATGAACAAAAACATCAATATCTTTTATATCAATATTTTCTTTTTCGTGGCTTGAAAAACCGTTTATCAAAAAATAAACATTGATTCTGTCAAAACTATTACTTTGATTTTCTATTATTTTAATTAGTTCGTTAAGTTCTTTATGCGATTTATCGATATAATCAATATGACCTTTTAAAGCATAATTAATAAAACGTTTTATTTGATTGAGTGATTTTGTATAATCATCTTTTGTAATATTATAGCCATATTCATTTTTATAAAATGTAATAAATAAATCAAGCGTTTCGTAATACTCTTTTTTGTTTTCATCTTTTACAAAGTCTTTCAAACAAAAGCCATTTATTTTCCAATCTATTGTACCTTGTTTGGTTGGATGAATATATGACAAAACTCTCGCCCCTTCGGATTTTCCAATTGATTCTAAAACTTCGATGCAATACTCCGTAAATTTGTCTTCAAAACTTGTTCCTTCTCCTTCGGAATAAACCAAAGAAGAAATATCAGATTTTAGTTCGTCAATATAATTTTGTAATGCTCTTTCCATTTTTTTAAATTTTTTGTAAAATATCTTTAATATCTATAATAAATTTTTCAATTGCTGAAATTTCTATTGAATATGAAGTATCATAAATTCCCAACGGTAAATCAGTTTTCACAATTTTAGGAAAGCCAGAAACTACAGCAAAAGCAAATATTTTTTTTATTGAGTACATTTTGCCATAATGTTCTTTATCGTCATCAAAATAGCCATTTATTTGTAATTTACCATTGAAAATATTGAGTTCTTGAACGGTTGAAATACTTTGTCGGGTTTGTTCTACGATTGAATTAAGCGAAAATCCATTTTCCTTTACCGCTTCGGTTGAATATAAAACCAAAAACAATTCTGTTAAATTTTCAGCATCTAATTGTTTTTCATTAGAAATTTTTATTTTTGGTTGCATTGAAGAAGTAAACTTAATTTCAATCCCAATAGTTCCCAACGTGAAATCTTTTGCTTGAAATTCTCGTTCTGTACTTGTCCAAGCACTTACAGCGTTTGTTGATATTTTCTTATTGCTCAAAAGATAGTTGAGAAACAATAATTCGCCTATCAATCCTTTTTGTTGTTCAAGAGATAAACCATTGAAGTTGATTTTATCAAAAAGTTTCTTCCATTTTGAAATTACGTTTAGCGTTGTTATAATGGCTTCATTTTCTGTAACACATTTTTCAATATCTTCCAAGATATTTTGAACGAACAATGAAAAAATATCTTTCAAATCATTGTCTAAAAGATAAATATTAAGTTCAAAATTGTTTTCTACTTCAATGGCAAAGATTTCAACTCCTTTGAAACGATAATTTTTTAATTCAGGAATTACCACTTTTTTTGAAATAGACATAATATATAAATGCTGTCTTGTGATATTATTGGTTGCGACATAGCAATTAAAATGTGATATTTCATCAATTTTAGTTTTGATTATAATATCGTTTGTTGGTTTTTGATTTTCCCAAATGGAGTTTATGTTTATCATTAGTTTTCTTCTGTTTCAGGGTTATCATCGTCAATCATCGTTTCAGTATCGAAATCTTTATTGATTGTAGTTGTATATGAAACTTTAATTTCATCATCAATTCTTGGAAAATGCAAACTATAACCAATTACAGGTAGTCCAAATTTATCTTCAAAGAAAGTACCTCTTTCGTCTAGTGCATAAATTAACAACAAACCTTTTTTTTCCTTAGAGCGGTTTTCTTTAATTTTATTGTACTCGTTACTTTGAACCAACAAATCTACTTGTCGATCTCCTGTTTGGTCAATTTGATTTTTTGATATTTTGTAATATTCTGAACTTCTGTCTCTAAACATTTGGTTACGAACCGAGCAACCCATTGTTATAAATTCTCCATTATACTTTAAGTTATAAGTAGCGAATTTTCTATTTGGTAATCGTTCTTTTGGCAAGGCATTTCCGTTAAAATCAATAAAAACGTCATCATCAGTATTGCCTACAATACAAATACTCCATTCTTTAATAATATTGCCTTTTGATTGATTCTTAATATACTCACTTATTGTAGCATTATTTATGCTTGGCTGAATTATTTTGAATGAATCTATAAAATTACACAATGCATCAATGTTCACATTACGATATAATAAATGTCTAGTTCTACCATTGCGTTCGATACGATTATCCCTTGATGGAAATCCAATTGACTCAATTAAATTATTTAAAGTTGCAAGATTGTTTTCAATTGCCAACTTGGTTTTGAGTAATTGATACGTTTGAATATTTTCACCTGAAAACGAAATTTCAATATCTTCTGAAAAATATAATTTGTTCAAACTTGTAATGGTCAATAAACCATGATGATTTCTAACTTTCAAACGGAAATCTTTTGGGCGTTGGTGCATTACCGTCATTTCGTCAAAGTCGTTTCGCATCTCCTCGGTTGCCATTGTTATATGATTAAACCACTCAAAAATTTGGTTTGTAGTATATAATCTACACAAATCAACATAACCTGGACGATAACCAAACCAACGTCCCATTTGCATAAGCGAATCATACATCCGAGTTGTTCTTATGTAATAAGAAACTGATAATCCTTCTAAAGTTATTCCTCTTGACAAACGGCTACCCCCAACAGCAATAACAGACAAACCATTTTCGTATCGATTGTAGTCAATTTCTTCAATGTTATGATATTCTAAATTTGTTGTTGAACGTGTACCATGAACTGAACGAACATCTATTTTCAAAACTGCTTTTTTTAGTTCTTTTTTGACTTCTTCCCAAGTATGTTCTTTTATTCTACTATCTTTATAATCTAAATTTTCTAATACATTTTTTGTGGTTGGCAAAAAATCTTTTTCGTATAATTCTTTCAACTCGTTCAACAATGTAACATCTTCGCTTTGTATTGCGTTTTTATATTCTTTCGTTTTTTCGTTTACCAAATAGGCAACTCTGTCAATCCAACGCACCAATAAAGCAACGTGAA
Source organism: Bacteroidota bacterium (assembly GCA_004293265.1). GTDB lineage: Bacteria > Bacteroidota > Bacteroidia > Cytophagales > Microscillaceae > RDXZ01. The sequence continues at coordinate 18,570 of RDXZ01000013.1, read as the reverse complement.
TCAACATTGAATTATGCTTGTTTTCGTACCCTCGCACTCTACGAATGACACAAATAAGAATGAAGGATTTTATGGCTTTTTCCAAACTTTGCGGAAGATATTCAGGCAAAATATCTTTATTTTGTCGGTTGATTGTTTGGAAAAATGGCGGGTCGTAATTGTCTATTTCTCTGAAAATATCCAATGGCTCTTTTGTGAGTTCTGGATTTGCGTTTTCATAACCAAAAATTTTAGCCGCCCCAATATAATTAGTGGGTGCTTTAATGTTAATGATAAAATCTCTTGGAAATAAATCTTCTCCGATTTTATATGGCTTATTTTTTACTCTTGTGATCAGTTCTTGATTAAAATCTTGAGGAATAAATAAATTGGCGTAAGGTGTAGCAGTATAGCCAATAAAAGTATTCTGATTGAAAATATTTAGTAAAGTTCGGATTAAGCGATTGATTGTTTTTATTTCATTAACATCTCTTGATGCATTTACAGAAGCAGAATCGGCTTCATCATCTATTACCAACGCTGGAACATTAAACAATTTTGATGTTCCATCCACAATTTTTGCGTTTACATCTTTTGAAAACCAATCAATCAAATTTTCTAAAATACTTTTGTTCTTTTTGATTACAAAAACCACAGGGTTTTTCCCAATTGGAATATTAAGACCGTTAGCAATTTTTTGGTTAAAATCACCCTCGTCTCCGCTTTGGTAGAATGCTGATGTTAGAGAGTAAATATCAGGTGCAGGATTTTTAATGTTATTAAACTTGCTTTGCCCAACACCTATTACTCTATTTTCTTTTTCTCTTATGAATGCTGAACTGTTTCTTCCAATATATCCAGAATCAATTCTTTCTTGTGTTTGTCTTCGTAATGAACTAATTGTTCCAGCAATTACGATAATTACTTTGTAACCTGCATCAGTTGCTTTATTGATAAGACCAACATAATTAGATGTTTTTCCAGACTGAACGTGTCCCACAACCATTCCTCGTCTATCCCAAGAACCATCTTTTTTTGGATTTACACATTTATCTAATATTTTGTCCGTGAAATCATCTAATTCAGAAATCGGAAAAGATGAATCATTGTTTTTTAAATATGCTTTGTATCTATTCCATAAAGAGAATTTTATATTTACTTTTTCGTTATTTAACCAAGGCTCAACATCTTCTGACAGAATAGTGATTTCTGCTTTACCAATACTCAATTCTGCTTTTAAAATTTCAAATAACTCTTGTTTATCAAATTCTAATCCTTCAATAATATTAATTACTGAGGCTTTATTAACAAAAGATATTAATATTTCATCTGTTACTTCCCCTTTATGATGAGAAAGTAAAGTATATACAATTGCCTTAGCAGATTCTAGTAAATCATTCATTTAGATATTCATTAATAAGTGGAAATAAATTAAAAGGTGTTGAACACATAATTTGTTGCCTTGCTAATTCATTCGGTACTCCTTGTGATACGTTTATTTTATAAAGTTCAATAGCCAAATTGATTAAATCATCACTTGGTTTCTCGGTTTGTTTTTCTAATTCGTGAAATGCAGGATCTTCGTTTTGGTTTGATAAAATTAATTCAATTGGAACGTTATCTTCCAATAATTTTAACGCTTTTCCAACCAATTTATTATTTTCTTCCAATAATGATTTTATTATTGGGTGTTTTCGGTTAATTTTGTATTTCTTAATTCCTTCTCTTGTTTTTTCATCAGTCCACAATGGTTCATAATTTGTGTTTCCGTTTTCTGAAATTGTTTTTTGTCCGCGCCAATTATAAATTTTAGCAGACTTCATAATTGCAATTTTTGCAATTCGTGTAAGTTCTTTTCTAATTTCTATTGGTGGAGTTGCAGTTGATTTTTTAATATCTAATTGCCAATTAAAATCATTTATATTGGTAAAATTAACTGCAATTCTTGCCAATTTTGAATAATCACGTTTTTTTTCTAATCCAAGCCAATCGCAAGCAACTAATAATCTGTTACCCCGATAAATGTAAAAACCTTGTTCTTGAAACCAGCCAAGCGAACCACCTGAATTTTCATAATCTGTTTTGCCAATTTCTGACATGTGTGGAAGTATAAAATAAGTTATTTCAACATTGCCAAAATTTTCTGTTTGTCCCATTTCAGGCTTGGGATTTAAGTTAAGTAAAAAGGGATTATAGGCTTCAATCTCTGAGTTTTGAAAGTAAATTTTTATCTGTTTACTCTCAATAAATTTGTGAAACACCAAACTTAAGTGACGTTTTACATTTATCATTTCTTGGTAAAAAACATTTTTCACACTTTCATTACTCATTTCAGCATTACCAATAATTCGGTCTAATTTTTCCCAAAGAACTAATGTTCCCGATTTTTGCTTTTCAATTTTCTCAAGAAATGAATTATCAGAAACATAATCCAATAACTGCCATTCATTTTCTGAATTAATAAAATCAATATCCCAACAACGTTTTATTGTTGCATAATTTTGTTTTTTTGTAATACATGTAAGTCTTTTACATTGTGAAAATGATGCTGTTTTTAAGCCCATTCCAAAACGTCCCAAATCTTTTTCACTTCGTACTTCTTCAGGGTTTTTACTACCTAATGTCATTGCCAAAATAAGTTCGTCCCTATTCATTCCTACTCCATTGTCAGAAATAGAAATGAAAGAATCTTGCCCTTTCCATTTGTATTCCAACCTAATTTCATTAGCATTTGCAGAAATAGAATTATCAATAATATCTGCAATAGCAGTAGAAAGATTATAACCAAAACTTCTATAAGAATTTATTATAGATTTTGGATTTGGTGTTGTTATTTCTGCTTTTATGTGTTCTTCCATATCATCACCTTAATTTTTTCAGCTATTTTTTCAGCCATCAAAGGTGGCACAGCATTACCAATTTGTTTAAAAATTGCAGTTCGACTTCCTTCAAAGAAATAATCATCAGGGAAAGATTGTATTCTTGCTGCTTCTCTTACAGAAATAGAACGATTTTGTTTGATATCTGGATGAATATAATAATGTCCGTCCATCGCAATATGTGCCACTACAGTATGTGAAATACCTTTACCATTTACAACCTGAAAGCGATTAAAAAACGATTTTGTATTGGAATGTTTAATAAGTCTTTTAGGTAGATTGGCATAATTGAGCCGTTTTCCTTTATTCCATTCATCGACTGCAATTTGATAAATTTCTAAATCATTTTCATTGTTTGGTCTTGTAATATGTTGTGTAACAAAATCAAGTCCATTTCTAATTTTTGATGTTTTTAGGTATTCTGTTGTTATATCAGAATATTCTATCGTGTTCATAGTTCCCTCCCCATTTTTCAATGGTTTGAGGTCAGAAAATAGGTCATTTAAAATTTCAAAGTTATTTTCCATTTTTTCAAACTCTGGGTAATTTAAGTTTAGTTCTTTTTTCCAACCGATAATAATTACTCTTTTTCTATCTTGTAATACACCAAAATCTTTTGCATTTAAGTATTTTTTTGGTGGCGCTTCAACTTGATAGCCTATACTTCTTACAGCTTCAAGTATTTTTTCAAGATATTCTCCATTTTTAGCACTTAATATACCTAATACATTCTCAAATACAAACATTTTTGGCTGATATTTTTCTAAAAATTTAACATAGTATTTATATAGATAATTTCTTGGGTCATTTTCCATATTTTTTCTGGCACGTCCAGCAATAGAATAAGCCTGACAAGGCGGACCACCAACAATTAAATCAACATTTTTATTACCCAATTCTTCATCAATTATTTCAAATATCTCAGGCAATGTATCTTCAGAAATCTCTTTATTTATAACTGAATTAATTAAATTTTCGGGAATTTTACTCCAAAGTTCTTTTTTATTTTTTATCTCAGATTTAAGATAATTATGATATATACCTACACCTTCTTTTCCATTCTCTTTCAACCAATGATAAGCTGCTCTTGTTTTCAAAGTATCACAAGCATCTTTGTTCATTTCTACGTGAGCGATAGGATTAAATCCTGCCCTTATAAATCCTTCAGAAAGTCCACCAGCTCCTGCAAATAAATCTATATAATTAAGTCGTTTCATTGCTATTTAGAATTTTTAGAAAGTCTATTTTTTATAAAATTAAACTTTTGTTTATTTACATTATACTTTTTAATACAATTTTTATCAATTTTGAATATTAACTGCATTTTCTTTTTTGCAAAAATAAAAACTATTTTAAATATTTCCAAAAAATTATTAATTAAATGTTCTTTTTTTTTAAATTTAGATAAAAATATAGACAAAAATACCTAAGCACTTGTTCGTATTTAGTTTATATTATCTAAGATGATTCTTATTTTTTTAAGATTTACAAAAAAAAAACTATCGCAAAGAAGCACAAAAATAAAGCAGATTTTAGAGATTTAAAATGATTTTTTGGTTTTTATAAAAATTTTATTTGTATAGATGTTGGAAAAACCAAATAAATTTATATATTTGCATAAGTTTTATGTAACAATTATAACTCAAATAAAAATAATTATGTATAACAATAATTCTAATTACCGTCATTTATCACTTGCACTCCGTCTAAAAATTTTATTTGGAAACACAACTGCCCAATCAGGTTGGGGAATTTTGATTTTAGGACAAATTTTCTTTATTTTATTTGTGATGCAAGTAGATTTTAGTGATTTTTATTTGGGAAAAAATAGCCCAAAAACACAAGGAAAAATCACCAAAATTAATAACACTAACACAAGAATAAATAAACGTAATGTTTATGAATTTCATTATGAATACCAAGATAAAAATAATGTAAAATTACAAGGTATTTCGTATTCAACAAATAAAGATTTGTCAATAAATAGCCTCGTCAATGTTGAATATTTGGAAAAAAAAACTACTTATTCACGTATTGAAAATATGCAAAAAAAATTATTTCCAATGTATATTATTTTGCTTGCTGTCATTTCGTTGATAGGCATAGTGATTTCAGTTATTAGTATATCCAGAGGACTAAAAAATATTCGTTTATTGCAAATTGGCGTGGTTACAAAAGGTAAATTTATAAAAATGGAACCCACAAAGGTAAAAGTGGATAACCAATTTGTACAGAGATTGTATTTTGAATTTACAGACCATTTTGGTAAAACACAAACCACTACTGCTGATTTATTGGATACTAAAAAATTACAAGACGAACCTGAAGAAACTATTTTTTATGACGCAGAAAATCCCTCAAAAGCCCTTTTGATAGATGGTTTGCCTTCTAATATCAAATTATTACCTGATAATACTTTTGAAAAAGGGAATATTTTACTTGGTGTTGTTTATCTTATTCTACCTTTTTTTGGGTTATTAAGTATTTTAATGGCATTTGTCTAAAAATAAAATCTATCTTTTAAGTTATTTTTCTATTCTGACATCTAACCACAATTTTTACTCCCAAAGTTGATGATAAAATATAAACAATGCAAAAAAAAATTTTCATCTTTATAACAAAATTAAAAGATAAAAATACTAACTTTGCAAAACAACAACAATGTTTTAGTTGAATACAAAAATAAAAAAAATGGCTGAAAAAATAATAGTAGTAGGTGCCGGAGCCGCAGGATATTTTGCCGCTATTCACGCCGCAGAAAACAAAAATTATGAAGTGATTTTGATAGAAAAAATGCACAAAGTTTTATCAAAAGTAAAAATTTCAGGCGGAGGACGTTGCAATGTAACCAACGCTTGCGTACAAATCACAGAATTATCAAAAAACTATCCACGTGGCGAAAAATTTTTAAAGAAATCTTTTCAATATTTTTATACCAAAGATACCATCGAATGGTTTGAAAATCGAGATGTCAAACTCAAAACAGAACCAGATAATAGAATGTTTCCAACCACAGATGACTCCCAAACAATTGTCGATGTATTGGAAAAAGAAAGAAAAAAACAAAATATTCAACTTGTTTTAGGAGCAGAATTAGAAGAAATTAGTATCAATTCAAAAGAAAATTTTGTATTAAAAATAAAAAATCAAACAAATATCATTGCTAAAAAAATAATTATTACCACAGGTGGAAGCCCTAAAACAGAAAATTTAGACTGGATAAAAAAACTTGGCTCACATACTATCATACCTTGTTTGCCTTCTCTTTTTACTTTTAATATGCCAAAAAATCCAATTTTGGCTTTGCAAGGCGTAGCGTACTCACACGCACAAGCACGCATACAAGGCACAAATTTGGTATCAAACGGAGCCATTTTAATCACACATTGGGGAATGAGCGGACCCGCAATTTTGAGATTATCTGCTTGGGGAGCAAGAATATTAGCCGAAAAAAATTATGATTTTGTCGTTTCTATTCAATGGATTGGCGATAAAAAACCAAGCGATTGGCAACAAGAAATAGAAGAATGGAGAAAATCAAACAAACAAATGAAAAATATTTGGACTGATTTGCCTAAAAGATTATGGATTTTTTTATTGGAAAAAGCAAATATCGACCTCGAAAAAAAAGCAAATGATTTGAAAAAAAATGAACAAAATAAACTAATAGAACTACTCACCAACGACACTTATCAAGTGAAAGGAAAAACAACTTTTAAAGAAGAATTTGTAACTTGTGGCGGAGTAAGTTTGGAAGACGTAAACCATAACACAATGGAAAGTAAAAAAATAAAAAATTTATTTTTTGCAGGCGAAGTATTAGATATTGACGGCATCACAGGTGGTTTTAATTTTCAAGCCGCTTGGACAACCGGTTTTTTAGCAGGTAAAAATGCAGGAATATAGTTTTTGTTGATAGTTTTAGTTTCGCCATTATCGCTTCGAAAATGCAATGAACGGCGAAACATCACAAAAAAACTACATTTCCATTAGTTTTAATATTTCATCTTTTTTTTCCAAAGTAGCATAATAACCAATTTCATAAATCAATCTTGCTTTATCCCAACGAAAAGCGGCGTGTTTTGCTAACTCAATCGGTTCTATTATCAAATCACAAAGTTGAAGATTTTTACGAGAATTTTGATGCACTGCTAAGGTAAAACATCTTTCAAAAATATCTTTTGTGTTGCGTAAAGTATGATTTTTATCAAAAGGATTCACATGAACTCCTATTTTTTTATCACAATTTTCTAATGGCTTTGTTATCAAACCATTCAAAAGTCCACCATCGACCAATAATCTATTTTGATGTTTGATAGGATTAAACAAAATTGGGACGCAACAAGAAGCAATCAAAGGTTTTGCAATTTCTCCCTCAGAAAAATAAACCTCCTCTCCTTGTTCCAAATCAATGGCAGAAATAGTGATTGGAATTTTTAAGTCCGAAAAATCGTTGGTTGGAACATAAGTTTTGATAAATTTTTCTAAAGATTTAAGTTCAAAAAAACCAAGACTTTTTGTCCAAGAAGGTTGAAAAATAGAAATTTTTGGATATTCCATTAATAAATGTAATATTCTTTCAGGAGAATAACCTGCCGAATACAAAACTCCGACAATTGCTCCCGAACTTACTCCCGCCAAAACATTTATTTTAATTTTCAATTCTTCTAATGCGTGTAACACGCCAATATGGGCGATTCCGCGTGTGCCGCCCCCTGATAAAGTAACTCCGAGCATAAATTTTATCTAAAATAACATAAATAATATTTTTTTACCACTTTTTTTAAAGCTTTTATATTAGGCAAATCTGAGGCTTGTGCAATGTCATTTATCTCACCATTTTTAGATAAAATATTAATCACTTCTGCTTTTGCTTGATAAGCTTCATTGTACGCAATTCCTTCTCTCAAAAAATAATTTGTTTCTCTTTCAGAAATTTTTAATTTTTCTGCGATATTTTTTTTGAGTTCGTTGAGGTCAATATTTGTATCTTTTTCTGCTGATAATATAATTTTAAATAATTTTCTTTCCAATAAATTTTTACTTAAAGTACTCAAAACTATATCTTTTTCAAATTGCCATTGTTTCAAACAAGCCCAAATATCATTATCATCTAATTGAGCAAAATTTTCTAAATAAATAGGATTTTCTGTAAACTCTTTCAGATTTACTTCTTGCTCAAAAAAAATAATTAAACTTTTTATCAATGGGATTTTTTTACCTTCTCTATACAAATGTTTTGCCCTTCGAAGCGTTTGAATAAGCATTTGCTCTGCACAAATATTAGTTTTATGCAGATATACTTGCCAATACATCAATCTTCTTGCCGTCAAAAACTGCTCAATACTCAAAATTCCTTTTTCTTCGACCACGATTTCATCTTGATACACCGCTAACATTTTAATAATCCGCTCCGCTCCTACCGTTCCCTCCATTACGCCTGTAAAAAATCTATCTCGTTGCAAATAATCCAATCTATCCATATCTAATTGGCTTGAAACCAATTGATGAAAAAATTTTCGAGGATATTCATTGACAAAAATTTGTTTTGCTAAAGTTAATTTTCCTTCAAAAATATCGTTTAATTTTTGAATAAACAAACTTGAAATTTCCTCGTGAGGAACGTTTTTAAGAATAGAATATTCCAATGCGTGAGACATAGGACCATGCCCAATATCGTGCAAAAGAATAGCAATTTGGGTAGCTTCTAATTCTTGAGCAGTGATTTCTACCCCTTTATTTTTTAAAGTTTCGAGGGCTAAACCAATCAAATGCATCGCCCCTAATGCGTGATGAAAACGAGTATGAACCGCACCGGGATAAATAAATTCAGACAATCCTAACTGTTTTATTCTTCTTAATCGTTGATAATAAGGATGAGCAATCAAATCATATATCAAGTCAGAAGGAATTTTAATAAAGCCATGCACAGGATCGTTGATAATTTTATGTTTATTCATTCTGCAAATTTAAACAATTATTTTTTATTATCAACGATTATTTGTATAAAAAAAATATAAGTATTTGATGTTTTAACCTCAATTTTTTAGAAAAAAAGTTATAAAAAAAGCGGTTATACATTTACTTGCTGTAAAAATTTTGTATATATTTTGAAATTTAAAAAAAAATATATTTACCAACCAATTCGCCCCTGCTTATGTCCCACAAACAGTCGTCGTTGGTATAAGAGTTGTTTGTTACAACCCTCGCTTGTGTAACACAAGCAAGTGTGTAAAACAAATATTTCTCCATTTTTATTAATATACAAAATTTTTACACTAACTATTTATTTAATTTTTATTCCTTAGTGAACGTTTTTTTTCTTATATTTTTGATAAAAAAAATGTATCTATTTAGGTTATTTTTTCTTGGTGTTGCAGATGTCCTACTTTGTCCTGCTGAACGAAGTGAAGCAACTGCTTGTTAAAGGTGGTTTGTAAATGAAAAAGTATATTTTTCGCTTCGCTCAAAAAGACAAAATAACGCTCACTCTTTTATTTATCAAAAAATAACCTAAATAGATACAAAAAAATAAAAAATTAGATTTTTTTTTCTTAATTTTGATACATAAACAAAAAAATATGATATATAATTTTTATCCAGGTCCTTCAAAACTACATACTTCTGTGCCAATTTGGATAACAAAAGCATTAGAAAGTGGCATCATCAGTCGAAATCATCGAAGCCAAGTTTTTATGGATTTATACCAAGAAGTTGTAAAAAATTTACAAATAAAACTAAATATTCCTAACGATTATAGTATTTATTTTGTAAGTTCGGCAACTGAATGTTGGGAAATCATCACGCAATCTTTTGCCAATTTGCCTACGATTCATTTTTATACAGGTAGTTTTGGAGAAAAGTGGGCAAAAAATGCACAAAAAAAACAACAAAATTTTTCTGTTTTCAATCAAAACTTTTGTAAAAACTCTTTGCTTTGTGTTACCCCTAACGAAACTTCCAATGGAAGTATTTTTGAGTTAGAAATTTTAGATACTTTCAAAAAACTATATCCCAAAATGCTTATCGCTTGTGATGTAACTTCTGGCTTGGCAGGTGTAAATTATGACCTAAAAAAAGGTGATATTTGGTTTGCCTCTGTGCAAAAATGTTTTGGTTTGCCTTCAGGTTTGGCATTGATGATAGTTTCTCCCAAAGCGATTGAGGAAGCCAAAAAAATTAATCAAAAAAATCATTATAACGATTTATTGCAGTTAGAAACCAATTTTTTAACATTTCAAACACCTTTTACACCTAATATTTTAAATATTTTTTTATTAAATGAATGGGCAAAACAAACATTACCTATTGATAAAATCGCTGAAAAACTAAAACAAAGGACAAAAAATGCTTATCAATGGATAGAAAAATTAAAAAAAGCAAAACCACTCATCAAAAATAAAGAAAAACGTTCGGACACAGTTTGGGCAATTGAAACCGACAAACATACTTTGGTGGCTTTACATCAAGAAGCACTGAAACAAAATATTATTTTGGGAAACGGATATGGAGAATGGAAAAGTACAAGTTTTAGAATAGCTAATTTTCCACAAATTGAAGACAACGAAATTGTATTTTTACAAGATTTTTTAGAAATAAATTTAACCTAAAAAAAATATTTTATTTTTATAAAAAAATAATTTTATTTTAATTTTAAACAAAAAAAGCATATTTTTATCATAACAAAATAGGTTTAAATCAACTAAACCTATTTTTAGAGAAATAAAAAATTGTAAAATATTTATATTTTTTGATTTATTTTTAGTGTTCAATGTTAATCTATTGTAAAATCTTTAACCAAATATTGTTTGGTATTTTTTTATTACCTACCTTTGCACATTATTAAAAAAAATAAGTGCAATATTATGTTAAATTTTAAAGAAATTTTATCAGTTTCATTGATTTTATTTTCAGTGATTGATATTTTAGGTTCAATTCCTGTGATTATCGACCTTAAAAAAAAGACAGGCGTTTTGCAATCAGGTAAAGTTACTTTGGTGGCAGGTTTGATTATGATTGCTTTCTTGTTTTTAGGAGAAAGTATTTTACATTTATTTGGTTTGGATACGCCCTCTTTTGCCATTGCGGGTGCGTTGGTTATATTTTTTTTAGGATTAGAAATGGTCTTGGGTATTCATTTGTTCAAAGGTGAAATGAATGGAAACACAGGCTCAGCCGCCATTGTTCCGATTGCTTTTCCGATTATTGCAGGCGCAGGAACGATGACAACTATTTTAACTTTGCGTGCCGAATTTCATCAATTATCTGTTTTGATTGCTATTTGTTTGAATTTATTACTCATTTATTTGGTTTTGAGAGCCTCAAATTGGATAGAAAAAAAATTGGGTACAACAGGTGCAGATATTTTAAGAAAAGTTTTTGGAGTCATTTTGTTGGCTATCGCTATCAAAATGTTTAGAACACATATCAATATTTAAAAATCTTAACTTTGAACTTCGTGCAAGCGTGGACGCTTGCACGAGATATTAACTGGTGCAAGCGTCCACGCTTGCACCAAAATAACCTAAATAGTTACAAAAATCTTAACTTTCCAAAAACAACAGCTTTCCAAAGATTTAAAATTTTTGGAAAGTTATTTATTTTCGACTCCCCAACCAAACAAAGCAAAATCATATTTAACAGGGTCATCAGCAGAAAACAATCGTAAATTTTCGGTTAGTTCTTTGGCAGTTTTCCAATCAGCTTTTTTTCGCTCTACCAAATTCCATTCTCTTGCGATTCGTTCCACGTGTACGTCAAAAGGGCAGATAAGTTGTGAAGGTAGTATTTTTTTCCACAATCCAAAATCGACTCCCAAACTATCATTTCTTACCATCCATCTCAAAAACATACACAATCTTTTGCAAGCAGAATTTTTTTCGGGTGTAGAAATGTGTTTTGCTGTGCGGGCAGGAAAATTTTTATTGTCAATAAAATATCGATAAAATCCTTTCAAAGCATTTTCTATATCTATATCATTGGGAAGAATAAAATCAGCAAAAGCAGTTTCTAAACTTTCGTTTTTTTGATAATGATTTTGTAAAAAAGTCAAAAAATAATCAGTATCAACGGCATTAAAAGTTCGATGTTTAAAATTATCAAAGGCAATTCTATCTTTGGGGTAATGATTTTTAATAAAATCAGAAGGTGCATTATCCATCAAACTAAACAATTCTTTGGCTTTTTTGATGATAGTCGTGCGTTGTCCCCATGATAAAATCGCAGTCCAAAACGCTACAATTTCAATGTCTTGTTTTTTTGTATATTGATGAGGCAAAGAAATCGGGTCTTTTTCGATAAATTCTATTCGATTATATCTCAAAAATAAATCATCTAAAATTTCTTGATTGATTTTAAAAGCCATAAAAAGCAAATATTAGTTAGTATTTTTGATGTTTGGGCATAATAAAAGCCAACGCTAAATACACAGGAAAAGACATACCTGTCGTAACTAAAAGAGCAATAAAAACCAATCTTACCCAAGTAGAATCGATGCCTAAATATTCAGCAATTCCTCCACAGACCCCAAATATTTTTTTATCTCTTGAGGATTTTCTTAGTTTTTTTTCTACATTATTACCAAAAATATCAGTGGTAGAAGTTTTAAAGACTGATTTTGACGTATTTCGCATATCATTCAAAACATCTTCCATCATCTGATTGAGTTTGCTTTGGTTATCAGTAGGCTGACTAAATGGATTACTTTTTGAGAAAGTTCCTTTATTGAGTTCCGCCGATAGTTTAAAAGATGGTTCGTGTGAAGCATTGACTTGCAAAGATTGTTTGACATAGTTTTTTGCTTTTTGTAAATCATCTTTATTTTTTTTGAGCATATACCTATGTTTGTGAGCGTTTGCCAATCCGTACAATGCCTCCAAATGAGAGGGATTTAAAATAATAGATTGTTGAAATTCCTCGATAGCACTATCCCAATCTTCGTATCGGCTATACCCCTCCCCTCTTGTAAAATAGTCTTTTTGTTTCGAATTAATAAAAGCAATTTCACTATCAGACAAACCCAAGTCTGAAGCAATACGTTTAAGTTCTTGCCCATCGATAGGTTTTTCTCTTTGTTCGTTTTGCAAGCTTAAAATTTTTTGTATATATTCTTGCAATTTATCAGAATTTTCCATTGCTATTTTACTATTTTTTCGAATTAAAGCACAAAGTAATATATTTTTTTGGATAAAAACAACTTTTTTTTGATTTTCTCAAAAATAAATTTTACCTTTACTCAATCATTTAAAATTATTTTCTTCAAAGTACATAAAAAATGTCAAAATATCATATTGATTGGGTAAATTTACATGCTGAAATTATGCGTGAAGCAAAAGGAAAACACCTTTTAAAACATATTTATTTATGGACAATTACGTTTGCTGTTGGAATAATTATTGGGCTTTTGATGTTTCAAAATGTAGGTTTGGTATTGGCTTTGGGTGGTATCGCGTTGCCTTTGGATTATTTATTATATGGTGATGAATTGTATAATTTAATTACAATGGAAAAACCTTATTTGATTGAAGGAAAATTGTTACAAAGAATACAAAAAATATCAATAGACGAAAAAACCGAAGAAGAATTTGAAAATTTTTATTTCGAAATCGAAGTCGTACACGCCGTAGGTTTTGATAAAGATGGTTTAGATGCCTTAGAATTGACAGATAAACATGGAAAAATCAGATTAGAAGTACAAGAATCTATGTTTTTGAGCCTTCAAAAAGATGACGAAATTTCTGTCGTATGTACGCCCGACGAAATCGTTTGGGGTTGGGTGCGCGATGACGAAGTGATTGTGATTGAAAAATAATATTTTTAGCATTTTTTAAAAGTTTAAAACTTTTGGGTAGTGCTAAAAATATAATGTTTTTGTCGTTTTGAGCGAAGCGAAAAATCTCGTTTTTCGTTTACAAAACACTCACTGGTGCAAGCATACACACTTGTACCAAAATAAGCAGTTGCTTCACTTCGTTCAGCAGGACAAAGCTATACATTAGCAGCACTACCAACTTTTAAAAAGAACTTCATACAAGCTTGGAGGCTTGCACCAAAATAAGAAAAAAATTTTTTTTAAAAAAATTTTAAAAAATTTATGCAAACGTTTGCAAAATTAAAAAATAGTTTTTACCTTTGCACTATGAAAAATAAAAGTAAGAAGTTTTGTGTTCGAAAGATATATTTTTCATACCTTAGATTTTAAATTTTTCATAGAAAAATTGTAAGGTAAATAATGTGTTTTTATTGTTCGTCGGAAACGGTCAAATAATTTATTTGACTGTTTTTTTTTTGTGTATATATACTCACATCAACAAAAGTTCTATTTTTTTTATAAATATTTTTGAAAAAAAAATATTTTTTATGTTTTTTATGCGTATAAAACAAATATGTGAGAAAAATATACTAAAACAATTTGTTTATTACCTAAAAAATAAAAAAAGGTATAAATATTTAAAAATATGGTATGATTTTTTTACTACTCAAAACATAATCTTATATAAGTTTAAACGTTCTAAAATTACACACAATATAGTTCGATTTTATCATATTTAACATATTTTTTATAAAAACATTGACAATTTTTGTATATTTTCAGTCCTTTTTTGATGGTTGAAAACATATTTATAAACAAGCATATATGTATTTCTTAAAATTATTAGGAGTATTTTTACTTTTTATTTGTTGCTCATCTACTATTGTTTTTGCCCAAAAACGAGGAAAAATAAAAGAATCCGCTGATACTATCAAAAGAGATGACGGCAGGATTTTACATTTTGGAAAAATTGGTTTGTATCCTTATTATAGAGATGAAGAAAAAATGAAAGCCATTGAAAAAATGGCAAAAAAAGGTGATAAACAAAAAACTTATCATCTGTTATATAATTATGTGATGAGTTTTGGAGCAAAAAATTTTCAAAAAGATTTATATCTGATTTTTAGATTGGCTAAATTAGCTGAGGAACTAAGATATGAAGAAAAAGCAAAACTTTTTTATGGAATTGTACTCAAACATCACCCCAAAGGAAATTTAAAAAATGCAAGAATTTTTTATGATTCTTTAACCCGAAACGATAAAGATTATTATCTTCCTGTCGAATATTATTTTAATTATGCTAATCCTTCTGCTAATATTGATACATTAGACGTGCCTTCTGCGGTTTATACGCAAATGAGTGATTCTGTCAATTCAAAATATGACGATTACGGACCTGCCTTAGGTGGAAAAGATGTTATTTTATTGTTTACATCTACTCGAAAACAAAAAAAAAATGGTGCAAAATATACCATTGATGAAGATATTTATACCTCAAGAAAAGCAGATAGTTTGTTTTTGAAAGAAACAGACGCAGGACAAAAATTTGATACCATTCCTTGGACAACTGCCAAACCTTTGTTAGGAGAAATCAACTCAGAATACAATGAAGGTTCACCTTGTTTGTCTAAAAACGGAAAAACTATGTATTTTTCAAGATGTGGCGCTCCCAATAGTATCGGAAATTGTGATATTTATGAAGCCAAAAAATTGAAAAATGGTAGATGGGGAAAAATTAGAAATTTAGGTTTCGCTGTTAATTCTATCAATTGGGACTCCCAACCTACCCTATCTCATACAGAAGATACCTTATTTTTTGCCTCTGATAGATTTGGTGGCTTTGGAATGTCTGATATTTATTATACATACAGGCGTGGATTTCGGGTTGATGCTGACGGTGATACGCTTTGGAATTATGCCAAAGCACGCAATTTAGGACCGATTATTAATACCAGAGGCAATGAAGTAAGCCCGTTTTATCACCCAAATAACAATGTATTATATTTTAGTTCTAACGGACAATTAGTCAATTTTGGCGGAATGGATATTTATAAAATTAGGAGAGAAATAGGAGGCAGATGGAAAGGCGAACCTAAAAATATCGGACCGCTGGTCAATTATAAAAAAGATGAATATTATTTTACCATTGATTCAAAAGCCAAAAATTTATATTATGCCAAGACAACAAAAATAAAGTTTTGGGACGGATTTACAGGCGATTCCTTGGATAAAGAAGTGCTTAATTTACATACGGCAAGCCTACCAATGGAAGCCCAACCTGAAGCGTTTATTAAGTTTCAAGGAGCAGTTACGGATTCGCTCACCGGAAAATCTTTTGAGGGAATTGTGTCTATTGTCGATATGGACGAAGGCGTAGAAGTTGCCCCCAAATATTTAAGACCTGATGGTTCGTATCGATTTGATTTGATTAGAAATAGAAATTATTTGGTCATTATCACAGGAGAAGATTTTTTTAGAATCGAAAAACAATTGTTACTCAAAGGTGATACGACTATCAATTTTTCTACACCTTCCATCAAATTTAAAAAATGGAAGTTTGAAGCCATCGAATTTGGACAAAATAGTGCCGATGTCAGTGAAGATATGCACCCTGACCTCGAAAAACTAATATTTTTCTTGGCAGACCATCCTAATTTAGGTTTGACAATCTCAGGACATACTGAAGGCTCAAATCCTGATGAGAATGCCAATCAAGAATTATCTGAAAAAAGAGCAGAAGCAATCCGACAATATTTACTCAATCGAGGAAAATTTAAACCTGAACGAATCAAAGCAGAAGGACACGGAAGTAAAAAAAGAGTTGTGCAAAAAGAAGAAAATGATGAGCATAAAAAACTCAATCGCCGCGTTGAATTTGAAATTTTTAAAATGAAATAAAACGTTTTGACAACAAAAACTACAATACATTTAAAAATATTGTAGTTTTTGTTGTTTTTATATTTGAGGCTTAAAATTAGATGCGTTTATTTTTTTTATAGACTTATAAGAAAATGTTGCGATTAATTGAGTTAAAAAATAAGTTATTTTTCATAATCTACATAGCAAAAAAAATTGAAAAAAAAATATCTTTTTTCAAAACAATAGTTATCTAATCGTAGTTATAGTAGTATAACTTTTAAAAAAAAGTTACTTTCATTTACACTAATTGTATTTTGTTCATTAAAAGTAAAAATACTGATATTGATAAACATTGATTGCCTTGATACAAGTTTGCGTGATTTACCAACTTATAAAAAAACTTTTTTTCAATCTACTTTTATTCACAACTAAATTTTTAAAAAAAATATGAAATATTTATGTTTAATAATACTCTTTTTTTTGAATGGATGTATTGAAAATTT
This sequence comes from Bacteroidota bacterium, assembly GCA_004293265.1. Taxonomy (GTDB): domain Bacteria; phylum Bacteroidota; class Bacteroidia; order Cytophagales; family Microscillaceae; genus RDXZ01. Next base: position 1,540 of record RDXZ01000013.1, on the reverse strand, counting down.
ATGTCCCGAAAGTCAAAGAACAATGTGTGTTATTCAGTTATCTGCTCGTTCTAATAATTTTAATACAGAATTTATGTTTAACAATGATTGTTGTTATGTGGTAAGATTTGTAAAAAATAGTAATTTCAGTCAATCTTTAGATAGTCTAAAAATGTATCGTAATATTAGCTCAACTGGAATTATTACAATAAATAATAGTAACTATACTTTTGATTATGATTATTTGGTCAGAACTAATGTAGGAGATTACAAAGTAACTGATTTTGAACTTGAAACAAAAAGTTGTAGAACGGCTTGGTTTAGAAAAGCCAATCAATATTCACAACTTAAAAGTTACAAAGTAAACAATGTTTCACAAAACGCGTCATCTAATTCTCAGAACTCAATTTGTGGTGGGATTGAAATATACAGATAAAAAACAAATAACGCAATGAAAAATAATATGTTATACATCATCATCTTACTTTGCATACAAAGAGTTTATGCACAAGCAACACTCTTATGGTCAATGCAAATACTCATACTGAAGATGCACACGCATTAGAAAAGAAAGCCACTTTTAAGTATAAAACCAATCAAAAAAAAAACTTTTTTTCAATCTACTTTTATTCACAACTAAATTTTTTAAAAAAAATATGAAATATTTATGTTTAATAATACTCTTTTTTTTGAGTGGATGTATAGAAAGTCTTTGTCCTGAAAGTCAAACTAAGATAAATTTGTTTAGGTTAGCAGTTGGTTCAAACGGTTTCAATACAGAATTTATGCACTTAAATGATTGCTGTTATGTGGTAAGATTTACCAAAAATAGTAATTTTAGTCAAGCTTTAGATACGATAAAAATGTATGGTAGAATTAGTGCAAATGGAGATCTTCGGGTTAGTAATGATAATTATAGTTTTGATTATGATTATCTGGTCAGAACCAATATAGGAGATTATAAAGTAACTAATCTTGAATTTGAAACTAAAAGTTGTAGAACGGCTTGGTTTAGAAAAGCCAATCAATACATAGAACTAAAAAGTTATAAAGTAAATGGTGTTTTGCAAAACTATAAATATATTATGATTTATAAGTAATCTTTTAGCAAGAATAAAAATGAAAAATAAAATATATATTTGCTTATTTATATTTTCTGTCATAATTATATTTAGACAAGAAATTTTAGCACAAAGTTTTTTTAATGCTTAGGGGACAATGCAAATACTCATACTGAAGATGCAGACGCATTAGAAAAGAAAGCCACTTTTAAATATGTAGGTTCTAATAATTAGGACAAAGCATTACATTAACAACACTACCTATAAATCTTAGTAGAACCAAAAAAATCATACGACCAGTTAGAAAAATATCATAAAAATAAAAAAGGCTCTTACCTAATAGTGGACTGATAATTTTATTTTAAAATTTTGATAAAAAAAATTTTTTTTCATAAATTTGCAAAAAAAATATATGATAAATATACAACTTCATAAAATCTTAAATATTAGCCTTTGCTGGGATATTCTTCGTTCTGTTCGTTGGGAGAATGGTGTTGTTT
>RDXZ01000122.1 GCA_004293265.1 Bacteroidota bacterium | reverse complement strand
ATCGCATCATCAGCACCAATGGCTAATGCTTTGCGAATCACTGCATCATTGGCTGCCAAGCCAACGTTCAAAACCGTTACGGTTGTGCCTGCAATTTGTTCTTTGAGCTCCACTGCACGTGCAAGAGCATAATCATCATAAGGACCGATAATATATTGTAAACCCGCTTTATTGAGTTCCGCATTATCATTGGTAAAGGTAATTTTTGAAGTCGTATCAGGTACGCAAGTAATACAAACTAATATTTTCATCGTATCGAAAAATTAAAAAAATTATGTTTTTTAGAATATTTTTGTATGTATTTTTTAATACATTTAATACATAACAAAATTTCAGGTGTGAAGTTATAAATTTCTTTGATTATTTTTAAAAAATAGTATGCAAGCTGAGTATTTTTTTTTATTTATCGAAAAAAATTATGATTTTTTCAATAAATCATTGTATTTTTTTTATATTTTTTGAAATTGCAAACGATTTAGAAAAAAATATTTAAAAAATAAAAATGAAGATTTTGTAAAAATAAAATTAAAAATATACACATCGGAAAGTGGTTTTGGGATATTGTTTTTCGTTTTCCCCGCGTTTCACGCGGGGCTATTGAAGTTCAACCTTTATCGAGGTTGTTCTAAAATATCAAAACTACTTTCCGATGTGTATATCTAAAATAACATTAATAATACAAACAATTTTCATTTTAAATCCACGATTGTTTCTCTATATTTTCCTTCGGGAATAGGATTGACAACTGCTTCGGAATATCCTTTGGGTAGTTTTCCACCCGGAATCCAAAGTTCGTTTGCACCTGCTTCGTTGCCATTGGGTAGTCTGATATTAAGTTCGGAAAGTTCCAAAATATCAATTCTAATTATAATTTTATCTTTCCACGCACCCGCAGGAATACCTAATTCCGTTTCTATATATGTCAAACTTCCTTTTGATTTTTTGATAAGTCGATTCATTTCTTTGGTAGGAATTACAAATTGTCCATCATTTCTACCTAAAATTTTTCTGCCAAATCTATCCAAAACATCTTTGGGAATAAAAAAAGATGCTCCTTCTGAAAATTTTTTCAAATGCTTATCAATACATTTTTGGCTTAAATAAACACTCGGCTCAGGACGACAACCTTTTGTAATACTTTTAATTATTTTCTGTGTTTTGGCATCAATACAATTATTTTTTTGTGCCAATAAATGACCAAAAATTAAAAAAAATAGAGATAAAACTACAATAATATTTTTTTTCATTTCAATAAAATTTTAAATTATGACAACAAATCTGCTAATTGTCTAATTTCTGCAGTAGGTAAAGCCCTATCGTATAAAATTCGATACACAGCATCAACAATAGGCATTTTAACTTGTAAATTTTTGTTAATTTCATAAATACAACGCACCGCATAATAACCTTCTGCAATCATATTCATTTCCATTTGGGCTGATTTTACGTTATATCCGCGCCCAATCATATTGCCAAAAGTTCGGTTTCTACTAAATTGAGAGTATGCCGTTACCAACAAATCACCCAAATAAGCAGAGGCATTTAAGTTACGATTTTGTGGAGCAATTTTATCCACAAAACGCTCAATTTCACTCATTGAGTTAGTAACTAAAACTGCTTGAAAATTATCACCATAATTCAAACCATGACAAATTCCACACGCCAAAGCGATAATATTTTTAATCACTGCGGCATATTCTACTCCAAATAAATCATCATTGACAAAAGTTTTGATAAATCGACAAGCCAAAATATCTGCAATTTTTTGAGCCGTTAAATCGTTAGCAGAAGCAATGGTAAGATAAGATTGTTTTTCCAAAGCCACTTCTTCTGCGTGGCAAGGACCTGCGACTACGCCAATTTTTTCTCTTGGAACTTGATAAGTTTTTTCCAATAGTTCTGTTACGAGCCAATTTTTTTCGGGAATAATTCCTTTGACTGCGGAAATAACTATTTTTCCTTTGAAATCTTCTGCGTTCAAAGGGCTTAAAGCATCTTCCACAAAAGCGGCAGGCACGACAATTAATATATATTCAGCGTTTTTAACTGCTTCTTTTAAATCTAAAGTTGCCTTTACTTTTCGTTTATTAACCGTTACTCCGCTCAAATAAGCAGGATTGTGATGAAATTTTTGAATATGTTTGACGGCTTGTTTATCCCGCATCCACCAATGCACCATTGTATTGTTTTCGGTAAGCATTTTTACCAAAGCAGTTGCCCAGCTGCCACCACCAATGACCGCAATATTTGTAATTGTTTGATTAGTTTTACGTTTTTTTCGGCGTAATCTAATATTTTTAAGAAAATTTGTCAATTGAATATAAGAAAAAATTACTTTTATATTTGCAAAAGTATAATTTTTTTTGGATAAAATTATATTTTTTCTTTATTTTTCTGAATTTTTTTTTTCTAAAAATTTAATCATAAACCAAGTGAGGTGTAATTTTTTCTAAAAATTCGGGAGTAACTACTTTGATGTTTTTAAAATCACTGATGTTTTTAAATTTTCCGTGTTGTTTTCTATAATTGATAATAATACGTGCCATTCCGTCTTGAAAATGAATATTTTTGCTTAATTCGGCTTCAGAAATTCGGTTAATGAATATTTTTTTGACAAAATTTTCATTGATTTTTGCGTATTTTTTGATTTCTTCTACGACTTCGGGGCGGTTTTTTAGAATATACACTTCATTTAGTTGGTCTAACGAACTAAATCCACCAATTTTATCTCTAAATTTGATAATACTTTGGGCTGTTTTTAATCCTACTCCCCTAATTTGCATCAAAGTTGTAGTATCTGCGGTATTCAAGTCAAAAATTTCGATTATATTTTCTTTTTTAGATTTTTTTTCTGCGATATTTTCAGTTTTTTCTTCTGTTGGAATATTGATATAAGGTTCTAATTCTTCGAACAATTCCTCAGGAAATCCATATACTTTTTTGAGTGATTCTTTGGTTCTAAATTTTCCACCTTTTTCTATATATTTTCGAATATTTTGTGCGATTTTATTGCGTAAACCTAATTTTTCCCATTGTTCTATTGAAATTTGATTGGGGTCAAATTCAAATAATTCCTTTGGAATATTAGTGTTTTGAGTTGTTTTTTTATTTTTTTTAGGATAATATTTTTTTTGATATTTTGGATAAGGAATATAAGTGGCATATTGTTCGTCTGTGCTGTCGTTTTGCACCAATTGAGCAATTATTTCATTTAATTTCTCTGTATTGTGTATTTTTTTATGAGAAGTCCAAAAAAAATCTACTAAAAAAGGTACAATCAACATCAAAAGCATACCTATCAACAACGCAAAAAAACCTCTAATTTCTCTGTTATCGTATCCAAAGTTTTCTTGGAAAAATAAAATCACTTTTTTGCTTATTTTTTTCATATTTTCTTGATATTTACACTAGACTTCCTGCGAAATTGTTTTTTTTAAGCCTCACTCCCTGCCCTCTCTCCACTTTGAGAGAGGGAAAAGGTGATTTCGCAGGAAGTCTATTATATAACCTATAAAATAATGAATTGTTTTTGAAATATTATTATTTTTTTTGGTTGCTTTTGCTGCGCAAATCACAGAGAAAATAAGTAGTTTCAAAATATTTTCATACGTACAACAGAAATCTCCCAAAACCACTTTCCGATGTGTATATTAAAAAAAAAATTAAAAATTAAAAGCAATTTCAAAAAAAATGTTTAATTTTGTAGCTACAAAAAATAAAATATAAAATATAAATAATTTTCATAGAAAATAAGGTTTTTATTTCAATTATGTTTATCGAACCATCATTCAAAGAAAAAGAAAAAAAACAAACGGGCTGGATTGAAGTCATTTGTGGCTCTATGTTTTCAGGCAAAACAGAAGAATTAATCAGGCGTATTAATCGAGCCAAAATCGCCAAACAAGAAACTATTATTTTCAAACCTGCTATCGATAATCGTTACCATTCTAAACACGTGGTATCTCATAATGCGAACGCAATTTACGCTACACCTGTTCAAAAATCAGAAGAAATTTTGATGAAAGTAGGTACTGCTAATGTGGTTGGTATCGACGAAGTACAATTTTTTGATGATTATATTATAGAAGTTTGTCGTAAATTAGCCAATCATGGCATCAGAGTTATGGTGGCAGGTTTGGATATGGATTATAAAGGGGAACCTTTTGGTTGTATGCCTCAATTGATGTCGATTGCAGAATTTGTTACAAAAGTACACGCTATTTGTGTAAAATGTGGTAATGTAGCTAATTTTTCACACAGAATTGCCGTTTCAAACGAACAAGTGTATATCGGAGAAACAGATAGTTATGAAGCGTTATGCAGAAAATGTTTTTGTGACGCAGAGAATACATAATTTTTTAGTAATTTTTTTTTTTCAAATTTAGCATCAAATTATACAAAAAAAATGATAATCTTACGCCGTATATATTCAATTTGGGGAATGATTGCCTTTGGTTTGCCATTTTTGTTATTTCTGCCTTTTTTTCATTTATTTGCAAAAAAAGAAAAATGGCATATTTATGTATCTATTTTAAATCGTTGGTGGGCAAATATTTTTTGGTTTTTGGTAATAATGCCTTATAAAATTGAATATAAAAACAAAAAAAAAATTAAAAATCCTGCGGTTTATTGTGCCAATCATACTTCTTTTTTAGATATTCTGACTATGGGAAGTATTGTCAAAGGGGATTATATGTTTATTGGAAAAGAAGAATTGGCTGATATTCCTCTTTTTGGAAGTATGTTTAAAAAATTACACATTACGGTCAATAGAGAAAGTAAAATTAGTGCATACCGAACTTTATTGAAAAGTAAAGAAGCCATCGATAAAAATCAAAGCATAGTCATGTTTCCAGAAGGCGGCATTATATCCAACAATCCGCCCGAATTAACTCCATTTAAAGAAGGTGCGTTCCGTTTGGCTATCGAAAAACAAGTGCCAATTGTTCCTGTTACTATTTTTTATAATTGGGTTATATTACCAGACGATGAAAAATATTTGTTAAATTGGCATCGTGGGCGGGCTATTGTTCACGAGCCTGTCAGCACATTAGGTATGACCAATCAAGATGTTGAAATGTTGAAAGAAAAAATTTTTCAAATCATTAGACAACCTTTGGAAAAAGATATTGAAAAATTATCTAAAATAAAAGCATAAATCGGTTCTATTAAGATTTATACAAAAAATAAAAAATGTGTCCACAAACTAAAAGTATGTGCTACATTTACTCAATAGAAAAATCGCATAAATCTTCTACATAAAAAAATTAATTGTGTAAAATATAAGCAGTAATTTATAAAATTTTCATATAAAAATTAAAAATTAAATAAAAAAATGTTAAAAATTGCAATTGGAGCAGACCACGCAGGGGTTGCCTACAAACAAACTATCATAGAAAATCTTGAAAAAAAAGGTTATTCAGTACAAAATTTTGGGGCTGATTCAGAAGATTCTGTGGATTATCCCGATTATTCTCACCCTGTCGCTTTGGCAGTAGAAAATAAAACGGCTGATTTAGGGATTTTGATTTGTGGAAGTGGTAATGGAGTGGCGATGGCTGCTAATAAACATCAAAATATAAGAGCCGCATTATGTTGGAAAGAAGAAATTGCTTCGTTGGCACGCACACACAATGACGCAAACGTAATTTGTATTCCTGCAAGGCATATTGATATTGAATTAGCACAAAAAATTACAGATATTTTTTTGACAACAAATTTTGAAGGAGGAAGACACGCCAATCGTGTCAATAAAATTGCTTGTCAGTAAATTTTTTATGATTTGTGGTGGATAATGATAATGAAGTCAATACATCTGAATTAAAATTTTTATGAGTAGTTATTGGTGGTTATTTTAAGAAACGAACAAAAAACAAAAAAAATCGTAAATTAACTAAATTTGAAACAATGCAAATAAACAGCACTATTACAGGAGTACAATATCAGGTTTTTCTTGCTAAGGAATTGGAAATAATCAATACCGAAGATTTTGATATTAACACTTGTCCAACTTCTTGTATTTATGTTGATAAAAAAATAAATTTTGCTATTTCAAAATGGGTTTCTCCCAAACGTACAAGGTCATATCCTTACGAAAGAGTGTATAATACTTTGACAAACGGCAAAAAAATAAGTGTTATTCCTGTGGTGAAAGACGAAGGTTTTGATGGAGATAGAGATTTTATTCAGTGGGATACCGTTTCTATGATGTCTTTACTTGATATATATGTAATTTTGGCGTATTATGAGAAAGCAGAAAAAAACAAAAATTACAACAATAAAATTACTAATCAAAAATTTGATAATCAGTATGTTTTGGATAAAATTAAACAAATTTCAGCCTATCATAGTTCGGCTTTGCATTGGAATTTACAAGAACTAAATGACAATTTTTCAGATATAATTACAAAAGTCAAAAGCAGTTATGTTAAAATAAGTAAGCAAACAAAAGTTCAAATGCACAATGAAAAAGGTATAGATGATTTTGCAACAATGATTAGTAAAAGTACTGAAGAATTTATGGAATTTTCACGCCAAAAGGCAAAAGATGCACAAAGCAGAGAATTTGTAACTTTACAACCAAAAGAAGTTTTGGAAACTTTGACAAAAGCAAAGATTACGATTAAAAACTATTTGGGCGGGCAGTATTTTTTAACGGTTGATGAAATACGAATAGACAAAAAAGATGTCTATTTGATAGAAGGGAAACATTCAAAATCAAGCCTTCTGCCAAGCAAAAGCGACATTAAAGACGGCTTATTAAAAATGATTTTATACACTAATTTGAAAAATACAGAAATAAATGGAAAGCCTAAAAATGCAGTTGCTGTTCTACTTTTAACTTCCTCAAAACTCAAATCTAATGTCGATTCAAATGCAAATAAAACCGAATTTGAAAACTTTTGTATCAAAAATAAATTGAATAATGCACAGCAAAATTTTGTAATGACTTTGTTTGAAGAGGCAAATACAAACGGATTTTTCGTAACTTTGAAAAAAGGATAATATAATGATAAAAAGCCCATTAAGATACCCCGGCGGAAAAAGCAAAGCCATAGACCAAATTTTACCATTAATTCCTCATTTTGACGAATTTAGAGAGCCTTTTGTAGGCGGTGGCTCTGTATTTTTGACTTTAAAACAACTTTATCCTGATAGAAAATATTGGATAAATGATTTATATTTTGAATTATATAAATTTTGGGAATATGTACAAAAAGATTTAGAAAGTGTTGTAAATCAAGTAAATACGTGGAAAAAAGAATTTATAAACGGAAAAGAACTCCATCTATTTTTGAGAGAAAACATAACAAACTTTAACGACATAAAAAAAGCAAGTGCATTTTTTGTGTTCAATAGAATTACATTTTCAGGTACAACAGAAGCAGGCGGGTTTTCGGAGCAAGCCTTTCAGAAACGATTTACAGACACAAGCATAGAAAGGCTTATGCTTTTAAAACAGGTTGTAAAAAATACAGAAGTTACTAATCTTGACTTTCAAAATGTAATAGAAAAAGAAGGTAAGAACGTATTTATTTTTCTCGATCCTCCTTATTTTTCTGCGACAAAATCAGCACTTTATGGTAAAAATGGAAAATTACACAAAGGTTTTGACCACGAAAGATTTGCCCAAGTAATGAAAAATTGTAACCATCAATGGTTAATAACTTATGATAATTGCGACTATATCAAAGAGTTATTTTCTTTTGCCAATATTGCCGAATGGAATTTGATGTATGGTATGCGTAATCAAACAGAAAACTCAGACCAATTAGGCAAAGAAATTTTTATAGCAAATTTTAAACTCGATAGTAAAAAAGTAGGAAAAAGAGAACAAGCATTGCCAAATATTATGTTTGCGACAAACGCGGTAGAGATATAATAAAGCAATTCGTATAATAGCACCATTTTCAAACTCTACAAGACTTGAAAATGTGTGCTATCATTTTTATTTGCTCTATAAATCTTAATAAAAACCAAAAATTTTACACTCACTAAGTTTATTATTCTCCGATTTTCTTCTTTTTATACAACGGAACACTGCTACAAGCCTCTCCAAACATCAAACTTTGTACTTTTGGTTGTAATAAATTTGTAATTTTTAGATATGCACTCATAGGTACATTGACTTTGCTACAACCTTTGATAATTACTTTTTTATCCAAATATTCTTCTGTATTGATTTGATTGATTGCCTCATCAAACAATATCATTTCTAAATCTTCTAAATTACCAAATATAATTTTTTTTGCATAAGGATTCAAATGTATTGATAACAACATATACGCCCAAGTAGGAATAATGGCATCAACACTACAAGTAATCGCCACAAATTTATCTTGATAAATTGTCCAATCATTGTTTTTCAAAAAATCTCTAAAATCTTTTTCTTTTAAAATCATTCCTTGCCAAAGGTTTTGTTTCAAATCATAGACAATTCTTTCTCCTTTTTGATACAATTCTTCCAAATCAAGCGTTATTAAATTGCTTGTGGCTACTCTGTTGATGATGGTTTCTGTTTCCATTTTTTTGTTTTTTTATTGAATAAAAAATAGCGAACAAATTTTTTGCTCGCTATTTTTTTATAACTTTTTATGAGAAAATTATTTTTTATAAGGGAAATTACGAGCAACTTGTCGCATAATTCTTTCCACTAAGTCATCAGTAGAACTTGCCCATCCACCTGAAACTTGTCTATCATATCTCCACAATAAATCACCTTTTTTGCTATCATGTAATTGTAAAATACAAGTAGTTTGATTTGTTTTACTACCCCCCAATCCTAATAATCCTAAAGCTAGACCTGCTTCTTGCGACATGATTTTTTCTGTTACAATAGAACCACTGATGATACCATCTACTTCTAAAACCTTAGCAATCTCATCTTTAGTCATAGTTTGAATTGCCTTCAAGTCTAAGTTATTCTTAGCTAATAATGCCCTTGTTTTGTCAGTATCTTGCATCTTAATATTATATTTACTACTTTTACGAAGCAAAAATGTAAAGATACTATTTTGTATGTTCACTGATTCTTTCTTTTCATCTTCCGCTACCATTTCAGGGGTTACACCTTTTGGAAGTTTTTTAGATTTCATCGTAACTTCAAATGGTAAAATAGCTACCAATTTATGAGTAGCTACAACAGCAGCCATATCAGGTGATTCATAAATATTTTTACCTCTTTGGGCATAAATATTAACAGATAATGATGTTAGTGCTAAAAATAACACTATTTTTTGAATTGACAATATTTTATTCATCTTTATAAATTATTATAAATATTTAATTTATGCAAAGTTATACTATAAATAAATAATAACAAAATTATTCATAAAAAAAATTATTTTCCTTTAAACAAAGCATTTTCACCTGCTTTTTCGTCTGTTGTTTTTTTCTTTGTTCCGTCACTTTTTGCTTTAAAATCAATTTTTTTGACAGGGTGTTTGGTGAGAATATTGCCCAAAGCCGTTTTTCCTTTCACTTCCAAATCTGCAAAATTATATTCAAAAACTTTGTTTTTTGCACTGCAACTTGGTGAAAGCGTAACTTTTACAATTTCGGTTTCTGCTTGTAAATTGGCACTAAAATACATCAATTTTGATTTTGGACTGCCTTTTGTCAAGTCATATTCTTTGTCCCTAATCACGCCTTGCACCTGAAAACGTTTGACCATAGAAATTCCACTTTCGCCATCTTTATAAACAGCATTAAAAATAGCATCTTTCAAATCTTTGTTAAAAACAGCCAAATAAACAATATTTTTAGCCACAAATACTTTTTCACCTATTTTTTTGATGTAATATTTTCCATCATCAGTAAATACAATAATATCATCAATATCAGAACAATCACAGACAAATTCATCTTTTTTCAAGCCATAACCAATAAAACCATCAGCACGATTGACATATAATTTTTGGTTATTGAGTGCGACTTCTGTTCCTTTGATAGCATCAAAAGATTGTAATTCGGTGCGTCTTTCTCTGCCTTTTCCGTATTTTTTAAGTAAATTTTTGAAATAATTGATAGAAAAACGATTCAAATTTGCTAAATGTTCTTCTGTTTCTTTCAATTCTTGTTCTCTACTTTTCATCAATTCATCAGCCTTAAAAGTATCGTATTTCGAAATTCTTTTGATTTTGATTTCTGTCAATCTTACCAAATCATCTTTGACAATTTCTCTATAAAATTGTGGTTTATAAGGCTCTAAACCTTGGTCTATTTTTAACAAAACATCTTCCCAAGTCGTACATTCTTCGATATCACGATAAATTCTATTTTCGATGAATATTTTTTCTAATGAACCATATAAAATTTTCTCTAACAAATCATTTTTTTTGATTTCAAGTTCTTTTTGTAATAAATCTTTTGTGTTGAATGTGCAGATTTTTAGCATTTCGTTCACATCAATAAATTGTGGCTTATTACCCACAATCACACAAGTATTAGGCGAAATAGACACTTCACAATCCGTAAAAGCATACAAAGCATCGATGGTTTGTTCAGGAGAAATACCAACTGCTAATTCTATCAAAATTTCTACATCTTTGGCAGTATTATCAATTACTTTTTTGATTTTAATTTTCCCTTCATCGTTTGCTTTCAAAATAGAATCAATCAAAGAACCTGTCGTGCAACCATAAGGAATATCTTTGATAACAATATCTTTTTTGCCTCTAATTTCGATATGAGAACGAATACGAATTTTTCCGCCTTTCATTCCACCTCGATATTGTGAACAATCAGCAATACCTCCCATAAAAAAATCAGGCATTATATTGGTTTCTTTTCCATTCAAAATATCAATCGAAGCCTCAATCAATTCACAAAAATTATGCGGCATTACTTTGGTTGCCAAACCTACCGCAATGCCTTCTGTACCTTGTGCTAATAGCAAAGGAAATTTCATAGGCAATGTAATAGGTTCTTTTTTGCGTCCATCATACGATTTTTGCCAGTTGGTTGTTTGTGGATTAAAAGCCACTTCTAAGGCGAATTTTGATAATCTTGATTCGATATAACGTGCCGCCGCCGCACCATCACCTGTATTCATATCGCCCCAATTGCCTTGCGTATCGACCATCAAATCTTTCTGCCCAACACTGACCAAAGCCTCATATATAGACGCATCTCCATGCGGGTGATATTGCATTGCTTGCCCAACTACATTCGCAACTTTATGAAAACGTCCATCGTCCATTTGAAACATTGCGTGCATAATTCTCCTTTGCACAGGTTTTAAGCCATCGTTTATATTAGGCACTGCACGTTCTAAAATCACATAAGAAGCATAATCTAAGAACCAATCTTGGTATAAATCTGATATAGTATGTTGTTGTTCTATTGCCATTTTTTAATTGAAAGTTAAGAAGAATATTAGTTATTTTTGGTAGATGAATGACAAAAAATTGATTATCAATGATTTATCTACCTCAAAAAATATATTTTTAGTTTTTATTTGCAAAGGTAATTATTTTAAAATGAATTACAAATAATATTTAAAAAATATTTATTTTTTTAGAGAATGTTATAAATTGTGTCAATTAAAATATTTTGAATAATTATCAATTTGGTGCAAGCATGGACGCTTGCACCAGTGAATATCTCGTGCAAGCGTCCACGCTTACACGAAGTTAAAATTTTTGGTCAATAAAAATTTTAAAGATATTTTTTTATATTCATTCAGCATCAAAAAAATCTAAACTCAAATAAAATGAAATAATTTGAAAGAATAATTTAAAAACCATCAAAACAATAAAAAGATTTTAGAAGTTGTAGGAATATATAATTTTTTAATATATATTTGCACGCTCAAAATTGAAAAAATATCCAAAATGCAAAAACTATCTCTGAAAGAAATAAAAGCACCAATAGCTCAAGAAATGACAATTTTTGAGGGCAAATTTAGAGAATTTATGAAAAGTGATGTATCTTTATTAGACAAAATTATGGGATATATCGTAAAAAGCAAAGGCAAACAAGTTAGACCTATGTTTATATTTTTGACCGCAGGAATGTTAGGTAAAATTGATGAAAAAACACATAGAGGCGCTGCTTTGATTGAGTTATTACATACGGCTACGCTTGTCCATGATGATGTAGTTGATGATGCTCATTATAGAAGAAGTTTTTTTTCTATCAATGCGCTTTGGAAAAATAAAATTGCAGTTTTGGTAGGTGATTATTTGTTGTCAAGAGGTTTGCTTTTATCAATTGATAATGATGATTTTGCTATTTTAAAATTGGTTTCGAATGCAGTGAGAGAAATGAGTGAAGGAGAATTGTTACAAATTGCAAAAGCAAGAAGATTAGACATCACAGAAGACGTTTATTTTGAAATCATTAGACAAAAAACCGCCTCTTTGATTGCCTCTTGTTGTGCTGTCGGCGCAAGTTCTGTCAATGCAAGCCTTGATGACATAGCCCAAACACGCATTATGGGTGAAAAAATTGGTATGGCTTTTCAGGTCAAAGATGATTTGTTTGATTATGGTGATGCTGAAATTGGCAAACCAAGAGGTATTGATATTAAAGAAAAAAAGATGACGCTTCCTTTGATTTATGCCCTGCAAAACACAAATAGCAGTCAAAAAAATAAAATTATTAATGTGATTAAAAATCAAAGCCATAAACCTCAAAAAGTAAGAGAAGTTATTGCTTTTGTCAAAGATAGTGGCGGTTTGGAATATACCACAAAAGTAATGGAAAATTTTAGAATCGAAGCCGAAAATATTTTAAAACAATTTCCTGATTCTATTTACAAAACTTCTTTACAACAATTAATTCAGTTTACGATTGAAAGAGAAAATTAAATAATAAAATGAACAAAATGAATAAAATTAAAATAATCAATATGGTAGAGCATTTTAAATTAGAACAATTTAGGCACCAATATTTAAAACACTTTTTGAAGCATTGAAAGAAATTATAACTGAAACAAATATTTTGATTGACAAAGATGGTATGAAAATTATTACATTAGATAGTACTAAAAACGTTCTTGTTCATCTTAAATTATACGCTGACAAATTTGAAAGTTATTATTGTGATTCAACATATGTAATAGGATTAAATATCATTAATATGCACAAAATTTTGAAAACAATGAACAATAATGATTCATTAACATTGTATATGGAAAAAAGAGATAAAAACAAATTGATTATTAAAAATCTTTGTTCCACGTGGAACATTTATAATTAAATAAAATTATGTTTAAAGAATACGATGTAATTGTGGTTGGTGCAGGTCATGCTGG
>RDXZ01000121.1 GCA_004293265.1 Bacteroidota bacterium | reverse complement strand
CAATAAAACGCTGGAAGAAATGTCAAAAGCCATCGAAAAAATGGCACGCAAAAATAAGTTACAAATGGTGCTGTCAAATGCTGAAGGAATATCCGTTTTGTATGCTGAACCAAGACACGACTATACTGAGGAGGTTTTGGAAGAATTAGGTTTGAAAGAAGATGGAAGCAAAGGCGATGATAAGAAAAAAACAAAACCAAACGAAAATGACCAAAAAAAATAAAAAAATAATCGTTTTTTAAACTTTTATTATCAACATTTTATTCATGTAGCAATGGAAGAAATATTAAACAATAATTATATCAGTATTTTATTTGACGAACAAAATAAAATATTAGAGGTTTCTGCGAAACCAGAAAGTACAAAATTAACTGATGATGAATTAAAGGAAACTAATCTTTTGGTGGTTGATTTTATAAAAAAACTACAACCAAAATATTATATTGCCAATAACAAAAACTTTGAAAATGTTTATTCGGTTGATATTCAACAATGGGTAATTACCATTTTTGTAACGGCTTTTATAGAAGTTGGCATCAAAAAAACAGCTCAAATCAAACCACAAGAATTTATCGCTTCTTTGTCTTTTGAGCAAGTGGTTGATGACGCAAAAGAAATGTATCAATTACCATTCGAAACTAAATATTTTGATAATACAGAAGATGCAATTCATTGGTTTTTAAACTAAAATTTTAATCATTTAAAAAAATGCAAGTTGTTCAAAATAAAATAAAAACGAGTTTTAAAAATGTTTTTGAGCTAATTACCCATACCGATTTTTCTTGGGCAACTTGGCGTTTGCCTGCTACTACTACTCAATCTTTGATTGTTGATTTTAGTGATTCGTTTCAATTTTTAGATACTGAAATAGAGCAAGCCAAAAGTGGTTTTGTTATCAGCCCGTTTGTCAATCCCGAACTGAAACAAACATATTTTATTGAAGAAAATTTTAGGCTTGATTATTCTCCCGAAAAAAATATATTCCAAGAAAAAAAAAATAGTAATTATATTGATTTTCAATCTTTTATAGAAAAAATTACTCCCAAAAAACAACATAAAAATTGGAATAAAAAATGTAAAAAACTAACTAACCAAAATAGTAGTTTAGAAAAAAATCATTTAGATTTGGTCGAAAAAGGCATCAAAGCTATTCAAGGAAAACATTTTCAAAAAGTTGTTCTTTCTCGCCGAAAAATCATCGAATATCCCGCTGAATTTGATTTGTGGTTGGCGTTTCAAAACTTATGCAAGCAATATCCCAATGCGTTTTGTTATATTTTTCATATTCCTTCTGTGGGTATGTGGATGGGCGCATCGCCTGAAATTTTGATTAGTACAGATAAAAATAATATTTTTAGAACGGTTGCTTTGGCAGGAACACAAAAATATTCTGCTGATATTTCACTCAATCAAATGGTTTGGGGACAAAAAGAAATCGAGGAACAGGCTATGGTCAGCCGATATATTATTAATTGTTTTAAAAAAATTCGTTTAAGAGAATTTGAAGAAGAAGGACCGAAAACCGTTGTGGCAGGAAATTTGGCGCATCTCAAAACTTTTTTCGAGGTCGATATGCAAGCCACTAATTTTAGTCAATTGGGCAGTGTGATGTTAAAATTATTACACCCAACTTCTGCCGTTTGTGGTATGCCAAAAGATGTTTCTGAAAAATTTATTTTGGAAAACGAAAACTATGACAGAGAGTTTTATAGTGGTTTTCTTGGTCCTGTCAATATAGACAACGAAACACATATTTTTGTAAATTTGAGATGTTTGCAATTTTTTGAAAATTGTATGCAATTATACGCAGGAGGAGGAATTACCGAAGATTCTGTGCCTGAAAAAGAATGGCTCGAAACAGAACTCAAATGTAGAACTTTATTAGATATTTTGTTCAATTAATCTCAAAAAAAATGATAAAAGATTTGCCGATTTGGCTTAAAATTGCCTTAAAAATTATTGCTATTTTTTGTATTTTTATTTTTATTTGGTACATTACTTTTGTTTCCAGAGCCTAATTTATTCCTAAAAAAATGACCTTACAACAATACATCACAAATCTAAACCAAGAATATATAAGTGGAATTGCTACCGAACATACGTATCGTAGTGATTTAAAACAATTGATTGAAAGCCTTGTAGTTGGAAACAATATTGTGGTTACTAACGAACCCAAAAGAATTGCTTGTGGTGCGCCTGATTATGTTTTGACAAAAAATGACATTCCTTTTGGTTTTATTGAGGCAAAAGATATAGGTGATAAAGATTTGTGGGGAGCAAAAAAAACGGGCAACAAAGAACAATTTGATAGATATAAAGCCTCTTTGGATAATTTAATTTTTACTGATTATTTAGATTTTCATTTTTATATTGAGGGTAATTTTATAATAAAAATTGCAATTGGAGAAGTAAAAAATGGTAAAATTTTTCCACTCCCTGATAATTTTTTAACTTTTTCTAACTTAATCAAAAATTTTTGTTTGTATATCGGACAGACCATCAAAAATCCAAAAAAATTAGCAGAAATGATGGCAGGAAAAGCCAGATTATTGGCTGATACTATCGAATTATCTTTGATAAGTGATGAAAAAAATAAGGAAGAAAGTACACTAAAAGACCAAATAAATGCTTTTAAACAAATTTTAATTCACGATATTACTGCTAAATCTTTTGCAGACGTGTATGCCCAAACCATTGCCTACGGAATGTTTGCGGCACGTTTGCACGACCCAACTTTGCCTACGTTTAGCAGGCAAAAAGCCGCAGAATTAATCCCAAAATCAAATCCATTTTTAAGAAAATTATTTGGTTATATTGCAGGCCCAGAAATTGATGACAGAATAAAATGGGTGGTCGATAGTTTGGTAGAAATATTTTTGGCTTGTAATGTAAACGAAATTTTAAAAAATTATGGTCAATCAACAAAAATGGAAAATCCAATTATCCATTTTTATGAAACTTTTTTGAGTGAATATGATGCTAATTTGAGAAAAACAAGAGGAGTTTGGTACACACCAAAACCTGTTGTGAGTTTTATTGTCAGAGCAGTTGATGAGATTTTGAAAACAGAATTTAATTTATCAGACGGTTTGGCAGACAGAACTACGTCCAAAATAAAAATCAATCAGCAAGGGAAAATGATTGAAAAAGAAGTACAAAAAGTACAGATTTTAGACCCAGCCACAGGGACAGGAACTTTTTTAGCTGAAATTATAGAACAAATTTATCAAAAATTTGAAGGACAAAAAGGCATTTGGAGTGATTATGTGGAAAACTATTTGTTGCCTCGCCTCAATGGTTTTGAATTATTGATGGCAAGCTACGCAATGGCACATTTACAAATCGATTTATTGCTTTCTGAAACCGAATTTGCACCCAAAAAAGAACAAAGATTACGTATTTTTTTAACGAATAGTTTGGAAGAAAGCCATCCTGATACCCATACTTTGTTTGCTAATTGGTTGAGTACAGAAGCCAATGAAGCCAATTTTATCAAACGAGATGCACCTGTGATGTGTGTATTAGGAAATCCGCCATATAGCGGTGAAAGTGCCAATAAAGGCAGTTGGATAATGAAATTAATGGAAGATTATAAAAAAGAACCAAACAGCAAACAAAAATTACAAGAGCAAAATCCAAAATGGCTGAACGATGATTATGTAAAATTTATTCGTTATGGGCAGTATTTTATCGAGAAAAATGGCAGTGGAGTTTTGGCATTTATTAACCCACATGGTTTTTTAGATAATCCAACATTTCGCGGAATGCGATGGCATTTATTGAAAACTTTTGATAAAATTTATACGATAGACTTGCACGGAAATGCAAAGAAAAAAGAAATTTCTCCTGATGGTTCGATAGATATGAACGTTTTTGATATAATGCAAGGCGTTTCTATCAATATTTTTATCAAAAATGGTAGCAAAAAAAACAATGAATTAGGCAAAGTTTTTCATTTTGATTTATTTGGCAAGCGTGAGTTTAAATATGAATTTTTAAATCAAAATTCTTTAAAAAGTGTTCCATACAAAGAATTATCTAATATTGCACCTAATTATTTTTTTGTGAATAAAGATTTTGAAGAACAAAAAAATTATGACAAAGGCTTTTCGATAACCGAATTATTTGAGGTAAATTCTGTTGGAATTGTTACGGCAAGAGATGAGTTTACAATTCATTTTTCAGAAAAAAAATTAAAAGAAAATATTGATAAATTTATAAGTTTAGATGATGAAACTGCAAGATATGAATTTAATTTGGGTAAAGATGCCAGAGATTGGAAAGTTAATTTAGCTAAAAAAGATTTGCAAAATCATTATCCTAAAAAAGGTTATTTTGTTAAGATTTCTTATCGACCTTTTGATGAAAGATATACTTTTTATACAGGAAATTCAAAAGGTTTTCATTGTATGCCAAGACACGAAGTAATGCAACATTTTTTAGAGAATGAAAATTTGGGTTTGATAAGCATAAGACGTTCTCGAAGCAATACCAATTGGCAAGAGATTTTTATTACCAAAAATATTATTTCTGGTTCTACTGCCATTTCTTCTTTGGATATTAATTATTTATTTCCTTTGTATCTTTATCCTAAAAAGAAAAAAATATCGCAACTTTTTCTATCCAAAATTCAAAGAGATAAATATGATTTAATGATTCGTTTGAAACAAGCAAAAGAACATTTGAAACAAATTAAAGATTTTTTTAATAAAACCGTTTTGCCTTTTTATGAAGCCATCGAAAAGCCTGATACTGAAAAAAATACACTTTTTGAAGAAAATAAAAGCACTTACGAAGAAGCAAAAACAAGCGTTGAAAAAATTGAAAATCAAATAAAAGACCTTGAAAATCAACAAAATAACCCAGCACAAAACGAACAAGACGTAGAAAGAGTCCCTAATTTAAGTTCAAAAATTATCAAAAATATTGCACAAAACTTAGATTTAATATTTGTCAATGAAAAACAAAAAAACGAAGAAACTTTTTCTCCCATAGATATTTTGGATTATATATATGCGGTACTTCACTCAAATATTTATCGAGAAAAATACAGCGAATTTTTAAAAACGGATTTCCCAAAAATTCCTTTTCCAAATGACAAAAACAAATTTTGGAAACTCATACATATTGGCAAAAAAATTCGTGAAATTCATTTATTAGAAGATGAAATGGTGGATAATTACCAAACAAAATTTGATATAAATGGAAAAAATAATATTGAAAAAATAAAATTTGAAGACGAAAAAGTTTTTATCAATGAAAAACAATATTTTTCAAATGTGCCAAAAAACGTTTGGGAGTTTTATATTGGAGGTTATCAACCTGCTCAAAAATGGCTCAAAGATAGAAAAGACACAATTTTGAGCCTCGATGATATTGTTCATTACCAAAAAATAATCACTGCGCTCACACATACACATATATATATGAAGCAAATTGATGAAATTGGTATCGAATAAAACGAATTTGTTATTTTTTTTGCTTATTATCAAAATAAAAACATTATTTTTTTATAGATATAGAAAAAATATTATTATTTTTGCAAAAAAAATACATTTCAAATGTCAAATTTAGAACAATATATTCGTACAGTCAGCGATTTTCCAAAACAAGGCGTAAGTTTTAAAGATATTACAACCTTATTAAAAGATGCTAATGCCTTACAATTAGCAGGAAATCAACTTTTTGAGAACGCAAAACACCTCAAAGTCGATAAAGTAATCGGCATCGAATCAAGAGGATTTATGTATGCACTTTGGTTGGCAACACAATTAAAAGCAGGTTTTGTACCTGTTAGAAAGCCCGGAAAATTACCTTCGGAGGTTTTTAAACAAGAATATCAATTAGAATACGGCACAGATACCTTAGAAATGCACATAGATGCCATTCAAAAAGGAGAAAAAGTGTTGGTGCATGACGATGTATTAGCCACAGGCGGTACAGCCGAAGCAGTTTCTAAATTAGTTGAAAAAGCAGGTGGAGAAATCGTACAATTTTCATTTTTGATAGAAATTCCTTTTTTAAATGGAAGAAATAAACTAACAAATTATGAAATAAAATCATTAATTCAATACTAAAAAATATTTTTTTCAAAAAAAATGTAACTTTTGAAACTTTTTTACGTAACTTTGTATTGTATAGTAGTATGTATTACAAGGTATTAAATTAATTTAAACATTTATAAAAATATGGTTTCTTTTTGCGTTATTTTGGGCAGTTTTTTAGAGATAATTCGTGCTATTTTTCGTCCTGATGTTATTGCACCAATTATGATTTTTTCGATTCCTATTTCTGCTATTTTAGGTAGTTTTTATTATAAGCTACAAAAACTAAAAATACAAAATAGGGTTGGTTTGGCTCCTGAGGATTTGGATTTATTAAGACAATCTTTGGCGGAAAGCAAAAATATGAACGAAAGAGTGAAAAATTTGGAAACAATTATCACAAGTTTGGACAAAGAAATTTTAGCACTCAAAGCTGAAGACGATGCTCAACGAGTAAAAACTTTGGCTGAAAAAGTAAAAGAATGAAAAGAAAATGATTTATTTATTTATCTTTTTGATTAGCATTTTGATTGGTTTTATTAATACATTAGCAGGAAGTGGAAGCTTAGTAATGTTGCCTATTTTGATGAATATGGGACTTTCTGCCAATGTTGCCAATGGAACAAATCGAATTGCTATTTTTTTTCAGAGTTTGACAGGAATGATAATTTTTTTGAAAGAAAAAAAATTAGATTGGAAAAAAAATCTTCTGCCACTGATTTTTCCTGCTATTTTGGGCGGATTGATTGGTGCTTATTTTTCTACACAAATGAAAGCAGACGATTTAAAGTCATTTATTGTTGTTTTGATGTTTATAATGTTGGGCGTTGTGATTCTCAAACCAGAAAAATGGCTAAAAACAAAAGAAAACGAAACCTTGCGTTTGTATCATTTTTCTACTTGGTTACTGATGTTTTTGGCTGGTTTTTACGGCGGATTTATTCAGGCAAGCGTGGGCGTTGTGTTGTTATCGATATTAGTCTTACAAATTCGATACGATTTGACAGAGGCAAATGGTTTGAAAGTCTTGGTCATTGGTGCGTATGCGTTGCCTGTGTTGTGTGTATTTATTTGGCAAGGTCAAGTGAATTGGTTTTGGGGAATTTTTACAGCCGTTGGGCAATCAATTGGAGCATATATTGGGGCAAAATTTGCTTCTAATTCTCCCAAAGCCAAAATTTATACTTATTATTTATTGATTCTTGTTATTTTAGTTTCAATTATTCAATTTTTATCCACATAAATATAAACCAACGAAATTTTTGAACAACCATTATCCAAAAATAATCCCTGAATTATCGATTTGATAAACTATATTTTTAATAAAAAACACTAAAAATAATTTAAAAAATAGTCATTTTTTTACTTTTTCATAAAAAAAATATAACTATTTCAAGATTTTTTACTTTTTTTTGAAAATTTTTTAGAAAAAATTTGGAAATATACAAAAATACCTTTTACTTTGCATTGTGAAAAACGAAGTACCGAAACAATAATATGCCCAGATGGCGGAATCGGTAGACGCGCTGGTCTCAAACACCAGTGAATGCAAGTTCATGCCGGTTCGAGCCCGGCTCTGGGTACTAAAAAACAACAAAAAAAATAGTAAAAAAAAGTAAAATACATCATAAAAAAAGCCCAATTCCGAGTGTTTAGAAATGAACGCTTTATTTTTTGTGGTTATATTAAAAATAATAGCATTTGCTAAAAAATTATAAATAGTATGTATATTTTTTTACTTTTAAGATAAATGCAACATCTTCAATAAGTGCAATAAAATGCCTTAAAACAAGAAAAAATACAAATTTCAGTAATGAATGCCTCAGTTGTAGAGGAGATGGTTTCACCAAAATTAAGCGTAATGTTTTTTATCCTAATGCTCAATAGTCTGCTAAATCTAAATATGGATTTGCAGTATGATTACGACAAGTTGTTATATTTAATAGCAGAAAAAGAGAGTAGATTTCAATGTCAAATAATGGATCCTTATAACTCGACTTACGGTCGTTATCAAGTTACACCTTATTTGATACAAAAGTACGGGTATAAAATCCCAATGACTTGCCAAGAGCAAGACCAATTGATGGTAAAATTAGCAAAAATGTATGAGGAGTTGCTAAACATCAAAAAATACGAATTCAAATATCATAATGGTATTTTGTTACATCGTACAAACTTGCTTGTAGCAATGCACTACGCCCCACACGGAACAATTAGATATTTAGAAACAGGGGTGGATTTCGGGAATGGTTTATTTACCGTAAGTGATTTATTGAGAAAATATGAAAGTAGTACATTTTATAAATTAAAATAACTACTTGTCCGTTTTGAAAATTTGATTATTTAAGTAATTTTTTAAATTCTCAAGAATATAAAATAAATTTTATGTTTTTGAGATTTTTTTTTTTCGTTTTAAAAATAAGGTTATTTTTTAACCAATCATTTCTATCAATTTTTTGGTAGGTAAATTTAAGTCCATCTTGGCGGCTTCTTGTTTATTTACCCAAATATATTCGTGTGCTTCATCATTCAATATGATTTCTTCTGGATTTTTAGTTACACAACTATAGTTTAAAAAAATAAAATGTTTGGGGGTATGAAATTCCTCCGAAAAAATACAATCTTGCATCACTATAAATTTTACATTTTCGACAGATAAATTAGTTTCTTCTTTGATTTCTCTGTGTAAAGCATATTCTGCGGTTTCTCCCATATCAATTTTGCCACCAGGAACTCCATATTTTCCTTTCCATTTATAAGTTTTTACTAACAAAAATTCATTTTTTTCATTAAAAATCAAAGCACCAACGGTTGTAATAGGATATTTTTTTTCAGTCATAAAAATAGGTAAAAATAATTAAAAAATAAGTAAAAATACTTACTACTTTAACTTCAAAAGAGATTAAAATGTTTGTAGATATTTATTTTTAGTTGTATATTATTTGATTTATACACCCAAAGGAATTTCAAAAGTAAAACGAACTCCTTTATTTTCTTCACTTTCCAAAGTTAGTTTTCCACCTAATTTTTGAACAGCCAAATTATAGACAATATTCATACCCAAACCACTGCCACCATTTTCGCGGTTGGTCGTAAAAAAAGGTTCATAAATTTTGGCTTGCACTTCGGGAGTCATACCATTGCCATTATCACTATACACAAAAATAACAGATTTATTTTTTTGTTTTGTTTCTATTTTGATAATACCATTTTCACGTCCTTTGAAGCCGTGAATAATTGAGTTCATAATCAAATTGGTTAATATTTGTGAAAATCCACCTGCAAAACTATTTATTTGTATATCTTCTAAGTCTAATTCTATTTGATAAGGCTTATTTTTGAGTTCAGGTCTTAAAGACATAATTGTTTCTTCGAGGTATTTTTTGAGTTCAAAAGTGCGTTTGGTTTCAATAGATTGTTCCACTGCTACTCGTTTGAAACCTTGTACCAAATCAGCAGCTCTTTGCAAATTTGTCAATAAAATTTTCATTCCTTCTTGTGAAGTAGCAATAAAATCGCTCAAATCTTTCTTTTTCATTTGCCCACTTTCCATCAAATTATTAAGTTCTTTGGTTTTGCTATCTAATCTTGATGCGGCGGTTACACAAATTCCGACTGGCGTATTGATTTCGTGTGCTACGCCTGCGACCAGATTTCCTAAGGCAGCCATTTTTTCAGATTCGATTAGTTGTTGTTGTGCGGCGTTCAAAATTTCGTAAGTTTCTGCATTTTTGAGAGCGATTGTGGTATAAGCACTCAAAGTTTTTATCATTTCGAGGTGTTGTGGTGTGTAAGCATATTTATCTTTACTAAAAATGGCTATAATTCCGATAACTTTTGTTGCGCTCAACAAAGGCATATAAATTCCTGATTGAAAATCAGAATTCCAATTATCTTCTGTAAATTCATATCTGGCAATCAAATCTTGTTGGCTTTGAATAGTAATCGGAATAGCATTTTTTATACACCAAGTTGCAGGATGTTTTTGATTTTTGAGAGAAAGCGGTGCATAATTTTTTTTATTTTCCCCTTCCAATACAAATTTATACGCCAAATGATTGTCCTCGATTTCGTATTCTGCCACAGCAATACCATCTGCGTGCATCAATTCTTTAATATAATGATACAAACTTACAAAAACCTCCTCCAATTTCAAAGACGAAGTAATACTTTGTCCGATTTTGCTTAAAATTGTAATCGTTTCATAAGATTTTTCTAATTCTTCGGTTTTAATTCCTAAATTATCTCTTTGTGTTTTTATTTCTTCTTGTTGTTGTAAAAGTTCTTCATTTTTTTCTAATAATTCATTTCCTTTGATTTGCAATTCTTCTTTTTGAATTTCAATCTCACGATTTTGTGCTTCAATTTTTTTAGTTTTATCTTCTAATTCTTGGAAAGACCTTTTGATACGTATATTTTTTTCTTCCAATTCATTTTTTTGTATTTCAATTTCTTTATTTGTTTTAGATAATTCATCTTTTTGCCCTTGTAATTCTTGTGAATGTGTTTTGGCAATCAAAAAAGAGCGAATTAAAACGGCTATAAAAACGACCATCAAAATCAAAGCAAAAATACTTACATATCTAAAACCAGCATCAGCAGAAATTTTTGCGTCCAAAGAGCGTTTGATGATACTTGCTTTGCTAAAACTTGCTACATCTAAGGCTTCCAAAGATTTATCAGAGTATTCTAAGGCTTTGTCTTGGTCGCCTTTTTCAAAATATACTTCTGCCAAAGCCTCCGCAGTCGCAGACAATTTATTTTTTTGGTTTAATCCTTTATATATGGCGTAAGTAATGTTATAATATTTGCTTGCGGAATCCAAATAAGCTTCTTTTATATATTTGATTTCATAATAAAATCTTGCGTAATCCGCACATACGTGAGCGTAATCAAGTTTTTCGGCTGATTTTTCAGATAAATTGATGGCTTTTTTAAATAAACTGACCGTATTTTCAAATTTTTGTGGGTCAAGTTTGTATTGTACCAAACCAATATTTCGGAGTGCAAAAACAATTTGACGTGTATCTTTTATTTTTTCAGCCAAAGACAATGCTTGTGAACCATAATCAAGTGCTTCTTCTTTTTGCCCAATCAAAATATATTCTCTTGCTAATTCGTTTAAAACTTGTGTTTCTTTTCGAACAGCATTTTCTTTGACGTGTTTTGAGTAAATAGTCAATAAACTATCAATTTTCGGGTTACATTGTGCGTGTGCAAACTGAAAAGTAAAACAAAAGAGTAATAAAAATAACGAATATTTTTGTAGTATATTTTTTTTCATAATTTTTTTAGGCAAATTTTATATCTTGCAAAAATAATGATATTTTTTTATTTTTTGGAAAAATTATAAAAAAAACGACTAAAATAGTCGCTAACTTTCCAAAAAATTTGACTTTCCAAAAATTTAAAACTTTTGGAAAGTTAAGTGATTATAATTTTAATCTACTTGCGTCAATTCCACATCAAATCTTAAAATACCATTGACAGGAATATCAGGTGTTGGTGGTCTATCGCCATAAGCCAAAGAAGAAGGGACTAAAAGTATGGCTTG
Source organism: Bacteroidota bacterium (assembly GCA_004293265.1). Lineage (GTDB taxonomy): Bacteria > Bacteroidota > Bacteroidia > Cytophagales > Microscillaceae > RDXZ01. The sequence goes on along the minus strand of RDXZ01000121.1, from coordinate 1,671 downwards.
TTCGCCTGTTTTCATCAACGCAATGCCTTCGTCCCAACCTTTGATAACTCTTGATTGTCCTAATGGAAATTTATAAGGTTCATAAGGTCTTCCTGCCATATATTTACCAGCTTTTTCGGCTATTTCTTTGATACTTGTATCAAATATTTTTCCGTTCAACAATTGTCCTACATAGCTTACGCTAACATTTGAGCCGTTTGTGGCTTGTTTGCCTGTAGGATTTTTTTTGGTAATTACATAATGCAAACCAGAGGCGGTTTTTGATAATTTTAATTTACTTTTAATGGCATAATTTTGAATTTCTTTCATTTCGTCAGATTTTCTTTCTGCGTCTGTTTTTGTTAATTCTACTTGCGTCAATTCCACATCAAATCTCAAAATACTATTGGCAGGAATATCAGGTGTTGGCGACCTTTCACCATAAGCCAAATAAGAAGGAACCAAAAGTGTTGCTTTTTCGCCTGTTCTCATCAATATAATTCCGTCATTCCAACCTCTAATAATTCCTTGTTGTCCTAACATAAATCTAAGTGGTTCGTAAGGCGTACCTTCGACAAATTTTCCAGCTTTTTGTGCAACTTCTTTGATACTTGTATCAAATACTTTTCCGTTTAATAATTGTCCTACATAATTTACGCCTACATTCACACCATTTTTCGCGGGCGCACCTGTGGGATTTTTTTTGGTAATGACATAATACAAACCTGATGGGGTAGTCATCAAATCGAGTTTATTTTGAATGGCATATTCTTGGATTTCTTTTGCTTGTTTGGCTTTGAGTGCCGCCATTTTTGCTTCTTCTGCTAATCTGAGTAGTTCAGCATTTTTCAAACTATACATTTTTAGATAATATTTCATATCAGTTCCAAGAGGAAAAAAGGCAGGACGTTGTGCCGCCATTTCTCCTACAAACAAAGAATCTACCGATATGACACAAAGTACGCTATCGCCTTCTGCCATATATTGCATAATTTCGGTAATATCACCTTTTTGAGCGTTTTTAACGGGTTCTTTTTCGACAAGTCTTTCAAAAATAATAGAATCTTTATAATTTTTTAAAACAACATTTATTTTGGCAATATCTCCGACTTTACCTGTTTTAGGTTTTAGTTTATTGACCATATTTAAAAATAATTGATTGTTTGCAAAACCAAGATTATTTAAAATCTCATCTGAATTATTAAGTTTTTTTCTAACAAAAAAATTAGCATTAGAAGATAAAAGTGTGTATTGTAAACCATTTTTGGTTTTTAATTTTTCTTGTCCTGTGCTTTCTAAAGCAATACTTGTGATAAATACGAAGATAAAAAATATTTTTTTCATTGCATATAATTTTTATTTTTTGCAAAATTACTAAAAAATAATTTGATAAAAAAATAAAACTTGCAAATGTTTTAGGAACAAAAAATAAATATTAAACTTTGGACAAACTCTTGTTATTCCATAATGATTTGTGGTTTTTTTTGTTTCTTTATTATGCCTTTTTATCGATGGCTGTATTTGGTAAAAATGACCTTTCTCTTGCCTTTGTTCCAAAGGCAAGAGAAAGGAAAAAAACTATTTTTTCAATTTTTTTCTTATTTTTTCTATTGCTGAAATAGATAAACTTGTGAGTTTTGAAATAATATCATTACCAAAACCCTCTTGAATCATATTGATAGCAGTAATTTT
>RDXZ01000120.1 GCA_004293265.1 Bacteroidota bacterium | reverse complement strand
AGTTCCGTTCTTTTTTTATTGGGTAGCCATTCCTGATTATGTGCTTAAATATTTATACATCAAAAGAATAGAATTTTGGTTTTCGAGCAGTAATTTTATTATGAAATTCACAAAATCAAAACACAAATCGAATCAATGGATAGGGAAAATAATTTTATTTTCATTGGTTTTATTTTTAGTTTTTGAAAATCTTTTTTTGAGATTAATGGATTGTTTGGCATTGAGTATCAATTTATTTACCACATTAGGTTTTGGCAACACAGAATTAAAAGGCTTACCGATGTATATTACTGTTTTGGAAGGTTTTATAGGTTGGTTTTTATTAAGTTTTTTTAGTTTATCTTTGATAAGTCAGTTGATAAATTAGGTTTTTTTGAACTTAAACTTTTATCCTCAACTTTCCAAAAGTTTAGAACTTTTGGAAAGTTATTTTTTTTCAAAATTGACAAAATACATATCTACATCGCCTTTATTTTTTGCATGCACTTTTCCTCTGTAAGTACAATCAAAAAAATCTTTGATGTATTCATAAGTACTTCCTGAGATATTGACCATGCCCACATCACCACTGCTTTCCATACGAGAGGCAGTATTGACGGCATCGCCCCAAATATCATACGCAAATTTTTTGTTTCCCACCACGCCCGCAATTACCTCTCCTGTGTGTATGCCCAAGCGAACTTCCCAAGTTTCCAAGCCTTTTGCTTTTTTTTCATTTATCCAATTTTGCATAAATTTTTGAATTTCTAAACCTGCTCTTATCGCATCAAAAGGATTGGTTTCGTTTGCAATGGGGATTCCTCCCGCACACATATAGGCATCACCGATAGTTTTTATTTTTTCAAGATTGTATTTTCCGATAATATTATCAAAATTCAAAAAACAATAATCTAATTCTTTAATCACTTCTGCAGGAGTCATTTTGGCGGCAATATTAGTAAAACCTCTGAAATCTGTAAACAAAACCGTTACTTTATTGTAAAATTGAGGTGTAGCACTTCCGACTGTTTTTAATTCTTGGGCAATAGATAGTGGCAAAATATTCAATAATAATTCGTCAGATTTTTGTTTTTCGATGTCTAATGCTTCTTTTTGCGTTTCAATTTCTTCTTTTTGTTGATTAATTTCTTCGTTTTTAGTTTGAAGTTCGCTATTAATTTTTTGTAATAATTTATTTTTTTCTCTATTTTTATAAAAGAAAAACAAAATAAATCCAATAACTAAAGTCAAGAAGCCCGCCACAACAGAAAATAAATACAATTGATTTTCTTTTGCTCTTTCCGATTTTAGCCTTTGTTGTTCGTTGAGTGCTTGTTTTGCTTTTGCTTCAGAAAGTTGTCTTTTTTGGTCTGCGTCCTCTCTTTTGATTTTTTCGGCGATGGCTTGTGCTTTTGCGTTTTCGCTTTCTGCTTTATTTCTATCGCTTTCTGCTTTATTTCTGGCACTTTCTGCTAAGGCGGTTTGTGCATTGGCGCGTGCTAATTCGGCTTCTTTTTGAGATTTTTCAGCTTTTGACCTTGCTAATTCGGCTTCTTTTTGTGCATTTTCGCTGCGTTCTTGTGCCAAATCTTTTTCTTTTTTAATATTTTCTAATTCTAAGGCTTTCTTTTTTGTTTCTAATTCTTGTTTTTCGCTTTCAGAAGTTGCTAATTTTAGTTTGCCTTCGAGTTCTTCGATGGCGGCTTTTCGGGCTAAAATTTCTTGGTTTTTATCGTTTATTTTTTTCTTGATGATGTCATCATATTTAGTAAAATTTTTGTTGGCGGTTTCATATTCTTTCAAATTTCCTTCTGCTTTATAGATATCAGAAAGAATGCGATAACTATTTTTTAGTTGTTCGGCAGAATTAACATTTTTTCCAATTTCTATGGCTTTATTTACTTTTAAAAGTGCTTTTTCCATTTCTCCTTCTAAATAAAAATTAGCTGCGATATAATTAATAGATTCAGCCAATTCTTCTTTTTGGTTGTTTTTTTGTCGAATTTCTTGGGCTTTTGTATAATATAACAACGCATCAGAATATTCACGCATATTAGTACGAATTACTCCTAAATTATTATAAAGTGTTGCTTCTTGTTCGGTATTTGGTAAAAAACTAAGTAAAGTTTTATTGGTTTGGATTGCCAAATTAAAATATGCAATAGATTTTTTTCTATCACCTATTTTTTGATGTAATACTCCCAAATTATTATAATCTTGTGCCGCACTTTCGTATTGGTTATTATTTTGATGTAATTCGAGAGCATTTTGACTATATTCGATGGCTTGATTATAATTTTGATTTATTTCAGCCAATACAGATAGCTGATTATACGTATCGGCTTGTGCCAAACTTGTATTTTTTAATGTTTTTTGTAAAGCCAGCACTTTTTCGTATTCCTGAGCAGATTCTTTATATTTTTTGAGTTGAAAATTAGCCCAAGCAATGCGTTGTTTGAGTTGAATATGTTTTGCAATATTATTTTGTTGCGTTTCAATTTGTAAAGCATCTTGGAAATAGCCGATAGATTTTTCGTAGCCATTCCAATTTTGATACAAAATTCCTAATTCTTCGTATATCACAGCCAAATTTTTTCTATCATTTATTTTTTCAGCCAAAGATTCTGATTTAAAATAATACTCGATAGATTTTTCATAGTTTGTATTTTTGGCATAAGTCCTTGCAATTTTTAAACTATAATTTAATTTTTGCGTTTCATTTTGTTCTGTTTTAAATTGATTTAATAAAGTAACTAAATCATTTTGAGCAAAAATGAAAGTAGAATAAAAAAATAAAATAGAAAATAATTTTAATGATAAAACAAAAAAATTAGTTGATAATTGATTGAAAATCAATATCTTATTATTTTTCATAAGTTAATTTTATAACAAAAATTGAGTTTTAAAACGTGAATATACTACATTTTTTAGAATTTACAAAAAAAAAGTGTTTTTTTAGCATTTTTTTTACTAATTTTTATGAACCTGATACATTTCTTAATTGTTCTATCAATTCTTCCCAAAGGGCTTTCAAATCATTTTCGTTTACCATTTCAGAATAATCAGTTATTTTCAAAAAAGTTGCTCTTGTTAATTCGCTTTGCGACAATCTAAATTCCAAATAAGAAGCATCATTGACAACGATTTGTTTTTTATCATCTAAAAACTCGTATCGAATATATTTATTGACTTGTGAATGAGTGATGCGTGCAAAATGATTTTGGTCGTCCCACATAAAATTAATAATATTATCTTTTTCTACGATGATTTTAGCAGCAAACCATTCTTTTAAATTGCCTATATTTTGTAAATAAGGATAGATTGATTTAGGACTTCCCTCCAATTCAAACTCTTCGACGTATTTATATTTTGCCATCATTTTAATTTTATTTTAAGTTTTGTAATAAAAATATTGTAATGTTAGGTATTATTTTTGAAAAATAAAAAAAAAATGAAAAAAAAATCACTTTTTTTTTTTATTTTAAAAATTTTGTTTACCTTTGCACATCAAAAAAAGGCGAGGTAGCTCAGATGGTTAGAGCGTTGGATTCATAACCCAAAGGTCACGGGTTCGACTCCCGTCCTCGCTACTATTTAAAAACAAAAAAAAATCTAAAAATTAGTGTTAATTTTTAGATTTTTTTTTGATTTTTATGTGAGTTCGGGATAACAATAGTTCAAAAAACGTGTAATTTTTCAAAAAAACAAGGTCAGACCTTCGTAAACTTTGGTACAGACCATTATTTCAAATGACCAGTCAGAATATTAAAATAAAAATAATATTTATGTATAAATAATTGAAAACCAATTGTTTATAAACAAAAGTTATCCTAAACTCACGTTTTGATAAGGATTTGTTTTTTGTTTGATAAATTTTGTTTTGTTCTACTTGGTCTTTATCTTTGCAAAATAAAAAACGATTTTATGTTTATATCACACAAAACGAACAATTATGAATAAAAAATTAAGGATAATTTTTATGGGAACGCCAGATTTTGCTGTTCCAAGTTTAGAAAAATTAGTAGAAAATGGAGTGAATGTTGTGGCTGTCATCACTGCTACGGACAAGATAGGAGGGAGGGGCAATCAAATGCTGGTTTCTGATGTCAAAAAATGTGCTTTAAAATACGATATTCCTATTTTACAACCTGAAAAACTCAAAGATGAATTTTTTTTGGAAGAATTAAAAGCGTTGAAAGCCGATTTACAGATTGTGGTTGCTTTTAGAATGTTACCTGAAGTGGTTTGGGATATGCCACCTTTGGGAACTTTCAATTTGCACGCCTCTTTGTTGCCTGCTTATCGCGGTGCCGCTCCCATCAATTGGGCGATTATCAATGGAGAAAAAGAAACAGGTTTAACTACTTTTTTTTTGAAGCACGAAATCGATACAGGTGAAATTATTTTTCAAGAAAAAACTCCTATTTTGGAGGAAGATAATATTGGTTCTTTGTACGAAAAAATGAAAATACAAGGAGCAGATTTGTTGTTAAAAACCGTTAATGCAATTGAAAACGGCAATTATCCAAAAATAGAACAAAAATATAATCAAAAAGATAACAAACACGCCCCTAAAATATTTAGAGAAACTTGCGAAATTGATACCACAAAAAATAAAATTGATGTGCATAATTTTGTGCGTGGACTTTCGCCTTATCCGTCTGCGTGGATAAATTTAGCGAATAAAAATTGTAAGATTTTTCAGACAAATATTCATACAGAAGTTCCCGAAAATTTATTGGAACAAAAACAAAAATTTATCACAGATAATAAAAATCTACTTTTTTTACAATGTGCTGACGGCTATTTATCTATCGAAGAACTGCAATTAGAAGGCAAAAAGAAAATGAAAGTTGATGAATTTTTGAGAGGTTTTAAATTTTAGTTTTTTTCTATGTTCATTTTTATTTTTTTTGATAATATTACCATAAAAAATGAATTGGTTTTTGTAGAAGATATAAAAATAAACTAACTTTGTGCGTTTTTAATATTTATCTTGTTTTTCAAACAATCTTATGTGGCTTTCGATTCTGATATTTTTTCCTATATTTTCGGGTGTACTTTTGCTATTTTTATCGAGTAAAAAAAATACTTCTTTATTTTTTTACATTACTTTGTTTGTTACAAGCATAGAATTATTGCTTTCATCAATTTTATATTTCAAATTTTCGCCTCAAAAATATTTACAATTTTCAGAAAAAATAGAGTGGATAAATCTTTCTTTGGGTGATTTTGGATATATTTCTATCGAATACTATCTTGCCTTAGATGGTTTTAGTTTGGTAATGGTTTGGTTATCGGCTTTGGTAATGTGGGTAGGTGCGATGGTTTCTTGGCAGATAAAAAAACAAGTCAAAGGTTATTTTTCGTTATATTTAATATTATCAGGGACAATTGTAGGCTGTTTTGTGGCTTGGGATTTCTTTTTATTTTATTTATTTTTTGAATTTATGTTATTGCCTATGTTTTTTTTGATAGGAATATGGGGTGGAGAAAGACGCGAATATGCGTCAATGAAGTTTTTTATTTATACATTATTAGGTTCTCTTTTGATTTTAATATCGATGATTGCCTTAAATTTATCCACCATAGACTTAGAAAAAACAAGCAAAAAATTGGATATCACTACCAAAGAACTTTTAAAAAGTATTCAAAAAAAAGAAATCAATAAAGAAGATTTTGTTCATTCGTTCAATATCAAATTAATGATGAATAAAGATAATATTTTACCCGATTCTGTTTTGTATTCCAAAAATAAAAAAATAACAAATTGGCAAAAGTGGGCATTTTGGTTGTTAGTAATAGGTTTTTTGATTAAACTACCAAGTTTTCCTTTTCATACGTGGTTGCCTGATGCACACGTAGAAGCCCCTACGCCTGTGTCTGTGGTTTTGGCGGGAGTGCTTTTGAAAGTAGGCGGTTATGGTATTTATCGTTTTGGTTTTGGTATTTTTCCTGAAGTAGCATTGCAATCCAGCACAATTTTAGCCATTTTAGGTGTTATTTCTATTATTTATGGAGCGATGAATGCGTTAGCGATGACAGATTTAAAAAAAATGGTGGCTTATTCTTCGGTTTCTCACATGGGTTTTGTGTTGTTAGGTTTTGCTTCACATACGCAGGAAGGCACACAAGGGGCTATTTTTCAGATGTTTAGTCACGGAATTTTGTCTGCTATGTTGTTTGTTTTAGTAGGTATTTTATATGTAAGAACACACGATAGAAATATTGACAATTACAAAGGTTTGAGTGAAAAAATGCCATTTTATACAAGTTTTGTGATGATTGGTTTTTTTGCTTCCTTAGGTTTGCCTGTTTTTTCGGGTTTTATTGGTGAACTATTTACTTTATTAGGGGCTTTCAAATCTCATCAATTGGGTTTTGTGTATGTTTTGTTAGGGGTAGTTGGTATTATTTTAGGGGCGGGATATTTTCTTTGGACATTACAAAGAATGTTTTTTGGAGAATTTTGGGTGCGAGAAAACAAAAATATCAACACTGAAAATGTAAAAGATTTGTTTATAAGTGAATGGTTTATTTTAATTGTTTTATCATTTTTGACTTTGCTTACAGGTTTGTTTCCTTATTTGGTTTTTGATAAGTTATGATTCTATTTTTGTAAGATTATTATGAGTTAATCACTATGATTTTTTGGGATTTAAATAGGTTTTTTAAGAAATAAAATACATAAAAGGTTGTTATTGATTGATTTTTATTTTATTTTTGCAACATATAAGTATAAATATTAAAATAAATATAATTTAAAAATATTAGATGCAATTTAGTGAATATCAAACAGCAGCAGAAAAACATTTAAAAGCTTGTAAAGCTATTTTAAACATGCTTGCAACAGAAAACTTTAATAAATTATTAAGAGATAAAGATAGGAATCTTTTGCTGATGGATATTTATTATTTATCAGGTTATATATTTGAATGTGTCATTACTTATGGGATTTATAAAAAAGCTTTTGACTTTCATCAAATTGAATTTGAAACGGTAATAACAGAAAATATCAAAAATAAAAACATATTTGGCAATGGTGGTGCCTATTATCACAATCCACCCAATATTTATTTCGCTTTTTACCCTAAATATAATCCTAAATTGCATTTGAGTTTGAGTCAAACGCCTTTACATAGTACAAATTATTGTGTGAATGGACATAAATTCTGGAAAAATATAGAATTATTACACTTGATTTTGAGTGGTAATACAATACCTCTTATTTCAAATTATGATGATACTTCTTTAAATCCAGAAATTTTAGAATTGTATAGATTGGTAAGAGATTGGGAGCCAGAAAAAAGGTATTTAATAGAAGATCCACCATTTACAATTGCACAAATAACAAATCTTTTAAATCTTGCTGAAAAAGTTTATTTAGGTGTTATTAAGAATATTTGACAACACATATTCTTTCCGTATAAGTTTTAAAAGAACCAAAATAACTAACAAAAATATTGGAATTGTTTTTTATTTCATTTTACATCTTATTTTTGAGTAAAAAGTTAGTCTACTAAAAAAATTGTATATCATTAAAATAAAAATCAAAATATGTTAAATTTATTAAATAAAGCAAAAAATATTGAAATGTTTCTTGCTGAATATAAAAATAATCAATTAATAATTGATTTTAAAATATTTGTAAGATTGAGTGTGATTATTGAGGTATATATCATCACAAATGAAAAAACACTTTTAGAAGAACAATTGCATAATGAATTTTTTGAATATAAGATCCGTTTTTTATTTTATACAGAATTAGAAAAAGAAGATTCTATTGCTATTTCACATATTTTTGAAACTAATGAAGTTATTAATTATGGACTAAAATACAGGTTTCATTCCTTGTTGCACGCCCAACAATCAAGTTTAATAGAAAATATAAAAAAATTAAAAGATAATAATTTAATACCAACTCTTATTACTTTTTATAGTTATAAAGGTGGAATGGGCAGGACTACAACTATGACATCCTATGCTTTGCATTTAGCACAACATAAAGGAAAGAAAGTAGTAGTAATGGATTTTGACTTAGAAGCACCAGGTTATTTAAACTTTTTTAATTTATCAAATAACAAAGAACTACTAAATGGACAAAAAAATGGTATTATTGAATACTTACTTGATGCACAGTTTATAAAAAATATTGATAATATTGATTTAAAAAATTACTATGTGCAATTAGAGAGGCAACATTCAGGCGAAGAAGGTAAAATAACTATCTTTCCTGCGGGTAATTTATTAGGAAAAGAAAATAGAGAAGATTATTTGGAAGCATTAGCAAGATTAGACTTCGCAAGTGAAGAAAGGCTGATTAGTAATTTTCAAAATTTATTTATCAAAATAAAACAAGAATTAAATCCTGATATTATACTAATAGACTCAAGAACAGGTTTTAATGATGTTTATGGAATGTTAGCACTTACTATGTCTGACGGAATTGTCGGCTTTTTTGGAAGTTCAGAACAAACTAAACCTGGTTTAGAGTTTTTATTGGATAAAATTAAACAATATAACTCATCTACAGAATTATTATTGGTTAATTCTATTTTACCTGATAATCAAAATGAAATGAATGAATCTTATGAAAGATTTAAAACTTATATACAATTTGATTTAGGTCAATTGGTAAATATACTCCCGTTAAATCGAAAAAATGAACTCGAAAAAATTGGCTTAATTCATAAATCAGACATAAATAATCAAATTATTCAAACCTTTGAAGAAAATGATATTGTTTCTTTGGTAAGACAAAAAAAAGTAGCAGACTTAGAAAATATTTTTTCGACTATTAATGATTTTGTATCCGTTAAAAAAATATTTCCTGTTGAAAAAGAAGGGAAATTAGAAAATGCTGATTTGAGACAAAAAATATTGGAAAATTTACAATTAAGTTTACCAAAAAATTTTGCAGAAGAAGAAAATATTATCAATAATAATAAATTCTTTTATCGAAAATCAATGGAGCAAATATTTAATAAGTCTCATTTTATTATTCAAGGTTTTAAAGGAACAGGAAAAACTTATTTATATAAAACCCTTAAAGATAGTAGTTTGAATGATATTCAGAATGAACTCAAAAGACGTGCAGGAAAAGGTAATGAAACTTTTGTATTTATTGATGTTATTTCTGAAAAAGGAAAAGATGAAAGAAAGTTATATGATTTTAATTCTTTGCTCGTTTCTGAGATTAAGGATAAATCATATTATTTTAAATATTTTTGGATTGTTTATACTTGGAATGCTGTGATGTTAGATAGGCATAAAATTGAGTATGAAACAACTGTTTCGCAAAACCTACAATTAAAAATTGTTGATATTAAACCTGATATAGAAACCTCTCAAAGATTTGATAAGATTATTAAAAACTTTGATGAATTGATAGAAATAGAAAAAGATTTAATAAACTTGAACGAATTTTTAGAGAAAAAAAATATTAACCTTGTTATATTATATGACCAGTTGGATAATCTTATAAAACCAGAATATTGGGCAGTTACAGCATCACCTTTGGTTGAGTATTGGTGGAATAAATTAGCAAGTACAAAAAGATTACACCCTAAAATTTTTATCCGCACAGATTTATTTAATAAAACTACAGGAACAAATACTGAGCGATTAAAAAATAATATGATTTCTTTAGAGTGGAATAAAGATGAGGTTTATGCATATTTTTTTAAAATTATTTTTTCAAATGATAGTTCAAAAAAATATTTCTTTCAACTAATTGATGCTAATAAAAAAACCAACGAATTTACAGAAATCAAAGAATTTATATATGAACCAAGTAATCAAAATCAAATTCAAGAGTCGGAATTATATCTCAAACCTTTGATGAGTGTTTTTTTTGGTGAGAAAGTTGAAAGCTCAAAATCAGAAGGTTTAGGGCATTCTTATGATTGGTTTTATACCAATTTAGCTAATGCAGATAGAAAAAGTATTAGTTTGAGACCTTTTATCAATCTTATTAAGGGTGCTGTTGAGTATGCCATCAAATCAACTACACCAAATTTACCAATCATTCATAGTAATTATTATGCTAATTTTGAAAATCGAACAGATGTAGCAGAAAAACATTTTAGAGATTTAGTAAGAGAAGATTTTAATAAAGACTTAGAAAAAGTTTTTGATTATTTACGACAAAAGGGAGATTCATATAAATATATTTATCTAACAAAATCTGAATTACAGGATTTCTTGGAATTAGTTTTAAAAGAATATCACAATAATTTAGAAAGTAAAAATGTGATAGAACTTACACAACTATTGGAAGCAAATGGTATTATAAATTTTGTGCATAGATCTTTTGCAGATGTATATTATTTCCCACAACTTTATAAATATTGGTTGGGACTTCGTAATAGAAATGGAGCATTTGTTACTAACTTACATCTTAACAAAGGAGATATTGTTGATTGTGTTATCACACAAATTCTTCCTAATAAAATATTTGTTAATATTGAAAAATACAATCAAAAAGCTAGTATTCACGTTTCAAAAATAAGTATTCCTTCAAAAAAATCTATAGAAAAAATAAATTTAACAGAAATGAACTTTACTATTGGGCAAAAATTGAAAGCCTATTTTTTCGATCAAAATGATTTTGGTATAAATTTATCTTTAGACTTATTAAAAGTTTAAAAATTAAATATGCAAAACAACACAATACGCTGGGTAATTGCTTTAGCAACTTTTTCGATTATTGGAATATTTGTAACGCAAATGTATTGGGTAAGAAAAGCCTTTGATTTGAAAGAAAAGCAATTTAATCAAAGTGTAAATATTGCGTTAAGAAAAGTTGGCGAACAATTAGCCAAATTAAATGAAGTAGCATTAAATCCAAAGATTGTCAATCAAGCTTCCTCTAATTATTTTGTGGTCAATGTCAATACTGCCATCGATGCCAATTCTTTAGAACATTTATTACAAATAGAATTTGATAAAATAAATCTTGAATTAGATTATGAATATGGAATTTATGATTGTTCGAGCAACCAAATGGTATATGGAAAATATATCAGTGCTGACCGCTCCAAAACGCAAAAACCAAGTTCAGATTTGCCTGCGTGGAAAGAATATACGTATTATTTTGTGATTTTATTTCCTAACAAATCTACTTATTTATTAGGACAAATGGATATTTGGTTATTTTCTTCTTTGGTTTTATTGATTGTGGTAATATTTTTTTCTTATTCGCTTTTTGTGATATTAAAACAAAAAAGATTGTCAGAAATACAAAGAGATTTTATTAACAATATGACACACGAGTTCAAAACGCCTATTTCTACGATTGCTTTGTCTGCTGATTTGATTTCAAATCCAAAAATTATTACCAAACCTGATTCTTTATTAAACTATGCTAACATCATCAAAACCCAAAATACACGCTTAAAAAATCAAATCGAAAAAGTGTTACAAATGGCTATGATGGAAAAAGCAAAATTACAATTAAACCTCGAAAAACTTAATTTAATAACGCTCACACAAGAAGTTATCAAAAATTTTAATTTAGAAGACAAAGCAAAAATTATTTTTAATTGTCATTTAGAAGAAGATAAATGTAATTTTATGGCTGATAAAGTACATTTTACAAACATTGTCTATAATTTATTAGACAACGCTATCAAATATGTAGCAGATGACAAAACACCCGAAATTACGATTAATATTCGTTACAATATTATCAACTACAACACAAAAGGTTTAATTTTTTCTATCAAAGATAACGGAATTGGTATTGATAAAAAACATCAAAAACGAATTTTTGAAAAATTTTATCGCGTACCCACAGGCAACATACATAACGTAAAAGGCTTTGGTTTGGGGCTGAATTATGTGCAACATATCATCAAAGCACATCATTGGAAAATTCGTTTAGAAAGTGAATTAGGAAAAGGAAGCAATTTTATGATTGTTGGCATCAATGATTGCCAAGCATAAAAAAAATATGATTAGTCATTTTCTTCTAATCATTTAAAAAATTTACCAAATTCTTTCTACATTTTGCAAATAAGAACTGATAAAAAAGTATATTTGCAAAAAATTATAAAAGAGTAAACTTAATCATACCCTTTTTCAATTTTGAAAAAGCGTATTTTTTTTATATGCCAAAAAATCAAAGTGCTGTATTAATCATCTACACAGGTGGAACGCTTGGAATGGTTTATGACAAGCGAAAATCAGGTTTAGTACCTTTTAATTTTTCTCAAATATTAGCAAAAGTTCCAGAATTAGAACATTTGTCTTGTGCATTGACCATCACTTCTTTGCCCGAATTGATAGATTCTTCGAATATGAAACCTGCTATTTGGATTCAAATTGCAGAAAAAATTGTTGAAAATTATGCTAATTATGATGGTTTTGTGATATTACATGGCACAGACACAATGGCTTATACTGCCTCAGCCATTAGTTTTTTGTTGCAAGGACTGACAAAACCTGTGATTTTTACGGGGGCGCAGTTGCCTGTCGGTGCTATCCGAAATGATGCCCGTAGAAATTTAGTAACTTCTATTGAGATTGCCTCAGCCAAAGAAAATAATCTACCAATTGTCCCTGAGGTTTCTATTTTTTTTAATGATGTTTTATTACGTGGTAATCGAGCTCGAAAAATAGAAAGTAGTCAATTTGATGCTTTTCAATCGTTTAATTATCCACCTTTGGCAAAAGTAGGGATTCACGTCAAGTATGATTTACAAAATATTCTATTACCGCCGCCCATTTTTCGCCCCACTTTACCACTAAAACTCGATGAAAATGTAGGTATTTTAAAACTATATCCAGGTATTAACCAAAAAATAATGGAAAGTATTTTGAATACCGAAAATTTAAAAGGTATTGTTTTAGAAACTTATGGAGCAGGAAACGCACCTACTTCTTCGTGGTTTTTGGAAATATTAGAAAAAGCATTAGAAAAAAATATCATTATTTACAACGTTTCGCAATGTTTGGGTGGAAAAGTGCAACAAGGAAGATACGCCACAGGAGCAAAATTGAAAGAAATGGGACTCATTGGTGCATCTGATATGACCACAGAAGCCGCCATTACAAAAATGATGTACTTATTGGCACAAAATTTACCCGAAAATGAACTCAAAAAACAACTTTCTCTTTCTTTATGTGGTGAGATGACTGATTAAGTCTTAAAAGTTTTTTAAACTTTCCAAAAGTTTAAAACTTTTGGAAAGTTATTTAAAAAAAACGTATCTATTTAGGTTATTTTTTGATAAATAAAAGAGTGAGCGTTATTTTGTCTTTTTGAGCGTTATTTTGTCTTTTTGAGCGAAGCGAAAAATCTACTT
>RDXZ01000119.1 GCA_004293265.1 Bacteroidota bacterium | reverse complement strand
ATTTATATCACTCCTACGGAGTTTTATTTTCGAATTTATTTTATTTTTCTACAAAGATAACACGCCTAAGGCGTTAAACAACATTACCTAAATAGTTACGTTTATTTAAGATAAAATTTGTCCTAAAAAACGAGGCAACATTTCTCTCCACCAACCCCAATCGTGTCCAACGCCTTGATTACATTCAAACCAATGTGGAATTCCATTTTTTCTTAAAATATTTGACATATATTCGTTATCGCCTTTGCAAGCGTCCCATTCGCCAGATGCCAAAATAATTCCCATTTCTTTAATCATATCATAATGATCTCCATAGTTTAGATTTGCCATATAATCAACAGGATTATTAAAATAACAATTATCATCATAATAATTATCTAAAAACGATTTAATATCAAACGCACCAGACATACTAATCATATACGCAAAACGATAAGGGTGTTTGAAGGCGATATTCAAGGCGTGATAACCACCAAAACTACAACCTGCCGCAATCACTCTATAATGCCCTGTTTCATAAGTGGCTCTTTCGACTACTTCGTGCATAATCATTCTTTCATAAGCCAAATGATTTAAGACTTTGTAAGGCGGCGGAATACTGCGATTGTACCAACTCATTTTATCAAAACTATCAGGACAATATACTTTAATTAAACCATTATCCACATACCAAGATAAAGATTCGACTAATTTAAAGTCTTTGTTTTCAAAAAATCTTCCCATCGAAGTTGGGAAAATAATCAAAGGTTTTCCTGCGTAACCAAAAGTAAGCATTTCCGTTTCACGCTCTATATAAGGTGAATACCATCTGTGATATTGTTCGTACATATTTGAAATATTAAGTTTTTGTTGTTCGAATTTTTTTTTAATTTGAAAATAAATAACCGAAAATCTAATTTATATTTTTCCTGTTCTCCATTGTTCTACCACTGGATACCAAACTTGCTCATAATCAGGAAAACGAAGTAAATTATAATGGTCATCTGTAAATTGGTTTGGTTTTTTGGCAAAAGTAAATTTAATTTCTGCAAAATTTGAATTTTGTGTATAAAACCAATATTCTGCTTCGTTATTTCTGACAATTCTATTGGGCGCACCATAAATAATATAAATCATTCCCATGTCAGTTTTCCAACCTTCTTTATAAGTAGTAAAATATTGATTGGAATATTTAACGCGTTGGTAATAATTTTTAATGACAAATTTGGCTAATCTTGTGTTGCCTTGTGATAATTTGAGCCATAATTTATCCATTTCTTTTTTGATTTCTTGCGTGTTTTGTAGTTGTTGGCGTTCTTCTTGTGTGGTAATATAAATCAAAGGCTCAATCAAATCATTGACTTTACTTAATTTAGGATATTTTCTATCCGAAACATAAACCGTAAGTCCGTAATAAGAAGTAGTGTCATCTTGCACTAAATATAACCCTTTTTTTGAAAAGTGAATCGGAGAATGAGAAGTAATTTTGAACGAACTATCTACTTTCATATCTTTGGCACCCAAGCGAGGTTGTGTAGCCATTGGGGGCAAAGCCGCCTCAAAATCTTGGCTAAAATATCTGACAAACAACTCTTTTGACCCATTGGTCAAATCTCTGATTTGAAAAGTATCTTTGTTTAAAAAAAACTTACTAAAATGTAAATATTTTCCATTTTTATCAAACAAACCATATTTTTCTCTTATTTTCGTAATGGTAAAAAACACAACCATATCTTGCACTAATTTATCATTATTTCTTGTATCTGTAATTTCCATCACTAACACAACAGAAAGCGTTGGTTTTTTTGCTACACAAAAATTAAAACGATAATTTCCATCTTTGTATTCAATTTGATTATAAGCAAATTTTAATTTTTCAGTTTGTATATATTCTCTTGCGTTATAATTGGGCAACAATCCATAAGCAAAAGAAAATTCACTCAATAAAGTAGATATATTTTCTTTTTCTGCCAATCTTGGTACTTCTAATTCTGCAAAAATTCGAATACTATCTCCATTGTCTAAAAATTTAGTTCGGCAAACCATTCTTTTTGTTAATAAATCTGCGGCATTAGATTTAATTTCGGTTTTTGGTCTATTAGGCATACTTTGAGTGGGTTGAGAATTAGTATTATTTCCGTTGAGGTTAAAAACATTCAGCCCAAACATCACACAATTTGTCAATCCAAAACAAGCACCCAAATATAATAATAAATAGAAAATATATTTTTTCATAGTTTTTATAATAAAAATTGTTTCAAAAGTAATTATTTTTCATAAAAATACAAAAAAAGTATTCATTTTTTTTGAAAATATTTGATTTTTTTGATTTTTTTAATAACTTTGAAAAACTATTTTGAGCGATGAATAAAATAAATTAAACCAAAAAATAAATATTTGTTTCAATCTCATAGAATTTTTTGTAAAATTTTATCAAAATATAATTTTAATAAAATTAGAAAAAAAATGCTTAAAAATTTGGTTTTTTTATAAAAAATTAGTAATTTTGCATATTCAAAGTAATCACATACATAACCTTATTTAGTTTTAATTTATTGATAATCAATTAGTTATAATAAAAAATAAAATAGGTTATGTTAAAATCAACATAACATCATGGATTATTCAATTCTTAAACAACAGGCTGAAAGCAAAATACTTTTTATCAGGGATAAAGAAGTAATGATTGATGCAGATTTAGCGGAAATGTATGGCGTACCTACAGGCGAATTGAATCGTCGAATCAGAAAAAACCCTCAACGTTTTCCCAATGATTTATATTCATTTGAATTGACAAACGAGGAAAAAAGTGATGTGATTAGCAAATATCAACATCTGGATAAACTTAAATTTTCTGCGCATAATCCAAAAGTTTTTACTGAATATGGAGTAATTATGGCAAGTACGATTTTAGATAGTGATATTGCGATACAAGTTTGTCATATTATTGTGGATACATTTATTCAACTTCGTAAAAATCAAAAAAATGTTGATGAATTAAAAGCCGAAATTGAACATCTAAGAACAACAATAGACGAACAAGCACAACAATATGCTACGCATTTTCAGGTGGTTTTTAGGGAAATTCAGAAATTGAAAGAACAAGTTGAAATCAAAAGTGAAGCACAATCAGTCGGTTTTGTTTTGACAGATAAAAATACAACAGAACAAAATTGATTGAAACAATATACAGGCAAGTTTTTTTTACTTGCCTTTTTTTTATTTTAATTTATCACAAAATCATGTTTTTTTTAAGTTAATCGCAACTATTTAGGTTATTTTTTGGTTGTTGCAGGTGTCTTACTTTGTCCTGCTAAACCAAGTAACGAATTGCTTGTTGAACTGCGTTTTGTGAATAGAAAAGCACATTTTTCGCTTCGCTCATATCTCAAAATAAGTCTGATTTTAAACCTAAAATCAGACAAAAAACGTTCCCTCTTTTTTTATCAAAAAAGATATGGCATATAAAAAAGTAAAATCTTAAAAGTCATCTTTGTCTTTTTTTCTAATTCCCAACCAAGACGGGAATTGAAATTTTGGTAAAAATCGTTCTACCATTGGTTTTTTTTCAAATCCACCTTTTTTATCAAAATGAAATTTGAACTTAAATTTTGATTCTTTTTTTCCGATTTCGATGCTGGTTGTATCTGCTTTTTTCTTTATTTTAAAATTTTCGCTAATTTTTTCTTTGATAGTTTTTTTCTGTTTTTTATTTGTTTTTTTTGAAAAAAAATCATTATTTTCATCATTATTTTCATCATCATCTTCAAAATCAAAATCAAAATTGTTATTATTTTGAAAATAATTTGAATAATTTGAGTAAGAAGAAAAAGAATTATCTTTTGGTTTCTCAATATTTTTTTCTAACCATTGGGTTGCTTTTTGTATATTTTCAAAAAAATTAACGTTAATTTTCCAACCTATTAACCTCAAAAAAGCGTACAAATACGGAACAGTATATTTTTCTGCAAATTTCAATGGGTGAACCACTGCCACATATACTTTTGGCTCGATTAATTTGTCTAATTTTCTTATAAAATGATTCGTAAACCACCATTGCCAAGGGTCAGGTGTGCCAATCATATCTTTGACGTTGAGCAACAAATTTCCACATTCACGTGCCTCAGCATCTTCTAAAATAGCATTTAAAGCGGCTTGATAGTGTGTTTTGCTTACTTTTCCAATCAGTTGCAAAACATAAAAATCGTCTTCTTCATTCAATAAAGCGACCGTACTTCCATTGCTTGTTTCGTAAATGCTTTCCATTTTTGTAAAGTTTAAGATATTAATAGATTATAACGCAAAATTATTGTTTTATAATATTTTTGAATGAATTTATTTTTAAAATAAAAAAATCAAACTAAAAAATCCTACAAATCATTAGTTACTGTAAAATTTTCGTATATGATTAAAATGGCAAAATATTTGATTTGTAGGGGCAAGGCTTGTCCTCGCCTTTCGCACACACAAGACGAAGACAAGCCTCGCCCCTACAATCGTATTTTTTTTGTGTAGATATACATATTTTTCTTACAATTTCAAATATATATAAAATTTTTATAGCAAGTAAATTATGGAAACGATTAAAAAAGAAAAAACTTTTGACGCAGTAAAAATGATGCGGGACATTCGTGACAAAGTAAGTTCTGAAACACAGAATATGACCTTTGCCGAATTGAAAGAATATATTCAGACCAAAATCAAAGAGAGTAAATTGAAACCAGTTGGAAGTTAAAAATTATCTTTGATAATATTTGGTGATTATAAAAAATATATTTACTTTTGTGTTGAGATATGCGTGGGTTGCGTGTATTTATGATTTACCTTAAAAAAATAACCATAAAGCAACAAACCTAATAAATAATTTGTAACTTTGTATAAAATTTAATTCGTAACAAAATGGTAGAATTTAAAATACAATTGGAAGAAAGTTTTGTGCAAACTTTGGGACATAAACAGATAGAAATTTATTTGCAGGAATTTATGCAAAAAATGCTCATCAGGTTTTCAGCACAAGATATACTAAAAGACTTAGAAACTATAGACCTTGAAAATGATAAAGAGTGGCAAATATCAAGAAACTTGGCTTGGCAACAAGAAAAACATAAATATATTGAGAAAACAAAAGTTCAAAAAAGTTGTACTATTTGAAGAATTTTTGCAATCACTTTGACGAATAATATAGGCAAAGCACAATATCGTAATTTTTTTAGTTATAAATGGCTGATTTTCAATGTGTTAAAAATTATCTTTGATAATATTTGGTAATTATAAAAAATTTACTATTTTTGTATTGAAACATAGGCAAGTGTGGGTTGAGATTTAAAAAAAACAGTTAAAAAATAGCAACTATGAACGTAATTGAAGCATACGAAATATGGTCAGAACAATATGACACAAACGAAAACAAAACACGTGATTTAGAAGCAATTTCGTTAAACGAAACCTTAACCAATCTATCATTTCAAAATTGTTTAGAAATAGGTTGTGGGACAGGAAAAAACACTTCGCTTCTTTTGAATAAAGCCTCGATGGTAACTGCCATTGACTTATCAAATGAAATGCTCGAAATAGCTAAAAATAAAATAAAATCAGATAATGTTGAATTTTTGCAAGCAGACATTACCAATGAATGGTCTTTTGTTGGTAATAAGAAATATGACTTGATAACTTTTAGTTTGGTTCTTGAACATATTGAAAATATAGACAACATTTTTCAAAAAATCGATACTATCATACTTAACAAAGGGTATGTTTATATTGGAGAATTGCACCCTTTTAAGCAATATAATGGCTCTAAAGCAAGGTTTGAAACAAATGAAGGTGTTCAAATAGTAACCTGTTTTACTCATAATATTTCTGATTTCACAAGAGCAGCAAAAAAATATAATTTTGAAATTCTTTGTATCAATGAGTATTTTGACAACAATGACACTAAACAAATTCCAAGAATTTTGACAATACTTTTAAAAAAACATTAAAAGAAAAACGAAAGTGCAACATTATATTTTGAAATAGTAAGGCAAACCAAATAAACATCAACATTTGTACTTCTATTTAATATTTGTGAGTTTTAAAGAAAATATTTACTTTTGTATTGAAATATGTGTGAGTTGTGTGTATTTATGAATTAGTAGTAATTTTAAACAACCATCAATATAATGAAATGATAGACAGTAAAGAGATTTGGATAGAAACAGGTTATATAACATTTGCCCATACAGGAAAAGATGGACTAAAAATTGAAAAACTTGCCAAAAAAGTAGGTATTAGCAAATCATCATTCTATCATCATTTTGTAGATATTGAAATCTTTGTTGACTATTTACTAAAACATCATATCAAGCAATCTTATATTATTGCAGACAAAGAACAAAATGCGAAAAACATTGAACCTGAATTAATTAACATTCTTGTTGAACATAAAATTGACCTACTTTTCAATAGACAGTTGCGAGTAAGTAGAGAAGTTAAAGCATATTCAGATATTCTAACACTTTCAAACCAAATTGTTGGAAATGCTTTTGTAATGCTTTGGGTAAAAGAGTTGAAGCCATCAATGACACAAAAACAATTAGAAGGTATTTTCGAATTGGCTATTGACAATTTTTATTTACAAATTACCAAAGAGAATCTAAATGTAGAATGGTTGTCTCAATATTTTGGAAAAATAAAACAAATTATAATAAGTTTTAAATAACACAATTGTACGCTACCGACTAAAATATTAAAAATATTCATTCTACCTTTGTGTCTGAATTTAAAAAATGAATAAAATGATGACTCAAAAGTTTCACAAATTTTGGTTGAAAATTACAGCAATAGTAATTGGTTCTTTTGGACCGATTTTCTTTTTTGGGACAATGCTTTCAACTTCTGAACCAGCAAGATTTACGCTTGACTTGCTGAGTTTTCCAATTGATGGTATTCAAAATTATAATGAACCGACAACAAGATTTTTATCTGCTTTGACAGGTGGTTTTTTATTTGGTTGGGGCGTAATGGTTTGGTGTTTATCAATTTGGGTTTATGACAAAGCACCAGAGGCAGTTCGTAAAACTGTTCTTACAGGCGTTTTATCTTGGTTCTTTTTAGACAGTGCAGGTTCTATTGCATCAGGAAATCCATCAAATGCTATCATCAATATATTTGTTCTACTAATTGCAGTAGGACCATTGTGGCGACCTGCAAGAGGATAAATGACACATTGAAAAATAAAAAACTGCTACTAACAGCGGTTCACACCCATTAAGTTAAGAAAAAAGGTGGCACAAGGCTTGCTCTGTGCCACCTTTTTTTCCAAAAAATAAAGAAAATAGATATACAAAAAGCATAATTTTTCCTGCCTTTTTTATACAACCAAAAACTATTTTTTTGAAAAAGATAATTTTTTATTTTGTTATATAAAAATTACTTTGTAATTTTGTAAGATTTTTGGAAGTAACGCAATTTTTAGGACTAAATCGTAAGATTTATCATACCTAACATAACAAATCATATAAAATTTTACTTTGTGTGTAGTTGCTCTCATTAATTTATATAAGTAATTTTTTTTTAAAAAATGCGAACTTTAGTTCGTATAAGTGATAGTTGCCTGATATTTTAGAAACAAAACCGTTATAACAAACAATGGACTTAATAACCGTACAAGCATTTTTTCAACAAGGAATGTTCAATGTTCCAAATTATCAACGTGGTTATGCTTGGCAACACCAACAAGTGAAAGAATTCTTAGAAGATTTAGTAGAAGCAACAGATGATAATGTCAGAGAACATTACACAGGAACTATTACCATTATTGAAAAAGGAAGTAAAGATATTTTCCCGAAAACTTTTAGACTTTTTGATGTTGTAGATGGGCAACAGAGATTTACAACATTTACAATCTTTGTTCACGCAATTCATAACAGATTTAAAGCATTAAAAGTTGATAAAGATGTTTTGAATGATATTATCAAAAATATTATTTATCAAGAAAACCCTATATTGACATTGAATAGTGATAGCAATGATTTTTACAAAAAATATGTTATCAACGACACTGTTTCAAATTTACCAAGTGATTTAGAAAATAAATCTCAGGCTAATCTTGCAAACGCAAAAAAACAAATTAGTCGTTTTTTAGAAAGTTATAAAGATTTGGGGCAACTGCAAAAATTTTATAGTTGTCTTATGACCAAATTTAAAGTAAATTTTTATTCACTACACAAAGACTCTGATGTGGGCGTTGTTTTTGAAACAATGAATAATAGAGGCTTATCTTTAACACAAATAGATAAAGTTAAAAATTATCTTATTTTCCTTTCTGCAAGGCTAAATGACGACAAATTATCTGACTACATTAACAATATTTTTGGTAATATTTTCAAGGAGATGATGAAGATAAATTCTACTGTTACGCAAGAAAATGATATTTTGCGTTATTCATACATCATTTACAAAGGAATAAACGAGTCGGACATTCACGCACAAATAAAGTCAGATTTGAAAAAAGATTGCAAAAAAGATGAAATAACTCAATATGTAGATTTTTTACATAAAGTTGTAATATTGTACTCTAAAATAATAAGAAATGAATTTACCAATGATGAGGTTAAAACTATCGTTAAAAAAATAGTTTGGCTTGGAAATGATACAAATTTTATACCTTTACTTATTGCTTTACTCAATCGTTACAAAGAAATTGAATTATTACAATTATTGCGAATTTTAGAAATTTTTTCATTCAGAGTTTATAAAATAGGTAATAGAAAAGGTCAAGCAGCACAAACGACTTTTCATAAACTTGCCTATCAAATTTATTCTAAACAAACTGAACTTTCGCAAATAAAAGAACCTTTGTGTAACAATGAATATGCAACAGACCAAAATTTTAAATTGGCATTACAAAGTGTAAATTTTGGGAATGACCAACAAAGTGATGAAATTTCATATTTTTTCTTTGAATACGAATGTTATTTGCATCAACAAAAACAATCTGATTTTCCTTTGGTTGATTTTGATACATTTTGTCAAGATTTTAGAACTAAAAAATTGAGTGTAGAGCATATAGAGCCACAAAATCCTCTTAATCGTGAGCCTTCAAAAAACCTACACAAATTAGGAAATCTTACAATTACTTATGAAAACTCTGTATTATCAAATAAAGAGTTTAACGTAAAAAAAGAAATTTACAAGAAATCAAAACTAATTGTTGAACACGACATTAT
Source organism: Bacteroidota bacterium (assembly GCA_004293265.1). Taxonomy (GTDB): domain Bacteria; phylum Bacteroidota; class Bacteroidia; order Cytophagales; family Microscillaceae; genus RDXZ01. The sequence continues at coordinate 4,126 of RDXZ01000119.1, read as the reverse complement.
TTTATACAAAACATGGGACGACAGCCAAATCAATATTAGGAGTAAAGAACTAATAGAATTTGCTATAAAGCGGTGGAAATTTTAACGAAAAACAAAAAAACATCGTACAACATTGCATTTGTGCAAAGCAGGCTAAGATGCTAATAATGAACTTTGGTGCTTTTTATTTGGTTTAGTGCTTTGTGGGGCAATCGTGCTATCAAACCCGCCCTGCACAAATGCTTTTCCGTTAGCATAAAAAACACCATAAAATGAAATATACATGAACAAAACGAAATAATAAAATGGTAAAAAATCAAATTATTGGTAAAATATAATTTCAATGTCTAAATGTAATAAAACTAAAAACAAATCACTGATATAAATTTTACATTAGACAATTAAAGTTTTACTTTCTGAAAAATATACAAAATAAAAATATTTTCCCCAATTCAATTCGTCAGAGCAAAGATTTTTTCTTTGCTCTTTTTTTATTTTTTATCTTCTCATTTTGAATGAATAAAATTTTCAATCCGATAAATAAACAAAAGTATGCTCATAAAATTAGCAAATAAATTTTAACAAAAAAATAAGGCATTGACAATCAATTATTTATAAAAATTAAAACTTAAAACATTGATAATCAATGAATTAAAATCAAATAAAAAATAAAAAAATATTGAAAAATATTTGGAAAATTGCTAAATAATTTGTAATTTTGCAGTGTAATAAAATATAAATATTTAATTTTTAAACATTCTTATTATGCTCGAAACATTAAAGTCAAAAGATGAGTTAATGCGCTCTTTTAAAAATTTAAGGTTGATTTATAAAGCAAAACAAGCTGAAATCAAAACCAAAGAAGAGGACGCACAATACGAGAAAAATAAAAAACTCGTGGAAACTACTGCTATTTATACAGCAGAAAATATCGTAAAAGATTTGGCTAATTTACACATTGATTTCAATAAATCAATCGAGGAGTTAGGAGTTCAATTGGAAAATGAAGTCAATAAATTAAATGATTTAAAATCTTCAATTACTGTCGCTAATTTACAATTGTTAGAAGTTTCGAATACAAAAATTGCCGCTGATGCTTTGCATATTTTGAAACTCGAACAAGAGGCACAAAATAAAATTTTTGAGGAAAATAAAATTAATCAACTCAAAAATATTGACACCGAAAAAACAAATACGCTAATTTTTTGGGAAAAAGAACAAAAAGAATTTGATAGTATGGTTTTGGAACGCACCGAAAAACTTAAAAACGAAAGAGAAAAAGAATTGGCAGATTATAAGTATGAACTTGAAAATTCTTACAAAATTGAAGCCGACCAATTTACTGAAAAGAAAAAAAATTTGGAGCGTGAACTTCGTGATATTGACTTTAAAAAAAATAAAGATTGGAATAATAGAGAAAAATTTTTAACGCAAAATCAAGCAAAATTCGATGAGTACAAAAATAAAATTGACAATGCTGACAACGAAATTCAGGAAGCAACTAAAAAAGCAAGAGAAGAAGCCATCAAAAACGCATCTCGAGAGGCTAAAATCAGAAGTGAGTTATGGGAAAAAGAAATGGATGGAGCAAAACAAGTCTATGAATTGCAAATCCAAACCTTGGAAAACAGCATAGAAAAAAATACTTCGCATCTCGAAAAACTGCAAATTGAACTCAAAGACGCACTGACGCAAGTACAAAGTTTGTCTGTGAAAGCAATGAAATAATTAGCAATAAAAAAAGTCTAAAAAATTTAATTTTTTTAGGCTTTTTTTCTTTGAAATATTTACTTTTGAACTAAATAATTACGTTTTTTTTATACATTTTTCTTATTTGAATACGTTTTTGTGAAGTCTAAAATTTGTTTTGAATTACCTAATACTATCACAATATCGCCTTTTGTAATCAATGTATCAGGATTGGGATTGATAATAAAACCTTGTACATCATCTTTGAAGCCAACCAAATATGCCCCACAATTTCTACGAATATCTAAATCTTTGATTGTTTTTTCGTGGTATTCTTGTTTAAAATCATCATATCTAAATTCCTCAATTTTAAACTCGCCTGCACCACTCATAATATCTAAAAATTCGACAACTTCTGGTTTTAAAACCAAATTAGCCATATAAGTTCCGCCAATAAAATCAGGTCTTACAATTTTGTTTGCTCCTGCGTGCAAAAGTTTTGTTTCGCTTCCTGTTTCGTTTGCTCTGGCAATAATATACAAATCAGGTTTCAATTGTCTTGCTGATAAAGTAACAAAAACATTATCTGCATCTTTTGGCAAAGTTGTAATCAAAGCCCTTGCTCTATGGATTCCTGCCTGTTTCAAAATCTCATCTTGCGTAGCATCGCCTTCGATGTAAGAAAAATGAGGTAATTTTAAAAAAGGTGTTAAATATAAATCATGAAAATGACTTTCAATGACAATAAAAGGAATGTTTGTTTTGGCAAATTCTTCGCCTGCTTTGTGTCCATTTTTTCCAAAGCCACAGATAATCACGTGATTATTAAATTTTTCCACTTTTCTCCACTTTAAATATTGATTAAAAATATCTTTTAATTCTCCCTCAATCAGATAACTTGTAATAACAGACGTAAAAAATGCAAAAATTGCAAAATTTACGATAATAAAAAATGACGTAAAAATTCTACCTTCATTCGAGAGCGGGTGAACTTCCTGAAAACCAACCGTTCCAATGGTAATCACAGTCATATAAAAAGCCTCCAACCAAGTCCATTTTTCAATGGTATGAAACATAATTGTTCCAAAAAATAAACTAAAAGAAAACAAACCTATTGCCCAAAAAAGTCGGTTCATTCTGATTTGAGCATGTTTTACAAAAGAAAAAATTGTTTTTTTGTGTTCTGAATCAAAATTTTTAAATTTCACTTTTTTGTTTTTTTTTGATGTAAGTTTTTTTATAATTATGCAAAAATAATAATCTTTTTGAAAAAAACATAGAAAAAAAAATAATTTAATAGAAAAAAACATTTTAGTTGTTGAAATTTATTAACTTTGCACCAAAATTTTTAATATTTTTAAGGTAAATCAAATAAAAATACACAATTCATTCTAAAACCTTACACAAATGCCATTAATTTCTTCTAATTATCAAAAATCAAGTTTTTATTTTAATTCACATATAGAAACGATTATTCCTGCGGTTTTTCGTGTTGTTTCAGGTATTAATTATCAACGAAAAAGATTAGTTTTAGAAGATAATGATTTTTTAGATTTGGATTATTTAGAAGGAAATGAAAAATTAGTCATTCTTTCTCATGGCTTAGAGGGGGACACAAAACGTGGCTATATCAAAGGTATGGCAAAATATTTTCATCAAAAAGGATATTCTGTATTGGCTTGGAATCATAGAAGTTGTAGTGGAGAATTGAATAGTTTGCCACGTTTTTATCACAGTGGCGCAACTGAAGATTTGCGTTCGGTTGTCCAACATACTATCAATGAAAACAAATATAGTTCAATTTATTTGATAGGTTTTAGTTTGGGTGGCAATGTAACCTTAAAATATTTGGGAGAAGAAGGCAAAAATATTCATCATTCTATCAAAAAATCTTGTGTATTTTCTGTGCCTTTGCATTTATCAAGTTGTTCAAAATCGTTATCAAAAAAATCAAATTGGATTTATAGTGATAAATTTAAACAAACTTTATTCAAAAAAATAAAAGAAAAATCAAAAAAATTTCCCGAAGAAATCAATCCTGAACATCTCAAAAAAGTAAAAACTTTATTTGATTTTGATAATTATTATACTGCTCCTTTGCATAATTTTAAAGATGCTGAAGATTATTATGAAAAAAATAGCAGTTTACATTGGTTAGATAAAATTTCGATACCTACTTTGATTGTCAATGCTTTGAACGACCCTTTTTTGGGAGAGCCTTGTTTTCCATATCAATTGGCTGATAAATTAGACAATGTATATTTTGAATTTCCGAGTACAGGCGGGCATTGTGGATTTTCGAATGGTGAGAATGGAATTTATTGGAGTGAAAAAAGAGCAGGAATTTTTTTAGAAAATGAAAATTAGGAAAAGAAATTAAATAATCTGATATTTTATACCAACAAAAGTAGTGTAACAGAACTTTGTTCACAATGTAATAACGAAATTCGTTATTGAT
>RDXZ01000241.1 GCA_004293265.1 Bacteroidota bacterium | reverse complement strand
AGCTTTCCTTGCTCGTAAAGTTTGGTAGAAACTAGCATTGCTAAGTCCCTGTTATCCACTTCTACCGAGTCTGGCATGTTTACAGTTAACGTTTTCATTATCTAAAAATAACTACTTCCAGAGAATTTACAATGCTGAAATTACCTACTACAAATGCACTACTATTGGAAAATCACAAACACACTAAAAATATGTTACCAAATACCCGAGTCGAAAACTCTACTTATAATTATACATCTGTAGTCTGCTAGGTTAAAGAGTACGGATAGTTAGATTAATACTTTAGTTGGTGAAGAACACCAACCTTTAGATTTGTACAGAACAGATATTCATTAAAATACTATTACTACTACTACTTTCTTTTTTTGCTACTTTTTTTCTTTGTTAATAACTGATTTTTGTGGATAACATACAATCAAATAAAGCCTGTGAACTATAACACCAAAAGTATTAAAAGAGACATCCTTTGATGCAGACAGGCTTTAAATTATATGAGATGCTTCGAATAGAAATTAAGACGTATAGGTCTATTAAAGGTTTTAAAGAAGCTCATATTATTGGTTGTTAAAAATAAAAAATATGAAAGCGTACAAACAGTTTTTTGGAGTTGACATTTTAAAGAAAACAATTGATGTTACATTACTTCAAAACAATCAAAGTCTTCATCGTCAATTTAGTAATGATGAAACAGGAATGCAGCAACTTTTGAGTTGGTTGCAAGAATTAAAAATAAAGCCTGCTGATACTTTATTTTGTATGGAAGCAACAGGCTTATATTGCTTTATGCTTACCCAGTTTTTGGTTGATAATGAAATAGACACTTGGATAGAACACGCTGCTCTCATTAAAAAATCAACTCCATTGGCAAGAGGCAAAAACGACAAGGTGGACTCTTTACGAATTGCAACCTATGCTAGTAAAAATTTAGAGTGTTTACGCTTGTGGAAGCCTATCAGCAGTGCATTAGAAAAGATTAAACATTTGGCAACATTGAGAGAACGAATTGTAGAAACTCAAAAAAAATTAGTTGTTCCTATTAAAGAGTTTGAAGATGTGGGTAATACAGCAATGGCAAAAATGTTAACCAAAACTATAAAAAAATCAATAACAGCTTTAGAGGCAGATTTGAAAGATATTGAAAAACAAATATTGAAAATAATTGAAGAGGATACAACACTTACAAAGAAATATAATAATGCTATTTCTGTAGTTGGAATTGGGTTTGTGACTGCTATAAATTTAATGGTGCATACTAATGGGTTTACCCAAATGAATGATGTAAGAAAATTAGCTTGTTACTGTGGTGTTGCACCTTTTGAATATTCCTCTGGAAGTAGTATAAGGGGTAAGACAAAAGTTCATTTTATGGCAAATAAAAAACTAAAAAGCAATTTGCACATGGCATCCCTTACTGCAATTAAATTAGATGACGATATAAAGAGATATTATGAACGAAAATGTGCAGAAGGAAAAAATAAAATGAGTGTATTAAATGCTGTTAGAAACAAACTATTAGCAAGAGTACTAGCCTGTGTTAATAATGATAGAACTTATGTGAATAAAGCAGCTTAAAATTGTAGAAATAAGATTTTTTTACGTCATAGAAATCAAAGGCAGAACAGTCATACACAAAAAAGGACTGCTTCCCAAAGCGAAGCAGTCCTTTTTATATTCAACTTATGTGTGATTTCACCTACACATCAATTTTTGCATATTTAGCATGTGTTTCTATAAACTCACGGCGTGGTGGTACATCATCGCCCATTAGCATACTAAATATTCTATCGGCTTCCGCTAAACTTTCTATGGTTACTTGTTTTAAAGTACGGCGTGCTGGGTCCATCGTAGTTTCCCATAATTGGTCGGCGTTCATTTCACCCAAACCCTTGTATCGCTGTATGGTTACGCTATCTTCCTTTCCACCGCCAATTTTTTCTACCAATTCCTTCCGCTGTGTTTCGGAATAAGCGTAGGATTGCTCCTTACCTTTTTTTACCAAGTATAAAGGCGGCTGGGCTATGTACACATACCCTTGCTCCACCAGCTCCTTCATGTATCTAAAAATAAAGGTGAGGATTAGCGTAGCGATATGACT
>RDXZ01000118.1 GCA_004293265.1 Bacteroidota bacterium | reverse complement strand
CAATTATCATAAACATTCGAGGCAATTAAAACCCAAAGAATATATCGAAAAAGTACGTTTGCGTGAAATTTATGACCCTGTTTTGAGTTTTCAATTAGGAAACGATTTTAGAGTAATCAAAATTTTGACTGATTATTTACAAGGTGATAAAGAATCTCAAACTTATGCCACTTTATTAGAATGGAACAATATTTATTATACAGCCAAAAAAAGAAAAATAGGAGATAAAAAATCTTATGCACGCATCGGTTTGGTGCAGTGGCAAATGCGTCCTTCTCCTTCGTTAGAGGCTTTTTTTGAAAATGTTGAGTTTTATGTCAATGCTATTGCCAACTATAATGCAGATTTTATTTTATTCCCTGAACTATTTAATGTACCTTTGATGGTCAAATTTAACCAAGATGGCGCACCTGTTGCCATTCGTAAGTTAGCCCAATATACAGAAAATATTTTAGATAAATTGATGGAATTTGCAGTAAGTTATAATATTAATATTATTGCAGGAAGTATTCCTTTGTATGAAAACGAGCAATTGTATAACGTTTCTTATTTATGTCGAAGAAATGGAACGTATGAAACACAATATAAAATTCATATTACACCCAGCGAAGTTGATGATTGGGGAATTGTGGGAGGTGATAAAATACAAGTTTTTGAAACTGATGTTTGTAAAATTGGAATTTTAGTCTGTTATGATGTAGAATTTCCTGAGTTAAGCAGGCTTTTGGCTGATGATGGTATGCAAATTTTGTTTGTTCCTTTTTCTACTGATTCGAACAATGGTTATCAACGTATTCGTAAGTGTGCAGAAGCAAGAGCAATCGAAAACGAATGTTATGTAGCCATAGCAGGAAGCGTTGGAAACTTACCCAAAGTGGTTAATATGGATATTCAATATGCACAATCTGCGGTTTTTTCTCCTTCTGATTTTGCTTTTCCAACCAATGCAGTGGTCGCAGAAGCCACACCCAATACAGAAATGATTTTAATTGCCGATGTAGATTTGGACTTATTGAAAGAATTGCATACGCAAGGAAGCGTCAGAAATTTGATAGATAGACGAAAAGATGTGTATGAAATTGTAAGAAAAAGGAAGAAAAAATAAAAAAACTTCCTGTAAAAATTTTGTATATGTTTGAAATTGTAAGAAAAATATGTATTTAGACAACCAATTCGCCCCTGCTTGTGTCCCACAAGCAGTCGTCGTTGGTGTAAGACTCGTTTATTACAATATTCGCTTGTGGGACACAAGCGAGGGCGTAAAACAGATATTTTGCCATTTTAATCATATACGAAAATTTTACAGTAACAATAATTATCACAAATCTATTTTTTTTTAGAACCAAAGTAGAAATTATAACCTACAAAAATGATATTTTTTATTCTAAAAAAAATAAAAAATAAAAATAAAAATTGAAAAATAAATAAAACTAAAAAAAATGCTTAAAATGATAAATAAATAAACATTATTTGATAAAAAAAGAACCAAATATGTAAAAAAAATTCAATTCAATAAAAAACTCAAAAAAAAACCAAAAATTCTTTCAATAATTATACCATAATTCATTTTTTTTATGAAAATTTGTAGTATCAAAAATAATGACAAAAATCACAATCAAAAAATGATATGCAAAAATTAGTTCAAAACCAAATTATTACGCAAAAGTTATCACCACAACAAATACAATTTATAAAACTTTTGCAAATTCCAACCGCCGAATTACAAGCACGCATCGAAGAAGAACTCGAAAGCAATCCTGCTTTGGAAGATAATCGTGATAATGATTTTGAAAAAGACAAAGAAAAAGAAAGAGAAAGAGATAAAGAAAGCAAAGAAAGTGAAGATTTTGATAACGATTTTAAAGAGGATTATAACAATGATGATACTTATGACGATAACTATGATTATGAAGATGACTCAAACGACTACGAAAACGACTCAAACGTAGAAGCCATTAGCATCGACGAATATTTGCGTCAAGATGATAACGGCTATCAATATCAAGATAATAATTATAGAGAAGAAGAAAAAGAAATGCCAATTATGATGCTTTCTACACTCAATGATACTTTGATGGGACAATTAGGTTTTTTGAGATTGACACCAACAGACGAAAAAATTGGAGAGCAAATCATAGGAAGCTTGGATAATGACGGATATTTGAGAAGACCTTTGGCAGCTATTGTCAATGATTTGGCATTTGCTCAAAATATAGAAGTAGAAGAAAAAAGAGTAGAACAAATTTTAAGAGAAATTCAACTTTTTGAACCCGCAGGAATCGCCGCCAGAGATTTAAAAGAATGTTTGATTTTACAATTAGAAAGAAAAGTAAGCGAAAACATGGTCGCAGAATTAGCCATTCGTTTATTAGATGAATGTTTTGAAGAATTTACAAAAAAACATTATGATAAAATTGCCAAAAAATTAGACTTCGAAGCAGACGAATTGAAAGAAGTAATACAAATTATTCTGAAATTGAACCCAAAACCGGGCGAAAATTCTACCAGTTTTACAAGTACATCACAATATTTAATTCCAGATTTTATCCTCAAAAACGATAACGGAAAATTAGATGTAATGCTTAATTCGAAAAACGCACCTGAGTTACGCGTCAATAATTCTTACGCAGATATGCTCGATACATACAGCAAAAGCAATAAAAAAGATAAAAATATAAGAGAAACAGTATCTTTTGTAAAACAAAAATTAGACTCTGCCAAGTGGTTTATTGATGCTATCAAACAAAGACAACAAACTTTGTTGCGGACTATGAACGCCATTATCGAATATCAATACGAGTTTTTTCAAGACGGTGATGAAAGTAAATTTAGACCAATGATTCTCAAAGATATTGCAGACAAAATTGGTATGGATATTTCAACCATTTCGAGGGTGGCTAATAGTAAATCTATCCAAACCGATTTTGGAATTTTCCCATTAAAATATTTTTTCTCAGAAGGAATTTCTACTGACGCAGGCGAGGACGTAAGCAGTAGAGAAGTAAAATTTGTATTGAAAGAAATGGTCGATAACGAACACAAAAAGAAACCTCTTTCTGATGACAAATTAGAAAAAATGCTCAAAGCAAAAGGCTATCAAATTGCCAGAAGAACAGTCGCAAAATATCGCGAACAACTGAATATTCCAGTAGCCAGATTGAGAAAAAAATTATAAATAAGATAAATTAAAAATAACATATTTTTTGTGATTATCAAATTATATGCGTAATTTTGCAACGTTTTTTAATAATATATTAGTTTATTTCTAAATTTTTTTTGTCTATGAAATATATATTAGCGTTGATTGTAGTGTTTTTTTGGAGTATAACTAATTTATTGGCACAACTTCCTGCACTTTTTAATACTACTAATCCGAGTTTGGTTGATACCAAAAAAAATCAAAATAAGAACGGACATATTATTTCTGTTCAATCTTTTGCCCCTATGTTAAGCCATTTTACTATCGGACACGAAACTGGTTTGGGGCACGATTATTCTATTGAAACAAAAATCAGCATTATCCATAAACAACCGAAAAGAAACGAAACTACTATAAAAGACCCTTTGTTGCAAGAAGGTTTTTTTATTCGTTCAGGTTTAAAATTTTATAGACAAAGAGATTTTATTAATCCAAATTTGCAACGTTATCATAGATTTCAAGGAAGATATTTCAAACCTGAAATTATTGTCGGATTTATAAAAAGTACAGATGTAGTCAATTCAAGTAACACAAAAAACATCTCTTTTGGTGCTTTGATGTTTAATTTTGGCAGACAATATGTATTCGTAGAGCGATTTGTGATTGGTTATGAAGTAGGCGTTGGGTACGCTTTTAGCAATGAAGGAAAACTACCTTCTACACGTGCCAATAGCAGACCTAAGTTTTATTATAGCCATATTGGTACGCCAAATGCTTCTTTACCGATAGCTATTTCTGCAAGTTTTAACGTAGGAATAGTGATTGGAAAATAAAAATATTTACAAATAAATAAAAAATACTCAAAAAAAAAATATTTTTTTTGAGTATTTTTTTCGCCCCTGCTTGTGTCCCACAAGCAGTCGTCGTTGGTATAACACTTGTTTGTTACAACATTCGCTTGTGGGACACAGCGAGGGCGTAAAACAAATATTTAACCATTTTTATTAATATACAAAATTTTTATACTAACACTAATTATGAAAAAATATTTAATAATTATTAGTTTATTCTTTTCTTTTTTTATTATTTTTTGTATTTTTTTCTTTTCTAAAGAATATTTTTTATCATTATTAGTAGAAAATTTATCTTTACAAAATAAAAAAGAATGGATAAAAAAACGTTTTTTTGTAGATAATATTTGGCAAACTATACAAATATTGATGATTATTTTTTTATTTTTATGGAATATTTTTTTATATTTTTGGAAAATAAATATAGAAAATATTACTTTTTTTATCAAAAATATTATTCAATTTTATACATCACAACCTAAAAAAGAGCAAATATTTTTTATTTTTTTTCTAATTTTATCTATTTTTCCTGCATTTATCAATCTGTTTTTTTTTCCTTATTTGATAGATGAAGTTTTTGCTTATACATTTTTGTTACAAAAAGGTTTTTTAGGTATTTATCCTTATTATCCAGGACCAAATCAACATATTTTATTTCATTTGGGAAGTTATTTTTTTAGTTTTACGTATATTTTCTCACAAAATCCGATTTTATATTTACGTTTTTTTACTTTTTTTGGCTTTTTTTTGAGCATCATCAGTGTTGGTTTTTGGGTTTGGAAGCGAAAAAATATTGATTTATCTGTGATTTCTATGTTATCATTTGCTTATTTTCCACCGATTTTAGTGTATAGTTTTTTGGGAAGAGGATATAGTTGGCAGATATTTTTTACAATTTTACAATTTTATTTTTTACTCAAGCTATCAAAAAAAGAAAAAAATATTACCGAAAAAAACGATATTTATAATTTTATTTTAGTCAATGTTTTAGGAATGTGTATCATTCCAACGCATTTATTTGTGATTGGAAGTGCAGGAATGTATTTATTTTTTAGATTAAAATTAAAAAAAACAATATTTATTTTCTCAAAAATATTTTTATTTACTGCTTTATTTTATCTTCCTGTATTATTTTTCAATGGATTTTCAGTAGTTTTACAGAATAATTGGGTAAAATCTTTAGAAAAAAATAACTTTTTTTTGTCTATTTTTAGTTATATTATTCGTTTTTTTGATTATTTATTTGCTGATTTTGGTATTTATTTTTTAGTTATTTTTATCTTTTTTAGTATTTATTCTTATAAAAAAATCAATATTGAACACAAAAAAATTATTTTTTTTTATATATTATTTCCTATTTTATTTTGTTTTTCAAGATTTATTTTGCCACCAGAAAGAGTTTTTTCTTATTTTTTGATAGGATTTTTATATATTTTTATACAATTTTTAGATATGTTTGATAAAAAAAATATCTATTTATTTTTGATTATTCCTTTGTTTTTTTTATTTTTTCATATATATTTATATCCTAAAAATAGCCAATCATATCAATTTACAAAACAAATTATTGAAAAATATTCATCTAAAAAAATAAAAGTATTCGCCAATCAAGACGAATACCAAGTATTTTTTCGTTATTTTTGTTTAAAAAATCAAATAAAAATTGAAATTGAAACACAAAATTTTGATTTTAATTTGAAATATAACTATGTTATTTTTGATAAAAAAATATATAATACTCAAAAATATTCACTCAAAAACTATCAAAAAATATTTGAAAATGATGAAATAATTGCTTTTGATTTAGTTTATTAACCTAATTAAAGATAATTTTTATTTATAATCAATTGAAAATCAACTGATTATAAATAAAAATTATTTGACTAAAAACATTTAGTGCTTTGATATTTTTCTAATTATTTTTATCTTTTTTATCCAAAATTTTGATTTGTCCTGCCCCAAAATATGAATAATAATTTGGATTATACATCGCATCTGCACTGATAGTTCCTAATTGAAAAGTACCAACAGAAACAGCACGAGCCAAATAATAAAAATATTTTGTTTGTTTATTCAAATCTAAATAATAACAAATTCTATCATCACGCACATCAAGATAATCAAACTGACTTCGATTGCGAATCCAAGGAATACTTTTGTTGATTGTCAAACGTGGATTTTCTATTTCCAAGCCCGCAGGAAGCATATCTGTAATGACTAAATTTTGCATTCCACCCAAAAAAGAATCCGTAGAAATAGATATTTTTACGACAATTAAATCGTTCTGTTTGAAAGTATTATCACGAATAAGATTGCCTTCTTGGTCATAAAAAGTACGGCGAACTTTCAAAAATTTATCAACCTCTTTGATTTTATTATTGGTATTGGCACTCATTCCTTGCATCGACCACGAATAATATAACTTTCCTTTGCCTTTTGCTGTCAAATTTATTTTCTCACCAAAAAAATTATTTAAAGATAAATTACCATTTTGTGAATTTTTTGTACCAATTTTTGTGCTGGTTAATGTTGCCTCAATATCTGCACCTTGGTTATTTTTGACTAATTTTCCTAATGCCAACAAAGCCATCGCATTTTCTTGAGTGTTCAAATTGCCTTTATTTTTGGCTAATTGTTCTATCAAATGTTGTGAAATAATCGGAATTTGTGGATTAGTTGCGTCTGCTTCTATCAAAGCATTCAAGGCTAAGGCTTCATCACGAATGGCAGATTCAAAACTTCCACCCATTGCTCGCTCCACAAATTGCCCTTCGAATGCAGTAGGCAAAAGTTCTCGATACGCATTTTGTTCACCTATCAACAAATAAGAAGCGGCTAACAAATATCGACTATCTATCGCTAAATATTTTGAATTTTCTTTCAAACTATTCATCATATCGTTTTCTGATTTTTGTGCTAAGGTCAGCACATATAACGCATAGGGAATATGTTTTGGAATAAATACGCCAGAGGTCAGCGGAGAATTAGGCGTTTGAGAAACAGCAAATTGATATTTAACTCCTTTGCGAACACTAAAATATTTGACTTCGTTTTGCAAAAAATTCAAGGCTTGCTCCAAAACGTATTCATTGACCGCAAAACCTGCTTTTTTGGCTTCCACCATAAATTGTGTGGCATAAATCGAAGCAAAAACTTGAGGTTCATATTGCCCCGACCAATAAGCAAAGCCTCCCGAATATAATTGTAAATTTTGAATTTTTCCTAATGCTTCTTGAATATTCTCTCGAATTTCAGCCTCATAAATTTGTCCATTTTGTAAATTAGGACGCGTGGCTTTCATCAAATCTTGTACGTATAATTGTGGAAACGCACCCGAAATAATTTGTTCCAAACAACCATGAGGATATTCAATCAAATAATCTAAATTTTCTGCAAATTGCATCAACGGAGAACGCCCAATGCTCATTTTTGTTTGTGTTGTATTGGCAAATAAATCACCTTGAAAATTAAATTCCTGTCTTGCATTTTCTTCTAAAACTCCACTTCCAGCCGTTTTGACTAAGCCCGCCGTAGGTCTGATATTGACAAATAATTCTTCAGAAAACACACGTCCAAGCGTTCTGACTGTTATTTTTACTTTGGCACTATCTATCACATTTTTTGCCATTATTTCATATTTTGGCATAATTTCTTGATTCGATTTGATATTTTGCGTTTGCAAAACTTCTCCTTTGATAACCAAATTGTCGCTTGTTTCGATTTGTATAGATGCCGAAACATCATTTTGTGTGGTATTCATTATCATCACAGGAACGGTTAGCTGGTCGTTTGGACTTAAAAAACGAGGCAAACCTGTGGAGATGACAATGGGGTCTGCGACTATGATATTTTTTTCAGCCGAACCAAATTTTCCATCTTTATATGCAACTGCCATCACTCTCAAACTTCCCGAAAATTGTGGAATATTTAAAGTATAATTGGCTTCTCCTTGCGCATTTGTTTTTAAAATTCCTGACCAAACGCTTACTAATTTTACTCTTTTATTGACCATTGGATTGCCGCGTGTGCCGCCCGCCACATCATCACCACCTGTGGCGAGATTGCCGATAGAAATTTCAGGGAATATTTTTGGATAAAGGTCGTACATATCCACTAACAATGCTCTTTTTTGATAGAAAAACGAATGAATATCAGGAGTTTTATAATTATTGATTTGTAAAATTCCTTCATCGACGACTGCCAAAGTAACCTCAATATCACTTTCAGCCCGATTGGTTTTCACTTTGATATTTTGTTGAGTCTTTGACTCCGATTTATCCACACTTTCGATATTGAGTGTCAATTTTGAGTTTGGATTTTCCACTTGTATTGATTTAAAGCCATGTGCGACCATCAAAGGCACATCACCCTCACTGATAGGCTTCAACAAAGTTGCGGTAATATAAACGTTGGGCAAATGTAAATCTTTCAAAGGCAAATCATAACTTGCAGCTTTGTTTTTGACATCTAAATAAAAATATTGTTGGACATTTTCCCTTTCCAAAGTTACTAACATTTTACCATTGAAAGGTGTTGTAAATAAAATTTTTGCATTCTCACCCAAATTATATTTTTCTTTGTCTAATTTAATATCAATTTTTCCATCTTTATTAATTTGAAAAGCAGTACTTTCTGAAAAACCATTTTTATAGACATAAAATTCTTTTTTGACATAACAATCACTGTCTTTGACTCTAATACGCATTTCATAACTGCCTGCTTGCAAAGGAACAAACGAAAAACTACTCATTTGAGCAATGTTAATATTTGCCTCTTGCACGATTTCTTCTTTATTTCTTGATACATATTCTAACTTATTTTGATAGTTTTTTTCAAGAATTGTTTGCCAACGATTGCGTACTATTTCCACTTTTGCCTCTGCATTAGTAGGCGTTTCGTCTGGAGCGAGTGCCAAAAAATTAAAAACCAAAGGCTCGTTTGTGCTTGTGTACGCAGGAATATTTTTTACTCCAATAAAGGCTTTTTGAGTAAATACTTCAAAATTAGCATTTCTTGAAACACTTCTACCTGTTTCATCAAACACAGTCAAAAATATACTTCCTTGTAATTTTCCTATATTTTGGTATTCTTTTGGGATATAAAAACTTTTCAAAACTTTACCTTCTTCATTGGTTTGTCCTTCCACATTTTTATTAGCAGGCGATGTATTTTGGTATTTTTTACTTCCCAAGCCAAAGTCATATTCTTCATATTTTTTGCTTGTAAATTCTCTTTTACCTAATGCAAAATACATTTGATAATTTCTATCAGCGGCAGGAGGTCCGAATAAATGCAGGGCTTGGGCTTCGATGCGTACCGAATCGCCAATATTTTCGTTGTCTTTTTTAGATGTTTTATAATCTTTTTCGACTCTTCTGACTTTCACTTTGATTCTATCAGGCATAAACTCTTCCACAGAAATCGGAATCGAAGACAACAAAACTTGGTTTGCATTATAAATTTTGGCTTGATAAGTTCCTGTCATTGCATTGTTAGGAAGTTTGATAGATATAGGAAACGAACCTTGTGGACTTAATTCTCCTTTTTGTTTACTAAAAACACGTCCATTTGGTAAATCCAACTCAAAAATAATCGGCATTTTTCCTTCGCTTTCCCATTTTTGATTTCTGACAACGGTATTAAAATTCATTGTTTCGTTTGGTCTGTATAAATTTCGTTCACTATACAAAAAGGCTTGGTAATTTCCTTGTGCTTTGTATCCGTTTACTTCGTCATAAGAAGGATTAATTCTGGTCTGATGAAAATATAAATAATTAAAATCTTTTCCATTCATTGCAGTCAATAATTTGATGTCTGTTTCTGGGAATCTTTTTTTAACTCCTTTGAAAAAAGCCACGCCATTTTCGTCTGTTTCCATTCTTTCGATGGCTTGATTGCTTCTGCCAATCAAACTAATTTTTGTTCCTTTGAGTGCTTTTGTATCTGCCAAAGAATTAGCAAAAACGATAATATCTTCGTTGGTTTCTTTGGCAATAAAACCAATATCAGAAATAGCGACCATTTTTTTATCGCTCAAATATAAATTATCAACACTTTCGACTTTGACAACATACACGCCTTTTACATCACTCATTTCATCTAAATCCAAATTTAAAACACGAAAATCATTGACTATTGGCAAAGTTTTGGTTTCATAACGGCGGTCAATTATCACATCAGCAAATTCTTCTAAACGATAAAATTCAGAATCAGAATAGGCGTTTACATTGTTTTCTTTTAAAAAATAAAGCAAATTATTTTCATATACTTTATAAATTTTTACGTTCACAGAGGCAATATTATTGATAGAAATACCAATATTTTTATTACCTTTTTTAGATAAATACACTGCTTTTTCGTTCAAAAATTTAATTTTTGATTCCATTTTTCCAAAGCTAAGTGTTTTTGTCCAATCGTTAGTTTCGGTAGCAAAAATTCCTTTTATTTTTGAGGAAATGGTCAAATTATAACTTGCATTTTGTTGAAAACGTCCTTCGATAACAAAACCATTTTCAGATTTTTTGAGTGTATAAGGCACTTTGGGAGAAAGCGAAATCAAATCGCCCCAATCGTTGGGAGTTCCTGCCAAAGTTTGATTAGTGATTACTCTAATGATAGGTTTATCGTCTTGATATTCTGCGATAGCCTCTTGAAAATCTAAAGTTTTGAATATAGGAATTTCATTGCTTTTGGTTAATATTTTTTTAGAAATAAAATTACTTTCTGCACATTTTAAACCTTGTTTTATATCCATAAACAAAGATTTTCCTTCCCAATTTTCGTTTGCGGGCTGTTCGATAGCAATATCTAATGTATTATCGGCGATATTTGTCAATAATTTTACATTGTTCAAAACTTTGTTATCAATTCGGGCAATAATTAAACTTTGTGCATTTTCGGGATTTATTTTATAATTAAAATTCAATCTTACTCTCAAAGTTTTGGTTTTATTATCATTGTTTGCCCAAAATAAATTCATTGTTTCGGGAGATAAATAAGTAGTATGAAAACTTATTTTTTTATCTGTGTTCAAACTCAAATCATTATTTTTTTTATTATTATCAGGATTTAGTTTCAAAAGTGCTTTTTGAGTAGTAGCTTGATAATCAGTACTTGGCAGAAGATTTTTTTCAGGCGAAAACACCAAATCAGTAGCAGAAGTCCACATAAATTTACCTTGAATATGTGGCGTAAATTTTAAATATTGTGTAGTATCCCAACGATTCAGCGTGATGTTTTCAGCAATAGGTTTGTTAAATTTGAATTTTAAATTAGTGGTAGTAGAAATTTCATCTTTGAAATCAGTTTGAATCACCTCCAATAAATTTTTTCGTCCACAGGTTATCAACAGAAAACTAATGAGCATAAAAATTATATATCTTTTCATAATTTTGTATTTTTTTTTAATAATTAATAATGCAATTTAAGTTAATTATTTAAGATAAACAAAAAAATAGAAAAAAATATTAAAAATAGAAAAATATTTATTTTTAATTCGATGTTTATAATCATAAGAAGGGTAGTACACGAATGTCCCCCCCTTTTTATGTATAAAATCAATTAAAATTCCGCCGTTGTCGATATGTCGAAAAGTGCAGTAAAATTTATTTTTTTTGTAAATATTTCATTTCTGCACTTTTCGTCCACCGACAACTCAGCGTTTATGTGTTAGTATAAATATTGATTTTTTTCGTTAATTTTTTTCGTTCATTTATATTTTCAAAAATAAGTTTCTATCTTTGTGCAAAATAAAAAAGATGTTGAATAAATAAAACGGCGGAAAAAATTTAGGTCTTACTGCACTTTTCGATATACCAACAACGGCGGAAAAACTAAATTGGTTGATATAAAAACCAAACTAACTTATCTAAAAAATGAATTAGTTGATATAAAAACCAAACTAACTTATCTAAAAAATGAATTGGTTGATATAAAAACCAAACTAACTTATCTAAAAAATGAATTAGTTGATATAAAAACAAAACTAACTTATCTAAAAAATGAATTGGTTGATATAAAAACAAAACTAACTTATCTAAAAAATGAATTAGTTGATATAAAAACCAAACTAACTTATCTAAAAAATGAATTGGTTGATATAAAAACAAAACTAACTTATCTAAAAAATGAATTGGTTGATATAAAAACAAAACTAACTTATTTAAAAACTAAATTAGTTTATATAAAATATAAGTTTGTTAATAAAAAAACTAAATTAGTTTATGTTTTAGGTGGAGTAGGGTACTTATGAAGTACCCCAACTAATGTTTAGTCTTTATTAAATATCCGTTTTTTTTCATTAAAAAAAGTTTTTAGAGAATTTTGACCCTTAGGGTATCGTTTAAAAAATTTTCAATTTTTCAAACGATACCCTAAGGGTCAAAACAACATCGATAGAAATTTTTACTTATTTTAGAAATTAAAAAATCTATCAAATAAAACAAAAATATTCGAAAAACTAAATAAGACTAAACACTATTGCAAGTCTATAGCTTGCAATAGTTGTTTTTTTCCAAAAGTTAAATTTTGGCTTTTGCACCAATCAAAGTTTTATAAATTACTTTTCTTTTTAGAAAATATTTTTTTTGTGGTTATGTAACGTCTAATGTACCATTGAGTAAATCAAGGCATATTTTTTTGTCCTCAAAAAAATCTAAACCTAATATTCCACCAAATTCTTCAGGTATTACACGTATTTCAGAAACTAAAATTTCTAAATTTTGAACAAAAACCACAGGACTTCCATTATCATCAAGCATAATTTCAGGTACAATATATTTGTATGCAATTTCGGTTTTTGTGCCTGCTGTTTCTATTTCTTCTTGCGGAGTTCTCCTTTTATTCAGTTTAAAACCTATTTTTTCAGCAAATTTGATATTCAAAAGAGTTACATTAGCACCCGTATCCACAATCATAGGAATTGTTTTTAAAGACAATTTTTTACTATTTTCTTCATAAAAGTAAAACATTACATTCACGATTACACGTTTATCAGTGCAGAGTTTATAGTGAATTGTACCTACTTTTCTATTGATTGTTTTTTTACTATTTATTCCTTTTTTTGATTTCATTTTTTTATGAATTTTCAACGGTATAAGCATAAATAGGAATAACTTTTTTTCCTGATGGTTTCACAATTTGTGTGTGTTGTAAACCAAAAGATTTATAAATTTCTGTGGGTACTGCAGAATATTTTTTTTCCAATTCGCTAATTTCTTCAAATGTTGTTGCTGTGCATAATACATCAAGTTGTGCGTCATATAATTGACTACCAGCACCTTTTTTATATCCCAAAAAAACCCATTGATTAGGATATTTTTTTTGTACTTCTTCCCATTTTAACCAATTTGGTTCACCTTTTACTTTTGAAGTAGTAGATTTTTTAGCA
>RDXZ01000117.1 GCA_004293265.1 Bacteroidota bacterium | reverse complement strand
TTGATACAAAATATTGGATTTGACAACACAGGAGAAACTAAGATAGAGGTAAATCAATATTTTATCTCAAAATTAGCACAAAAAATTGAAATAAAAGCTATACCTTTGCAACAAAATTTAAAATTTAGAAAAAGATTAAGTTTTTTTTATAAATATGGAAATAGTAATCAAAACTTTTTTTTGAGGTATTATTATTATCAACTCAAAATATTTATAAAAAAAATATTACAAAAATTGTAAAAATATTACAAAAATTGTGAAAATATTACATATAAATACACACGATAGAGGCGGTGCTTTTCAGGCTGTTTATAGACTGCATCAAGGTCTGCTTGACAATCATATAGATAGCAAAATATTGGTTTTATATCACACAGACAAAGAAAATAAACTTCACAAAGTATATTCTTTTTTTGATACGCTCAATTTGTTTTTAAAAATTAAATGTACTTTAAAATATAAAAAATTAAACAAAAAATATAATAAATTAATAGCACAAAAAAAAAATGTACAGTTTACATTTTCAGAAACTGCTTTCAATATTTTATCTAATCATCTGGTCAAAGAGGCAGATGTGATTCATTTGCATTGGGTAGCGAGTTTTTTAGATTATGAATCGTTTTTTAGACGAGTAAAAAAACCAATTATTTGGACTTTACACGATAAAAATCCTTTTAATGGTGGTTTTCATTATGATATTTATTTTTTAGATGAATATAAATTATTGAACCAACAAATCAGACAAGCCAAAAAAAAAGCGTATCAATTTTGTAAAAATATGCAAATTGTTTGCCCTTCTAAATGGCTTCACGAATTGGCAAAAGAATCAGATTTATTAGGCAATTTTACACATCATTATATTCCTTATAGTTTGGATACGAACGTTTTTTGTTCTCATTCAAAAGAACAAGCCCGTAAATATTTTAAATTACCTTTACACAAAAAAATAGTTTTGTTTGTCGCAGATGCAATTGGTGATGTGCGAAAAGGTTTGCATTATTTATTAGAAGCATTAGAAAAAGTAGAAAGTAAAGATATGATTTTAGTAACCACAGGGCAAGGCGAAGTTAAAAATATTGATTTAATTCACTATGAATTAGGCTTTTTTTCTGATGATGCTCAAATTGCGTTGGCTTATAATTGTGCTGATATTTTTGTTATTCCTTCTTTGGAAGATAATTTACCAAATACAGTCTTAGAATCGATGGCTTGTGGTACGCCTATTATTGGTTTTGAGGTCGGAGGTGTCAAAGATATGATACAAAATGAAGAAAATGGATATTTGATAGAAACTAAAAATAGTGATGAGTTAGCCGAAAAAATCACCTATTTATTAAAAAATAATTCTTTGAGAAAACAAATGGCAAGAAACGCAAGAAAAATTGCCGAAGATTATTACCAATTGGATATTCAAGCCAAAAAATATATAAATTTATATCAAAATATATTGAAAAAATAGATACTTTTTGTTTTCCCCGCATTTCACGCAGGACTATTGAAATTGAACCTCTAACGAGGTTGTGGTAAAATATCAAAACCATTTTTCGCTGTGTATATATTAAAATCCTTTTTGTTCTAAAAATATTTTTACTTTTTGATTTAATGCTTCTTGCGTGGGGCGGTCTTCGGGCATTTTTCCTGTAGATTTATCAAAATGCAAGGTTTGTGTAGGAAAAGCAAAATCGATATTAAGTTCGTGTGCTAATTCTAATATTAAAATATTAATTTCTTCTCTTGTTGCCCATTCTTCTTCAAAAGTATTCACTTTAAAAAAAATATTGAACATAATATTTAAAGAATGTACTCCGTAATCGTGGAAATAAATACCAAAAAAATCTTTTCTTGTTTTTTCGTGTTTTAATATAATTTGTTTTAGTCCTTCTACAAACGCTTTTAATTTCAATGGGTGAGTGTTATAAGTCAAACCTAAACTCGTTTTATAGCGTCTATACACGCGTAAGCCTAAATTATCGACGGTCATATCAGCTAATTTTCCATTTGGTACATACAAAATAGAGTGATAAAAAGTTCTGATTCGGGTAGAACGCACTCCAATTTCTTCCACATCTCCGTCAATACCTTCGGCAGTAATCCAATCTCCAACTTTAAAAGGTTTGTCTAAAAAAATAGTCAATGAACCAAACAAATTTTTAACCGTATCTTGTGCTGCCAAAGCAATCGCCAAACCACCAATCGACAAACCCGCCAAAACCCCTACTACATTGATACTCAATGCTTCCAGCATATAAAAAACGCCTAAAACAATCGCTAAAACTTGTAAAGTTGTGCTAATAAACGGCACTAAATTACTATACCAAACTTTTGGATTTTCTAATACTTTTTTTTGTAAATATAACATTACCAAACGAATCACGCCATTGACTGCCAAAATAGCAAAAACAGGTCGCATAATTCGGGTAATTGTAAATAAATAAAAAGAAATCAAAGCAGGAAATTGCCAAATCGGAATAAATAATTCTAATAAAATAAATATTAAAAATAAACTAATCGGTCTTACTAATTTCGTAACTTTTAAACGTCTTTCTTCGTCATTTGCTCCTAATTTTGAAAATAATCTTACCAATAAAGCCAAAAACCAAGCCAAAGGCGTATATAAAATAAAAGGTAAAATAATCAAAAAAATCAAACCTGTATAATGAATAGGATTTAAACCAAAAAAACTATATTTTTTAATGGGTGTTGTTTTTAAAATTTTACTTAAATATTCAGTATCAAAAGGAAAAGTTTTATCGTATAAATGAGGTATCGCCTCGATGGTTGTTTTGGAATAAAACCAATTATGACCGATTTTTTCTAAGTATATTTCAGGGAATTTGGCAAAAGGTACATATACATTTTTTCTGCGAATAGTATCACGATAGTTACTTTCTTTGGGAGTCTTTTGAAAATCATAATACAAACCATTTCCATCTAAAATTTGTCCTAATTGAATTGCCAATTCTTCTCTATTTTTTTGCGTCCCGCCATAATAAGGATTCAAAGCTTTTGCCGCAGAATCAGGGTGATAATGTTGAGGATTGAGATGATGAATATGTAAATAAATAGCGTGAAAAGGAGATAAAAGTGTATTTGACCTCTTTTTTTCTTGTTCTAAACTTTGTGAAAATATTTGAAAAGAACAAACAAAAAAGAAAAATACAAAAAATAAAATAAATTTTTGAAACGTTTGTTGGATTTTCATAATTTAATAATTTCTTGATAAGCGATTAAAAAAATAGATAAAATAGCAATAGCCAAACCTAATAAATTTAACTTTGATAATTTTTCTTTGAATAAAATAACAGCACAAGTGCTTGATGCCAAAATAATAGCAATATTAAAAATAGGAAATAAAAATGCTCCGTCATTTTTAAAGTTTTCTAAGGCTTTTAATAAATAAAATAAAGAAAAAAAGTTGGGAATTCCCAAAGCAACTCCACCCAAAAATTCTTTCATACCAATTTTTCTTTGTTTTAAAATCAATTGAACAGACAAAATCACAAAACCAACTACAGCCGCCGAGCCAAAAGTAAGAATTGAAAACAAGGCTGATTGTTCAGGTTTGACAAAAATTGCATTGATGCTATTGACCGTAATATCAACAGTGGCAGTCAATAAAAATATCAACAAAGGTAGCCACCAAACCGCTTTTTGCTCCTGATTTTCATTGGTTTTGGGTTGAATAGAACTTAAAACAATGGCTACAATTGCCAAAAAAATACCTAAATAATTAAAAATATCAAAAATTTTTGACGCAGATTTTAAGATAAATATATTCGCAAAAACGGTCAAAACTAAAGATATTTTGGCAGAAACCGAAGTGAGTGTTACGCCTATGGTTTGCGCACTATAAGCGGTAAGATAAAAAGTAGAAATAAACAAAATGCCCAATCCAAAGGCATAAACTGACCAAGCAGAAGCGGTTTCAAAACGTCCTATGGTGTTTTCCCAACCAAAAGTTAGTAAGCCTGTCAAAATACAAACCCAATAATTAACAACTACTGCAGGAAAAGTATCAACTTTAAAAGTCCTAAAATATCTAAAAATAATAAACCAACCCGTCGAAAATAAAACTGCTAATAATAAATTAATCATCTTTTTTTGTAATATAAAAAAAATATTTTGTCATTTTTGAGTTACAAAAGTAAGCACAAAAATCAAAATATCCAAAAAATAGTTTAAAATTTTGTAGAACCGATTTGGTTCTTCTAAGATTTATACGAAAAACTATCACACGAAGCACGCGGATAACGCGGATTTTACGGATTAAAACGGATTTTCATTTTTAAAAATTTTATCTGTATAAATATTAATAGAACCAGATTTTATTTTTATCGCTGTTATAGACTAAAAAATTCTAAAACAGAATTTTTGATGTTTGTATATTGCGAGAAGTTTTGGGATTATTTAACGAATGTTCGTTTTCAAGGCATTTTTTAATATTTTTTAAATTGCTTTTAAAAATATCAGAAATAGAATAAGAGGCAAAATATGTTTTGATGGTGGTAAAAAAATCAGGATTACTATTTTTGTTGAACACAGTGAAAGTCAAATGTGTGGTGCTGTCATTCAAAGGTTTATAAAGTTGTTCTGTTAAAATACCTTCTGCAATTATCGGAAATCCTTTTGCATTATATATACTCAATCGTCTTTTTACATTCGGAATTACCTCCACAATGTCTTCGTCCCAAACAATTCCTTTTTCATTTTTTTCTTTAAAACATCTACGTGTACTGCCAATTCCTCCATCAGGAATTTTATCACCATTTAATGTCGTGATATGATCAACATAAACTGACCATTTTGAGGCGTTTTTTGAATTACCCAAATAAGCAAATACTTTTTCTACGGGTTGCGAAATTTCTATAGACAATGCTATACATTTATAACCTGTGTCTTTATTGTTTTGATACGGACTAAAAATGATTAACAATATGATTGAAACAACAAATAAAAAAATAATTCCTAAAGCGATTTTAAAAAATGATTTTAGCATATATTAAAAGAATAAAATTCATAATGAATTTAAACAATTATACGAATATTTTTTGTTTTTGTTGTGCATATATTTTACGAGCAACACTTGTTTGCAGAGCGGTAGGTACGCAGGCAAGTGCGAAAGATTTGTTTGTTTTGACAATAGTTTCTAATTGTTATAGTAATAAAAAGCATAAAAAAAAGCATTTAAAGCCAATATCATCAATAAAATCAAAAAAAATACAAATTTTGGCATCAAAAATTCTTTGGCAATTAAATATTGTTGCAAAATAATTTTTTCTTCGGCAGGAATTTCATAAGAAGGAACATCATCATAAGTATATTGATAATCTTCCCATAATTCTTGATATAAAATATCTGTTTTTTTACACAAACGATGAAATTTTAAATATTCTGATACCAAAAACAAAACGCCCCAAAAAGCAAACATAGCCACAATCGACAAAGAAAAAAGGCTAATATGATGAGAAAATTGAAACCAATAAATTAATAAAACTGCAATCATATTAATAGATAAAATATTAAACGCTTTTTGAGGTAAAGCAGACGATATTTTTTCCATCAGACTTGTAGAATCTTTGAGTGCGTCCCAATAAGTAGTCAAACGGCTGACTATCCCGTCTTCTGTAATGCAATAATTTGATATATTAATCATAAAACTCTCTTTTATAATATATACTGATTTTTTGAAAAAAAGTAACATTTTTTGAAAAAAAAAGTTTTTTTTCAAAATTTTATCACAATAAAAGTTAAAAAAAGAAGAAAATTAAACTTTTTTTCTTAATTTTCAGTATTTACTAAAAAGAAACTTAATAAATATAGATATGAAAAAAAAACTCATCAAACTCTTGCCTATTTTTGCAGTAATGTTGGTGCTATTAGTAGCATACAAACCTGTAGATAGACTTTTTGAAATCCAAAAAAATTTGGATATTTTTACCACACTCTACAAAGAAATTAACACTTATTATGTTGATGAGGTAAACCCAAGCACGATTATGAAAACAGGAATCGATGCTATGCTTAATTCTTTAGACCCATACACCAACTATATCCCAGAAGATGAAATCGAGGATTATAGAACAATGACCACAGGACAATATGGCGGAATCGGTGCATTGGTCGGCACAAGAGATGGCAAAAGTACAATTTTGATGCCTTACGAAAATTATCCTGCCTACAAAACAGGACTAAAAATCGGAGACGAAATTATTAAAATAAACGGAATTCCTCTCAAAAATAAAACTCAAAACGAAGTAAGCAAACTTTTGAAAGGACAAGCAGGAACAAATATCAAACTCGAAGTAAAATCATTGGGACAAAACAGCACCAAAGAATTTGAGTTTAAAAGAGAAACTATTAAAATCGATAACGTAAAGTTTTATTCGATGGTTAGCACTGAAGTAGGTTATTTGTCTTTGACTGATTTTACACAAAATGCTACCAAAGAAGTAAAAAATGCTATCGAAAAATTAAAAGAACAAGGTGCAAAAAAAATTATTTTAGATTTAAGAGGAAATCCTGGCGGGCTTTTGAGCGAAGCCGTCAATATTTCTAATTTATTTATTCCAAGAGAATCTGATGTGGTCAGTACCAAAGGAAAAGTCGTTGAATGGAACAAAATGTATAAAGCCTTAAATCCTGCTTATGATACAGAGTTGCCTTTGATAGTTTTGATAAATGGACGAAGTGCTTCGGCAGCTGAAATCGTGGCGGGAGTAGTTCAAGATTATGACAGAGGAGTTTTAATCGGGCAAAAATCATTTGGAAAAGGCTTAGTTCAAGCCACAAGACCACTTTCTTATAATTCGCAACTCAAAGTTACGACTGCAAAATATTATACCCCAAGCGGTAGATGTATTCAAGCCATTGATTATGGAAAAAGAAAAGCCGATGGTACAGTAGATAAATTTGCGGATTCTTTGAGAAAAGAATTTAAAACTAAAAATGGTAGAAAAGTATATGACGGTGCAGGAGTTGATCCTGATATCGCGGTGCCTGCCAAAAAAGCCTCAGCAGTTTTGATTGCTTTAAAAAATAAAAATTTGTTGTTTGATTATGCAGGAGAGTATTTTTTAGCAAATAAAACCATCAAAGCTCCACAAGATTTTAAATTAACAGAAAGCGAATATAACGAATTTGTGAAATGGGTAAAAACTAAAAACGTAACTTACACCACACAAACAGAAAAAATATTGAAAGATTTGGAAGAAAAAGCCAAAGATGAAAGAACTTATGGCGGTTTGGAAGCGCAAATAAAATCTTTGCATACAAAATCTCAACAAAATAAAGAAGCAGATTTATTGACTTTCAAAGAAGAAATTAGACAAGCTTTAGAATCTGAAATTGTTGCTTTTTATTATTTTGAAAAAGGACAAAATTTATTAGATTTTAATTATGATGCAGACTTAAAAATGGCACTCGAAATTTTTAAAGATATGAATAAATATCAAGAATTATTAAAAGGAAAAAAATAATTTTTGAGTTTTTTTTAAAAAAAATTGGTTAAAAATCTGAACTTCGTGCAAGCGTGGACGCTTGCACGAGATATTAGCTGGTGCAAGCGTCCACGCTTGCACCAAAATAACCTAAATAGTTACCTTTTTTAAAAAAAAAAATTGGTTAAAAATCTGATTTTAAATCGCCTTTAAATAAAAAAATTAGTTTTAAAACATTACTATTTGTAAATCTGAGTAATATTTTAAAACTAATTTTTTTTCAATATCCAAAATTAACTTGACAGAAATAGCGTTTATGCTTGCACGAAATTCTTTTTTGACTATATACAAAAAATCAATGAATACTTTTAGCAACCGCTATAAAATGAGCAATCGAACCAAAAAGTACAAAACAATGCCAAATGGCGTGTCCATAATAGATTTTTCCATCATTCAAATAAAATATCGCCCCAATTGTATAAGATAATCCACCTATCAAAACCCAATAAAATACGTGTAAAGGCATCGTCAAAGACAAAGGTTGAGCAATAAAAACGACCATCCAACCCAATAAAATATACAAAATAGTAGAAAGAATTTTATATTTTCCTGTAAAAAATAATTTTAAAACCGCACCCGCAAAAATCAAAATCCACATAACCAACAAAAAAATAAAAGCAGTATAAAATTCTGTATATCGCTGAACAATAGGCGTATAAGTACCTCCAATTAAAAGAAAAATACTGATATGGTCAAATATTTTTAATTTTCTTTTGATGTTTATATTTTGATAAATATGATACAAAGTAGATGAACTATAAGAACATAACATTCCGATAGCAAAAATAATCATACCTATCGTCAAAAAATAAGGTTGTGCTGAAAGGCTATTATTAACCAAAAAAGGCATAGCAATCAACACAAACAATATCCCAATGCTGTGTGTAATGGCATTGGCATATTCTTCTGAAATTGTTTGAGTGCGTTTTGACATCTAAACAACAGGGTCTTGTTTTTGGTGATAAAGAATTTCAACCACCACATCATCACCTACAATGCTATAAATAATTTTGTGATAGGCAGTAATAATATATTTATATGGTTCAGATTCTCTTGCCAATAATTTTTCAGGTTTGCCTGCGTCATGTTTGGTTTCGAGTTCCAAAGTGGAAGCCAAAATCATATTCATCAATGCTTTTGCGTGTTGTGAAGATTTATTGGAAGCCACTTGATTGTAAATATTTTGTAAATCTTTTTTGGCTGCTTCAGTCCAAACTACTTTTTTTGCCGTTACCATGATTGTACCTCCTTTTCCATAAAATTTTGTGAGAATATTCTTTTTTCTTTTTGTGCTAAATTTGACGCATTTACTTTTTTATAAAACTCTGTAGCCGTCATTGGTTTTAAAGTTGTGCTTTCAAAATCTGCCAAAGTTACCACAACAGGTGGTGCTTCTACGACCACAGGAATATCCAACACAACAGGAGCAGAATCAACCATAAGTGGTTCATTCGTAACAGGCACAGGCTCAGCCGCAACGGGAGCAGGTATAGGAGGTATATTTTGAGCAGGAGCATTTTCTACTACTTCGATATGCTCCACCAATCCAGAATCATTCAAGAGTTGCATTACCGCTTCCACTTTATCGACTTCTACTTGCAATTTAATATGTATCATATTTTTTTTAAGGTTTGTCAACTAACTTATTTTTCCGTCAAAGATAGTGTTTATTTTATGAAAATAAAAAAAATATTTTAATTTTTTTTATAAATTAATGAATAAATGAAATAAAATATCTACCTTTGTAATCATAAAGTCTTGTCAAGTGCTTTTGATATAAGAAACTGCTCGTAAAAAGGCAGTTTTTTCTATATAAAATCATATCAAAACTAAAAATAAGTCTAAAAAATTGTTTTTAGCATTGCTTTTTATATCCATGAAAAAATACATTTTTCCTTTGTTAATTACTATTTTTGGTATTTGGATAATGCTTACTATTTTTGGTAACTTATTATCTTATGTATTAATTTCTGTAGTAATTGCTTCCATTTTAAGACCTGTTACAGATTATTTTAGTCGTTGGGTTGTTTTTGGGCGGCGTTTTCCTCGTGGTTTAGCAGTTTTTTTGGCATTAATTGTTTTGGCTTTATTTCCGCTTTCGTTTGTGTTATTGTTTGTACCTTTGATTGCTGAACAGATTACGGTTTTGAGTGCTGTGGATTATTGGCATATATTGGAAACTTTGGAAGCACCTATCAAAAACATAGAAAATTTTATTATTAAATATTTTTATACAGACAAAAAAGAAGGCTTTTTAATCAAAGAACTCACACAAGCAGGTATCAAATCAGCCGAAAATCTACGTTTGGGTGCTATTTTGCAAGATATTTTAAAAATTACAGGTTCAATTTTAGTATATATTGTATCTATTTTATTTATTACTTTTTTTCTTTTATATGAAAAAGATTTATTAAGAAGAAGTTTTTTGTCCTTAGTGCCTAATGCTTATTTTGAAGTCGTAGTAACTACTTTGTATAAAATTGAAAAAACTTTGGGAAATTATTTATTGGGTTTATTGTTACAAATAACCTTAATGTTTATGATGATGGCAATTGGTTTGAGTATTGTGGGAGTAAAATATGCCTTGACTATTGCTGTTTTTTTGGCTTTTATTAATTTGATACCTTATTTGGGAACTTTGATAGGTTTTTTGGTTACTATTTTTGTGATTGTTTCTACCAAACAAATCGATAATATTGCTAATATGAACGATTATGGTTTTATATTATTCAAATTGAGTTTGGTTTTTGTTCCTGCGGTAGCGATTGATAATTTAATAACTCAACCAATTATTTTTTCAAAAAGTGTGAAAGCACACCCTTTAGAAATATTTATTTCAATTTTTGCAGGAGCAACACTTGCAGGAGGATTAGGAATGTTGTTAGCCATTCCGACTTATACCGTCATCAGAATTACAACGCTTGAAATCAGAAAAGCCTACAATGCGTATCAAGTTTTTAGAAAATAATTATGTCTTAAAAAAAATTTTGTATTTATTTTTTTCTTCGAATTTAAGGGCTAAATAAACACAAATAAGCCCTTTTGTTAAAAAAAATATTATTTCAACTAAGAACGCTTAAAATTCATATATATATTTTGCAAATTAAAATAAAAGTACTTAAATTTGCACAAAAGAAATCATATATATGAAAAATAATTTATATTTACTACACAACACTGATGAGTCAAAAGGAATGAAACGAGAAGTTGAAAATCTTTTGTTTTCTGATGAAGATGTAAATAATCAATTAGCATTACAATTGTTAGAAGGAGGCGGCATACCAGAAGAATTTTATCCTTATTTATGGATTTATTCTTTCTCGGTTGAGCAAAATTCACCTATTCAACAAAGGATTTTAAAATTACTCAACAAAGTTCTTTCTAATCATCAAAAAAAAATTTATCAAGTGTGTGTGAAGTTTTTTAATGATGTATATGACCAATATTTAGATAATCCGTTTGCAGTTGCACTACTAAAAGAAATTATAAAACATAACCAAACCTCAAAAGATATTGCAATTTTTGGAAAATATTTACTTTTAAAACATAAATTAGGTGCGTTTTTTTTGTTTCATCAAAAAATTTTAGATGAAAAATTTATTTTTCAAAATCTTATTACCGATGATGCTGAGTTAGATTTATCTAATTTTGAATTGAGTACAATTCCTGATGCAGTAGGTGAATTGACAGAATTAACGTCATTAAATATTGAGGGAAATAATTTGATAGATATTCCAGAATCATTAAAAAATCTCAAAAATCTCAAAAATTTGTATATTGATAATGGATTATCAACCAAAATAATGGATAAATTAGAGGTTTTTTTTCCTCTTATTTTATCAAAAATTTATGAACAAAATGCTTGGAATAAAGTCAATATTGATAAATTTGATTATGCACTTAATTTTATGTTGAAAGCGAGTGTTTTGACACCTGAAAGGTCATCTGTTTGGGATGGTTTGGGTTGGATTTATTCACAAATCAATGAGCCTCAAAATGTATTAAACGCGTACCAAAAAGCGATTCAATATGCAGAAGATGATTTGATTAAAAGCAGTTATCTAGCTAATTTATCTTCTGCTTTACAAAGAAATAGAAATAGAAAAGATGCCGAAGAAGCCGCTAAATCAGCCATCGAATTATTGAATACAATTCCTAAAATTGATTGGCAATCTGATGCTTATTTTTCTTTTGGACTTTCTTCTCAAATGATTGGTAATTATGATGAAGCCTTAGTCTATTATAAAAAAACTGCACAACTTGACCCTTATTTTGGTGATGGAGTCATTCACTATAATCGTGCTTGCATATTTGCTCTTTTGGAAAAGAAAGAAGAATTTTTAAAAGAATTGGCTTATGCCTGCGACCATAGCCATTTTAATTGGTATAATGACGCACTCAAAGATATGGATTTTGAAAAATATTGGGACGACAAAGACCTCAAAGAAAAAGCAAAAAGCATAGGAGAAAAATACTAAAAAAAAGGAATACTATCTATTATTTCATACCTTTGTTCTTCCTCTAAAAAAACATATCCTGCATATTCTTTGCCATTAGTAATGCCAACATAATTTGCTTTTTGAACGGCATTATAAGTCAGTGCTTGAAACAAAACTTGTTCTGAAAGAGCAACACTTTCGGCTTTACATTCTATCAAAAAATATGGTTTTGCTTCATTTGTCCAAATTAAAATATCAGTTCTTTTTGTTTTTTGATGATACTGCAATTGTTTCTCAACTTGAAAAAGGCTTAAATGATAACCATAATTTTGTAACAATAAATGAATAAATTTTTGTCTTACCCATTCCTCAGGTGTGAGCATCAAAAATTTTTTTCTCACTTCATCAAAAATATATAATTTATCATTTTTTTTCTGTAGCCTTGGTGAAAATTCAATCGTAGGCAATGTAATCATAAAAATAAAATTATTTAGCCAATAAAAATAAAAAAGGAATAGTCAATCTTTTTGACCAAGATTTTTCACTATGAGATTCTTTTTCGAATACTTTTGTCATAAAATTTTTAGAAGTAAAACCTTTTTTTATCATTAAATCATCAACCTTTTTTTGATGACGTGGATAAAATTTATCTAAGGTTTCAGTGCCACAATCAAAATAAATTTTTATTTTTTTAGATGATGGCAAGTGTTTTTCTAAATATCGTAAGTAGAGAGAAGGAAATAAATCATTATCTTCAAAACTACCAATCCAATGTGTTGATAAACAAGCTGCACCACCAAAAACTTCAGGGTATTCACAAATAGCATACATTGAAATTACTCCACCCATACTTGAACCTGCGATAAATGTGTTTTTTCTATCTTTTAATGTGCTATATTTTTTATCAATAAAAGGTTTTAACTCTTTGACAAGGAACAACAAATAATCATCTGACCTTATTTTATTAGATAAATATTTTTCTAACATAAATTTTTTAACACTATCAGGCAAAAAATCAGCCACTTTTTTAGGGAAATATTCTGAACGCCTCAAATCACCTGCGTTCCAAATACCTACAATAATACATTCTTTGATAAGATTTTTTTGTGATAATTGAGCAATATTTTCATCTACTTTCCACTCTTGTTTATTCCAAGTAGTAGTACTATCAAAAAGCATTTGTCCATCGTGCATATATAGGACAGCATATTTTTTATTTGGTTGATAGTTATGTGGCAACCAAACATCAATGTTGCGTTCTTGAACGTAGTTTGATTTAAAATTTTCGTGCCTTTCTATTCTGCCTGTAATAACATAAGGCAATTGAGCAAAAATAAAATCATTGCAAAAATAGGAAATAATCAAAAAAAGTATATTTTTTAGCATTTTTTTAATAAAATTAAATAGTGAAAGTAATATTTTCAAAAGTTCAAAAAAAATAAATACAAGTGATTGATTGACGCTTATTTTTGATTAAGTTTTCGTTTTAACTCCTCAATTAATTTGTCTTTTTCATCGAGTGCCTTGTCTTTTTCATCAAGTGCCTTTTCTTTTTCATCGAGTGCCTTTTCTTTTTCACCAAGTACTTTATTCTTTTCGTCAAGTACTTTTTTATTTTCCTCAAGTGCTTTTTTATTTTCATCGAGTGCTTTTTTGCTCTAGTGCTTTTTTGCTCTCCTCCAACATTTTTTCTTGTTGGATAAGTTTTTTTCGATTCTCTTGAAAATAACTATTAATTGTACGCATTGCCTCTTGTTCTTTCAACAATTCTTCGCGTTCAGTTTCGCTCGTGCCTGTGAAATGTAAAATATCAGTCGTAATTTTCATATTCTCATCACCCGAAATATTATGTTTAAAGTCTTTGACTATTTTATTATCATCAAAAAAATGTTTCTGCTCAAAAATACTCAATAATTTTTCTAATTTCGTTTGATATGAATTAGTAATTTTATTGACCTGAACAACAAAACTATCGTGTGTTAGTTTTTCAATAAACTCGTGTTTTTCGTTTATGTTTTTATTTTTTAACAAATCTTTATAATTTCTTTCAATTTTAATACAAGGCGATTGTATGCCTTCTAAATCAAAACCCAAAATATAAATAGTTGTAATCGGTAGAACTAAATTTTGACCATCTACGATGTCCTCTTTTTTGTATTGTTCTGCCAAATAATTCCTAAAACGCATCAAATCAACTAAATTTTTTGCTTTTTGTACCTCAATCAATATCTTTTTTCGCTCTCCATTTTCTGTTTTAATGGTAGCAATAAAATCTAA
>RDXZ01000116.1 GCA_004293265.1 Bacteroidota bacterium | reverse complement strand
AAATTATTACAAAATTATAAAAAATTTGTTCAAGAAAAAAAAATTTCTTTTGTAGATAGTGATGGAAACATCAACGAAAAAACATTGTTGATTGGTAATAATGGAGCAGGAAAAACATCTATTTTGCAAGCAATTGTAGTTTTGTTGGGTGGTGCAATAAGAGAACATTTTTCTATTCAAGATTTAGAATGGTCAGGGTATGAATTTAGACATTTACAAACAGGAAAATTACCTTTGAAAATAGAAATAGAAATTGTTTTTGAGGAGGAAGAATTAGCCACTATTTTAAAATATGCACAAGAATTAAAAGCCAAAGGTATCAAGTTAGTAACGATGCCAAGTAGTAAAAAAAATATTACACTATATTTGGATTATCAAAAAAATAAAATTTTTGCCAAAGAAGGCTTGGCGGCATTTAATCAATTAAGTGGTTATCAATATGCTAAATCTTTGGCTACATTTACACCTAATAAAAATACTTTGTTCGAAAATGTAGGTAATATTTATTGGTATGATGAACAAAGAAATGCTTATAATGTAACTAATTTTGTAACTAATTATTCAGAAAAAAAGACGAATTTAAACGATATTAGAAGTTTTTTGGCAAGTGCACATTCTTATCATTTAGCTATCAAAGAAGGGAAAAGAACCATACAAGAAGGACAATTTGATTTTTATGAAAAATTAGAAAGTATTTATACAAAAGTATTTCAGGGCAGAAAATTTATAGGGAGTACGCCACGTTTTGATGTGTATGAAGCAACAGAAGCACCTGATTTTTTTCTTTTTGATGGAAAAAATGAATATGAAATCTCGTGCATGTCTGCGGGTGAACGCGCTATTTTTCCTATTTTAATGGATTTTGCTCGTTGGAATATTAACAATTCTATTATTATCATTGATGAATTAGAACTACATTTGCATCCATCTTTACAACAAAATCTTGTAAGAGTTTTATCAAAATTAGGTAAAAATAATCAATTTATTTTCACTACACACTCTGAAAATATTGTTTCTATGTTTGATGAAAATGAAAATCAAATCATAAAAATTTCAAATGAATAAAATCATAAGAATATATTGTGAAGGCAAAAAAGGTAGCCACGATTACGATATTTTAGAAAAAATAATCATAGATTTGCCTGCAATTATAATAGAGCCAATCGGAAGTGTAAGAGGTGCAAGTGCTATTATTCAATACAAAGAAGAAGAATCAAGCAGTAAATCTGATTTTAAAATTTTGTTTCGTGATAGAGATTTTGATAAAGAAATCCCATCAATTCCATCATTAGAACAAGATGAAAACAAAAAATATTGCTACTTTTCTTATCGTGTTACTATTGAAAATTATTTATTTGATGTTGAGTTATTTTATCAATTTATCGAAAAACATAATCTAAAATCAAAATACTCGATTAGCAATCAAACAGATGTAAAAAATAAGTTTATTGAAGCTGCAAAACTCATTCAAGATTATCAAGCAATAAGACATACAATGGGAAAAATGCGTTTGGATTCAAATTTTGGGACTACGTTTATGCAAGAGAGTGGCAAATTACCAGCAGATTTGACATTAGAATATTGTAAAAAAGAAGCTTATCAAAAAATTGCAGATAAAAAAAATCAGTTAGAAAATAATTGGACTAAACAAAATTTTGATGAAATTTTAGCAAATTTTTTGACAAAATTTGATGATGTTTTTATGGATAATTTAGAGTTTTTGGTTTATTTTCAAGGTAAAGATTTTGCAGCCGCAATTCAAAAAATACTCCCAGAATTCCCTACAAAAGATTATTACAAATTTGCAAAAGAAAAATTTGATTATACAAAATTTACTGATTTGGTAAAACTTCGTGAATTATTGGAAGCTAATTCAAACTAAATTTTTTTTGATAAATTGATGATATTCAAAGCACCATTTTTTTACTTTTTTTTCAAAAAAAATACAATAAAAAATGCGTTTTTTATTCCAAAAAAATAGGTTTTTTAAATAAAAATAACTAAATTTGCACAAAAGTAAATCATTTACAACTGATACATAAAAAATGTTAGATAATTCTATTTTACCTGTTGATATAGAAAACGAAATGCGGACTGCATATATAGATTATGCAATGTCTGTTATTGTTTCACGTGCTTTGCCTGATGTAAGAGATGGGCTAAAACCTGTACACAGACGCGTTTTGTATAGTATGGACGAACTCGGTTTGGCGGCTAATAAACCTTATAAAAAATCTGCGAGGATTGTTGGTGAGTGCCTTGGCAAGTTCCACCCGCACGGAGATACTTCTGTGTATGATGCGATGGTGCGTATGGCTCAAGAATGGTCGATGCGTTATTTGTTGGTAGATGGGCAAGGAAATTTTGGCTCGGTTGATGGAGATTCTCCAGCCGCGATGCGTTATTGTGTGGTGGGAAATACATTGATTAAAACCAATCAAGGTTTACAAAAATTTGAAAACTTAGTCCAAAATTCTGCATTAAATTCTGATAATGAATTGAAAATCAATATTTTATCAATTCATCAAAATACTAACCAAACTTCTAAATTTTTTAATTCAGGAATTCACGAAGTATATAAATTGATTACTTCTGAAGGTTTTGAAATGGAAGGAACAAGCAATCACCCTGTTTTAGTTTTTGAAAAAGATACAGACGGAAAACCTATTTATGTTTGGAAATTATTAGCAGATATAAAAAATGGAGATAAAATAATAATAGACCGCTCTGAAAAAAATATCAATGAAAAAAAATTGACAGAGGAAGAAAAAAACTTAGCAATTATTGCAGGTTGTTTGGTTTCTGAAGGCTCTTGTAGTGATAAAAGAGTAACATTTAATAATACTGATAAAATCTATTATGACTCTTTTGTGAATGCTTATCAAAACCAAATCGGAAGCAATTTTTATAGTTATCAACGAAAATTAAAATCGGAAAAAGATATTTTTGAATTTGATGTTCAAAACATAACTGAATTTTCTAAATGTTCTTTGTTTGATGACTTAGTGCAACGCAAAGCATCAGAAAAAATAATTCCAAATTATATTTTAAATGCCTCAAAAGAAGCACAAAAAATATTTTTACAATATTTATTCGAAGGTGATGGTTCTGTTTCATTGTTAGAAAAAAATACTTTGTGTTTACAATATTGTAGTCAAAGTTTAGAACTAATGAAACAACTTCAAATTTTATTATTAGAATTTGGAGTAGTTGCTAAACTTTCTTATCAAGAAAATAAAACTGAATTTAAACTTTCTGTGAGTGGTTTTCATAACATCAAAAAATTCTATGAAAATATAAATTTTGCGACCAAAAAATCAGAAAAATTAAAAGTTTTTGTAGAAAACGAAATAGAAAGACGAAATCAAAACGAAGTTCGTTATACTTTGAGCAAAGATTATATTCCTTATATTGCTGATTATATTAGAAAATATCAAAAAAATCAATTTTTGGCAAAGAAAAATATTGATAGATTCGAAAGAATTGATGAATATTCACAACAAATTTTGCAAGCAATTAATAATGAACAACTAAAACAAGTTTTTCAAACTTTGGTGGCAGATAGATATTATTTTGCCACTGTAGATACTTGCCAAAAACAAGCCACTCCACAAAACGTTTATTCTGTGAAAGTGGACAGCGATTGCCATTCTTTTGTTGCCAATGGGTTTATTAATCATAATACAGAAGCACGCCTACAAAAATTAGCAGAAGAATTATTGACAGATATTAACAAAGAAACCGTTGATTTTCAACCAAATTTTGATGATTCTTTGCAAGAGCCAAGCGTTCTGCCTTGTAAATATCCTAATTTGTTAGTCAATGGTACTTCGGGAATCGCAGTCGGAATGGCAACCAATATGCCTCCACATCATTTGGGCGAGGTAATTGACGGAATTATGGCATTTTTGGATAATGAAGAAATTACCATTGATGAATTGATGGTGCATATTCCCGGACCAGATTTTCCAACAGGTGCGTTGATTATGGGTGTGCAAGGCATCAGACAAGCCTACCAAACAGGTCGTGGGCGTGTGGTAATGCGTGGAAAAGCAGATATTCAGACCACAAAAACAGGAAAAACACAAATTGTTATCACTGAAATTCCTTATATGATTAACAAAGCAACACTTGTCGAAAGATGTGCAGAGTTAATACACGAAAAGAAAATCGAGGGCGTTTCTGAAATTCGTGATGAATCAGACAGAGAAGGTATGCGTATCGTTTTTGATTTGAAAAAAGACGGCGTGGCAATGGTTATTCTCAATCAATTGTATAATTATACGGCACTGCAATCTTCTTTTAGCATCAATAATGTGGCTTTGGTCAAAGGTCGTCCTTATACATTGGGCTTAAAAGAATTGATTTTTCATTTTATTGAACATAGACACGAAGTCATTTATCGCCGTACACAATTCGAACTCAAACAGGCAAAAGAAAGACAACATATTTTAGCAGGTTATTTGATTGCTTTAGACCATTTAGACGAAGTAATCAAACTTATCAGAGGCTCAAAAGATGCAGACACAGCCAAACAAGGCTTGATGAGTAATTTTGAACTTTCTGAAATTCAAGCCAAAGCAATTTTAGAAATGCGTTTGCAACGTTTGACTGCCTTAGAAAGAGATAAAATTGTAAAAGAATACGAAGAAATTACGGCTTTGATTGCAAGATTAGAAGCAATTTTGGCTGATAAAAACTTACGTACTGATATTATTCGCACAGAATTAGCAGAAATAAAATTAAAATATGCTGATAAACGCCGCACTGAAATCATCAAAGAAGCATTGGAAGATGTAACTGATGAAGATATGATAAAAGACGAACAAGTAGTGGTTACTTTCTCACACGAAGGTT
This sequence comes from Bacteroidota bacterium, assembly GCA_004293265.1. Lineage (GTDB taxonomy): Bacteria > Bacteroidota > Bacteroidia > Cytophagales > Microscillaceae > RDXZ01. The sequence goes on along the minus strand of RDXZ01000116.1, from coordinate 8,589 downwards.
ATGCCAAACGAACTTCTGTCAATGAATATCGTTCACAAGGACGCGGTGGCGTAGGTTCGAGAGGCGTTTCTACCAAAGGAGATGACTTTACAGAACATTTATTGATTGCTTCCACTTTGGATTATTTATTGATTTTTACAGATTCAGGGCAAGTATTTTGGTTGAAAACCTATAAAATTCCTGAAGGAAACAAAACTTCAAAAGGTCGTTCTGTGCAAAATTTAATTTCAGTAGGAAAAGATGATCGCATTCGTTCTATTCTAAATGTTAGAAATCTGAAAGACCTCGATTTTATCAATAATCATTACGTAATGATGTGTACGCAAAAAGGTTACATCAAAAAAACTTCATTGGAACAATTTTCAAGACCGCGTCAAAATGGTATTCGTGCTATTTTGTTTGAAGAAAATGATACTGACCATTTATTGAACGTGGAACTTACCAATGGAAATTGCGAAGTAATTATCGCAAGCCGTTCTGGACGCGCCATTCGTTTCAATGAAGCAAATATTAGGTCAATGGGACGAACTGCACATGGAGTAAGAGGTATTGATTTGTATAACGAAGCAGGAAATTTTGATAATTACGTTGTCGGAATGGTTTGTATCAGTAATCCACAGAAACAAAGTTTGTTGGTTGTATCTGACAAAGGATACGGAAAACGCTCTGATTTGGAAGATTATAGAATTACAAAAAGAGGTGGAAAAGGTGTAAAAACTTTGAAAATTACGGAAAAAACAGGGAAGTTGGTAGCAATACAAGCAGTTACAGATATGAATGATTTGATGATAATCAATAAATCTGGTTTGACTATTCGCCTCTCTCTCGAACAAGTACGCGTCATGGGACGCGCAACACAAGGCGTGAGATTGATTAAAATACAAGAAACTGATGAAATTGCTTCTATCACAAAATTAGAACGTTTGGAAGTGGAAGAAGAAATATTGTTGGAAGGCGAAGAAGTGCAAGTGATTGAAGCGATTGAAAATATTGAAACCACTGACAATTCTCAAACGATTGAAGGTGATAAAAATATCGAAGATACTGAAAATCCAACGGAAGAAAAATAAAATCAGTAAAAAATTTTTAGCCTCAAAAATATGAATAAATTACAGAAAAATAATGTAATTTATTCATATTTTTATTAATCTAAATTTTAGGTAGTTTTTATAGATATTGGAAAATGGTTTTCTGAAAAAATTAACACTTTTTTGTATCATTATTATCTTCAACTCACGTTTTTATATTTAAAGGGGAATTTATACCATTTTTTAGGAAGTAAGTATAATTTTTTTAAAAAAATTAGTCTTATTTTTGCCTACTTATGTTTTATACACCTACAATAAACATAAAATTTATAATTTATGCTAAAATATCACATTTTTTTTTCTCTTATTTTTCTTTTATTTATCACAAGTTGCCAAAATAATATATCAAATATTCACGCAGAAAAAGGAAAAATCAAGTTAGATGCTTCTATTTTTGAGCAACAAACTTCTGTTGAACTGCAAGGAGAATGGGAATTTTATTGGAAAAAACTACTTAATCCAACAGATTTTAAAAATAATTTGACTAAAAAAATTGAGTTTATAAAGGTGCCAAGTTCGTGGACTTCAACTTATGCAACTTATGGATATGCAACTTATCGGATAAATATAGAATTTAAAAACAAAAATATTGAAAAAGATATAGGTCTTTTTGTACCTAAAATATGGTCTGCTACTAAAATTTGGGCGAATAATAAGCTAATTTTAGAGCGAGGAAAAATAGATAGCAGTTTCAAAAATTATGAAAATCAGATGGTCGAAAAAATAATTCCATTATATTTTTATAATGATAAACTCGAAATCGTTGTTCAAGTTGCTAATTATGATATGTTTGTTTCAGGTCTAATACAAAATTTTAGAATTGGTGAATATGAAAAAATGATAGTTACACGCAATTTGATGAATGGTTTAGATTTGATATGGCTGGGTTGTTTGTTTTTGATGTCTGTTTATCATTTTACTTTGTATGTTTTTAGAAAAAATAATAAATCAACTTTGTATTTTGGTTTAGCTTGTTTGATGATTGGGTTAAGAATCATTGTTTTTGGGGAGCATTATTTTTATCAATATTTGAAAGAAAATAATTTTCTTAATTTTGAATGGCAGGCAAAAATATACTATATTTCAAGTTTTTTGATGATTTCAACTGCATTATTATATATTCATTCTTTGTACCCAAAACAAAATAAAAAAATAATAACCAATATATTTAGTATCATTTTGGGAATTTATTGTGTTTTTATTTTGATTTCTCCGCCTTATTTTTTTCTTTCTACTATCAATATTTTTGAAATTGTATCTGTTTTAGCAGAAATTTATTTGATTTATGTATTGATTTTAGCTACTATTCAAAAACAAGATGATGCGATTTTGCAAATGATTGGTATTATTTTGATGACTTTTGCAAGCATAAACGATACTTTACACGCCGAAGAAATCAATCTTGTTGGGGCAATTGAGTTGATGCCAATTATGTTTGTGATTTTTTTATTATTACAAATATTTGTTATTGCACGTAGATTTTCTAAAGCTTTTAAAGATGTTGAAGATTTGTCAAAAAATTTAGATACAAAAGTGAAAGAAAGAACCTTAGCACTCGAAAAAGCAAAAGAAGAAATAGAGGAAAAAAACAAACACATCACAGATAGTATTTTGTCTGCACAACGTATTCAGGAGGCAATTTTACCTGTTGATAATAATATTAGGCAATTTTTAAAGTCATTTTTTATCCTTTTCAAACCCCGAGATATTGTTTCAGGAGATTTCTACTATTTTGAAGAAGTAAACCAAAAACTAATCATATCCACGATTGATTGCACAGGGCATGGAGTTCCAGGCGCACTGATGAGTATGCTTGCCAAAGATATTTTGAATAATATCGTGTTAGAAAAGAAAATTTTAGAATCTGATAAAATACTTAACGAACTACATAAAGGTATCAGGTTGGTACTCAAACAAGGAGATAGCAGTAGCCGAGAAGGAATGGATTTGTCCTTATTAGTAATCGACAAAGAAAATAAAATTATAGAATTTTCGGGAGCAAAAAATCAATTGATTTATATTCAAAATAATAAATTAGAAGAAATAAAAGCAGATAAAATATCTATAGGTGGAGAACAAAAAGAAGAAGAAAGATTTTTTACTAAAAATATCATAGACCTTAAAATATTAGGTGAAAATGCTATGTTCTATCTTTTTTCTGATGGTTATCAAGACCAATTTGGTGGAGAAAAACGTAAAAAGTTTATGATAACAAAAATGCGACAATTGTTTTTGGATATTCATCAAAAAGATATGCAAACCCAAAAAGAAATTTTAGGAAATACCATCGAAAATTGGATAAAAACGGGGAATGAAAAACAAACCGATGACATTCTTGTTTGGGGATTGAAAATTTAAAAAAAGGAAATTTATACCATTTTTTAGGAAATTTAGATAACTAACTTTAAAAAATAATACCATAATTTTGCACCATAAACCAATAATTTTTATGAAATTGTTTCGCTTTAATATTTTTTTTATCTCCTTTTTTTTGCTCATTATCCAATTTAGTTTTGCACAAAATTCTATTCAATATAAAAATATATTTGATATTGCATTGAGCTCAAGCAACAATAATTTTACGAGTGCTTTTTCTTGGGCAAGATTGTACGGAATCGGAAAAAAACAAAAATTTAAAATAGGTTATGGTGCAAGATTGAACATAGCTTTTATGAATAAAAAAGATTTTGTAACCGCCCCTGCATCTCTTACAAGCGGTGTTAATAATCCGTCAGCTTTATTTAGCAATAATATTTTAGCCAACTATGATACTTTAACACTCGAAAAAGGACAAATAAATGCCTTAAATTTGAGTATTCATTTACAATACGAGATTTCTGCTCGTTTGGAAGTTGGTTTCAATATTGACGCAATTGGTTTTAGTTTTGGAAAAGCACAAACAGGCGTTTTTCAATCAAGTATTTATCCTAATAACTCACAAACCAAACAATTAACCACTCAAAACGCCCGACCAACTCATCTTAATTTGTTGTTAATTAGCGATAATGATATAGGTTCTTTAAATTCAGAAATTTATTTGAGATATTGGTTAAATAATAATTGGGGAATAAAAGCAGGTGGTACATTTATTTTTTCGGAATATACCACAGATAAAAAATTAGCATTGGACAACGATAGATTTCGATATAAATCTTTACAATTGATGTTAGGAATAACTTATAGATTAGTCAAAAAATAAAAAAATAAAAAATGAAAAATATATCTTTTTTCTTATTCGCCGTTTGTTCTTCTTTTCACTTTATTTTTGCACAAAATAATTGGGATTGGAAAACTTCCAATATCGAGTTTAAAATAAAAAATGCAGGCTTTTATGTTACAGGCACATTAAAAGGTTTAGAAGCAAAAATCAATTTTTTTGATGGAGGAAAAGATGACCAAATCGAGGCATCAGTTAAAACAAATACCATCAATACCAATAACAATGCAAGAGATAGACATTTAAAAAAAGATGATTATTTTGATGTTGAAAAGTATCCAAATATTACTATGAAATCTATTAGTTTTTCAAAAATAAATAATGAAAACTACAAAGGAGTATTCAAATTAACCATTAAAAACGTTACAAAAACAATAGAAATACCTTTTTCTTTTAAGAAAAATGGAAAGTCAGGTATGTTTGATACCTCATTTGTTATCAATCGTTTGGACTATGGCATAGGAGAAAGCAGTTGGGTTTTAGGTAATAATGTTACTATAAAAATGAGTATTCAAGTCGTTCAATAATTTATCTTAACTTACTTAATTAAAATTATACAAATGAAAAAAATATCTTTTATCTTGCTCTTTTTATCACTAAATTTTGTTGCTTTTGGGCAAAATCGTGCCAATCATTTTAACGTATCTAAAAGAATTGCCATTTATGGATATGATCCTGTGGCTTATTTTACAGAAAAAAAAGCAGTCAAAGGCAAAAAAGAATTTGCAGTCAATGCTGATAATGTGGTTTATTATTGTTCAAGTGCAAAAAATCAAGATTTACTCATCAAAAATTATAAAAAATACGAGCCACAATATGGCGGCTGGTGTGCTTATGCAATGGGAAAATCAGCAGAAAAAGTAGAAATTGACCCAAGCACTTTCAAAATTATAGACGGAAAATTATATTTATTTTATAATGCGTATTTTACAAATACTTTGACAAGTTGGAATAAAGATGAAACGAATTTAAAAAATAAAGCAGATAAAAATTGGGGAAAAATATTCAAATAATAAAAAAAATACAAAATATGAAAATTTTTATTTGGTTTCTTAAAATAATGGCAAGTGTTATTATGTTACAAACGCTATTTTTCAAATTTTCTGGGGCAGAAGAATCTGTTTTTATTTTTTCTACTTTGGGAATCGAACCATACGGAAGAATTGGTGTAGGAATTTTGGAATTAGTGGCAAGTGTATTGCTGATAATTCCAAAAACAACATTTTTGGGTGCATTTTTGGGCATTGGTTTGATGGCAGGAGCAATTTTATCACATATTTTATTTTTGGGAATAAACGTAAAAAATGACAATGGAGAGTTATTTATATTGGCATTAATCGTTTTTTTATCTTGTTTGTGTTTGGCAATCATTCATAAAACTCAATTATTTCAATACCTAAAAAAGTTAAAATATTTAAAATAATGATACTAACTATTCAAAATACGTTACAACAAATTATAGATTTATTTTTGCAAATAGATAATCTTATTTACACACAAAAAAATATAAAGTTAAGTGATGCCACGATTGGGCAACATACAAGGCATATTATCGAACTTTTTGAGTGTTTGATTATACAATACGACCAAAATTATGTTAATTATGAGGATAGAAAACGTAATAAATTGGTAGAAAATGATATAAATATTGCTATAGAAAAACTAATTTGGATTCAAGGCAATATTGAAAAACCTAATAAAGATATTCAAATGATTTGTAGTTTTAATCATACTAAACATCAAATCGTTTCAAATTATTTCAGAGAATTGATTTATAATTTGGAGCATTGTATTCATCATCAAGCCTTAATAAAAGTCGCTTTAATCGAAAACCCAGCTATTTTGGTGGCTGAAGATTTTGGCGTGGCTCCTTCAACTATTCGTTATAGACAAAATTTATGTGTACAGTAACTTTCGTTATCGAAAAAAAAGGTCAAATTATCATTACGTCAAGTAGAGATGAGCAATCTACTCGTCCACAAGCCTTAAAACCTCAAAAAATACTATTGAACGAAAAAAATATTTTGTTTCCAAAAGATGAAAAAGCAGGAGGAACTTGGTTTGTAGTTGATGAATTAGGCAATGCACTTGTGTTGTTGAATGGTGGCTTTGAACCACATATTCAACAAAAAACATACAGAAAAAGCAGAGGTTTAATAGTGTTGGATATTTTTGCTGAAAAAAATATTCTATTGACCTTTGATGAGATTGATTTGGAAGATATTGAACCTTTTACATTGATTTTATGGACAAAAGAAAATTTTTTGTATGAATTGATTTGGGACGGAATAGCAAAATATTCTCAAATATTAGACCACAAAAAACCACATATTTATTCTTCTGTAACCTTGTACAAACCTGAAATAAGGGCAAAAAGAAAAAAATGGTTCGAATCTTTTTTGGAGCAAAATAAACAAATTTCTGCTTCGTTATTACAAAAATTTCATACAACAACTCAAACAAACGACACAGAAAACGGCTTGGTCATCAATCGAAACAATCAGGTCAAAACTTATAGTGTTACACAAGTAACTATCGATGATAAAAAAATAAATATGGTTCACCAAGATTTATTAGCACAAAAAACTTATGATGAAGAATTTACGCTTATATTTTCATAGATTATGGCATTGGGAATATTGGTCATTTGAGGCAATTTATACTCCTTTGGTTTTTATTTGGATATACTATGCTATACGCGCCAAATCTTTCTTTTTTTTCAATGCTTCAAATCCAAGTATCAAAAATGGAGGCTTTTTGATGGAATCTAAAAAAGAAATTTATGACATTATTCCCGAACAATATTATCCAAAAACACTTTTATTTTCTCCAAATACTAATTTATCTTCCATATTTGATAATATTGAACAAAAAAAAATTACTTTTCCATTGATTGCCAAACCAGATATTGGTATGAAAGGATTGGCAGTAGAAAAAATAAATGATAAAATTTCGCTTCAAAATTACCTCTCAAAAATACAAGTAGATTTTTTAATTCAGGAGTTGATAACTTTTCCAAATGAAATTGGTATTTTTTATTATAGACTTCCAAACAAAAAAAAAGGACACATCTCAGGAATTGTCCATAAAGAATTTTTAACTTTGGTAGGTAACGGAATAAATACAATGATAGAATTACTACAGGAAAATTCAAGGTTTTATTTGCAATTAAATTCACTCAAAAAAATATACGGAGCGCAATTAAATATAATTTTAAAAAAAAATGAAACATTCAATTTAGTACCTTATGGTAATCATTCACGTGGTGCCAAATTTACAGACGTTACACATTGGAACAATGAAAAACTAACCCAAAAAATTGACGAAATTTGCCAACAAGTTCCGCATTTTTATTATGGAAGATTAGATATCAAATACAATAATTTTGAAGAATTACAAGAGGGAAAAAATTTTTCTATTATTGAAATAAATGGCGCAGGAAGCGAACCAACGCATATTTATGACCCAAAACATTCTATTTTTTGGGCTTGGAGAGAAATCATAAAACATTGGGATGTATTATTCAAAATCAGCCAACATAATTATAAAAAAGGATTTTCTTATTTGAATTTTTCAGAAGGAATTAAAATGTTAAGAGATAACAAAAAATTAGTTCAAAAATTAAAACAATTTTAAAAAATGCTTACAAAGTTTAATTATTTTTTAATAGGAATTTTTGTAAGTGGCATAGGTTCATTGCCTTTGGGATACTTAAATTTAATTGCTTTACAATTATTTATTATATATCAATATCAAGGTCTTTTTTTGTTTATTATGGGTATTTTTTCAGTAGAGATTTTTGTAATTATTTTTACATTTTTATTTACCAAACAATTACTTTCAAAGCCAAAATTATTTTTTTTGATAGATGTTTTTACAATTTTATTTTTTATATTTTTAGCATTTTCTTTTTTGTATGTAGATATACACGCGTATAAGCAAAATACAATTAATCAATCTTTTTTACCTATTTATTTAGAAAAAGTACCTATTTTTTGGGTTGGCTTTTTATTAAATTTATTTAATTTTCTTCAGATTCCATATTGGGCATCTTGGCATATTTTTTTGATACAATCTAAAAAATTAAACGATAAGATTAGTATTTTTTATTTGATAGGTACGGGTGTTGGGACTTTTTTGGGTATGTTTATTTTTGTGATGTTATTACATTATTTTTTAGATTTTGGCTCTTACCTAATATTGGACTGATTGAATACAATCCTTATATTTTCGAATATCAGGCTTTAAAAGTAAGCAAAAAGTTTCATTTAAAGTTTTTTTTCC
>RDXZ01000012.1 GCA_004293265.1 Bacteroidota bacterium | reverse complement strand
TAATTACCTCCCTCTATTTCGGTTGGTGTTCTTAATCTTAGTACATTGCCATCATTTTGTAGGACATCAGAACTTTCTCCGTCCATCACTATTTTGGTTTCATTGTCAGTCCAAGACCAGTCAAGTGTTTCTGTTTGAGGATTATTTGGTTGACATTTAGAAGCACCCTCATTAGCCACAAACTTGCCATTTGCACTAAAATTTAAAAAATTATCTTTTTCACAATTAGGAGCGGGTGTAAATAAGTCTGTGTTACCTCCGATACTCGGACTAACAGTCATTGCTACCATTTTCCAATTTTTCCCAACAAGTTTTTGAGTGTTTGTTTCTGGAGTTGGATCTTTTTTTCTTTTACAAGCAAAAGTAATTGATAATATAATTACCAATAAGAATATTATTTTTATTTTTTTCATAATAAATTAAAATATTGAAATTTATGGTGCAAAATTAGTTCTTTTTGAAAACAATACTCATTATTTTTAGTTTTAATAATAAATTCTTAATATCATTATACAACTATGAGTTTCAAAGCAAATAAAATAGGAGAAAAAATCAAAAAATTCAGAGAAATGCGCAATTTTACGCAAGATTATATTGCTAAAAAATTGGAAATGACTCCACAAGGATATGGAAAAATAGAACGAAACGAAGTAGAAATTACTATTCAAAAACTGACTATTGTGGCTGAGATTTTAAATACTACTATACAAGATATTTTAGGTTTTGAAGATAAATTTGTGTTCAATAATCAAGAACATTATCAAAATAATGTAATTAATAATGATACAACTAATTTTCAAGAACTAAAATTAGTATATGAAAAAATGATAAAATCACAAGAAAAAGAAATTACTTATCTTCGAAGTGTGTTAGAAAGAACATTGGCAAGATAAAACTTTGGTAACTATTTAGATTTTTTTGGTGCAAACTTGGACGCTTGCACCAGTGAGTATCTCGTGCAAGCGTACACACCTGCACGAGTTTTTTTTTTAGATAACAAAAATTTTGATATTTTGGGATAAAAAAATTACCTCAAAATATCAAAAAATAATCATTAAAAATTTATACCTGATTTAAAATTCTTTCCAAAGCATATTCATCTGGCACCAAAACCTCTCTGGCTTTGCTACCTTCAAATGCTCCTACGATACCTGCTTTTTCTAATTGGTCAATCAAACGACCAGCACGATTATATCCTAATTTCAAACGTCTTTGTAACAAAGAAGTACTGCCTTGTTGATGAATGACAACAATTCGGGCGGCTTCCTCAAACAAAACATCTCTTTCACTTATATCCAAACCATCTGCACTTTCACCGCCGTTGGCTGGCTCGATTTCAGGTAATTCATAAGAAGAACCAAAACCTTGTTGCTCACCAATAAAATCACATACTCTTTCGACTTCGGGAGTATCTAAAAATGGACATTGCAAACGAATGGTATCTGAACCCATAGAAAATAAAAAATCTCCCATTCCGACTAATTGCTCGGCACCTCCTGCATCTAAAATTGTCCTCGAATCAATTTTTGAAGTAACTTTGAAAGACAAACGAGCAGGAAAATTTGCTTTGATAATACCCGTAATCACGTTTACCGAAGGTCTTTGTGTGGCTACTATCAAGTGGATACCGATAGCACGTGCCAATTGAGCCAAACGAGCAATAGGTTGCTCTACTTCTTTGCCTGCCACCATCATCAAATCTGCTAATTCATCAATGACTAACACGATATAAGGCAAAAATTTATGTCCTTTTTTCGGATTAAGCCTTCTTTGTCTAAATTTTGTGTTATATTCTTGGATATTTCTGCAAGATGCTTCTTTCAATAAATTATATCGATTATCCATTTCCAAACACAAAGCCATCAAAGTATGAATTACTTTTGTGGTATCTGTGATAATTGCTTCATCATCACCCGGCAATTTTGCTAAAAAATGTTTTTCTATTCTATTAAATAATGTTAATTCTACTTTTTTAGGATCGACTAAAACAAATTTAAGTTCCGCAGGGTGTTTTTTATAAATCAAAGATGTTAAAAATACATTTAAACCAACCGATTTTCCTTGTCCTGTGGCTCCTGCCATCAATAAGTGTGGCATTTTTGCCAAATCAGCAATCAAAATTTCTCCTGTAATTGATTTGCCTAAAACCAATGGCAAAACTTTATCCGTATTTTTAAAAATATCGCTATCTAAAATAGTACGCATCGCTACCATTTCCCTTTTTTTGTTAGGAACTTCGATACCGATGGTGCCTTTTCCTGGAATTGGGGCGATAATTCTAATACCCAAAGCCGCCAAACTCAAAGCGATATCATCTTCCAAACTTTTAATTTTTGAAATTCTCACGCCTGCTTCGGGGATTATTTCGTACAACGTAACAGTCGGTCCGATAGTGGCTTTAATTTGCGAAATTCCGATACCATAATTGCTCAAAGTTTCTACAATTTTGTCTTTATTTGCTTCTAATTCTTCGTTTGAAACCTGCCTGCGAATTATAGGCGGGTCGTTCAATAGGTTAGCATCAGGTTTTTGATAACGGCTTAAAATTTCAGTTGGGTCATACAACGCACTCGAAGACGCATCAGCATTTGGATTAAAAATTGGTTCTTCTTTTTCCTGTTCTTTTTCGTCCTCGTTTTCTGTGTTAATAAATTTTATATCTTTTTTGATTGGTTTTGGATTTATATCTTCATTACCAAAAGGAGGAATTTCAAATTTATCTTCTTTTTTGATTTTAGAATCGTCAAAATTTTCTAATAATTCCTCATCGTCCTCTTGGTTGGCTTCATTTTTTTGTGGAAATTTGATTTTTGCTTGTGTACCTTTTGATTTAATAAAATTCAATCTTTCCAATTCTTCTTCGTCCTCATTTTGTTCGATATGTGGGACAAATTTATTTTCTTTTTTAGGAATATCAATAGGAGTTGCAGGGTCAATTTCTAATTCTACCTTTGGATTTTTAGGTCTTGTAATTCCTGATTTTGGTAATTTTGTTTTTCCTAAATCATTTTTATGAGAGAGATTTTCGTTTTCGAAATCATCATTTTCATCGTCAAAATCGTTCTTAGTATAAGACAAAGGCGGTTTTGTATTGCCTTTGATAGTGGTTTTGTTGAGTGGATTTTTATTAGGAATATTCGTATTCAAATCAGGAAAATCAAAATCATCATCTTCATCTTCTGTTTGAAATTCTTTTTTATCAGAAAATCTACTTTTTGAAAAAATAGGTGCTTTTTCTGTAAATTTATCTCTGAACGCTTCAAATTTTTGTGCAATATTATTTAAAATTGGATTGTCTTTGGTTTGAAATGTTGTTTTGAACGACATTTTTACAAAGTAAATAAAAAATAAAGCCAATGCAAAAATCACTAATAAAAACGTCCCAAATGTACCAATGATACCACGCAAAACCTCTGTGATAGTAAAACCTAAACCTCCACCCCAAAAACCTATTTCTGATTCTTTGGTAAACAACGAACTCATCAACAAACTTGACCACAAAATAGCAAAACCTGTAAATTGTAAGGCGGGAATCAAAGGCAAAACTTCGGTTTTAAACGCAAGTTTCCAACCCATTAAAAAAATCAAAGGAACTAACAAAAACGCACCCAAACCAAACCATTTGAACACAAAAATATGTGCTAAAACTGCCCCTAACATTCCTAACCAATTTTCTATTTCGGCACCACTATCTCGTACAGTAGTAGAAAAAACGGTTTCTACTACGCTCTGGTCGGCTTTTCCTGTGAATAAATATGAAAAAAATGCGATGAATAAGGCAAAAGAAGTTACGATTAAAAAAATTCCTAAACTCATTTGGAATTTTTCATCACGCAACAACTCACCAATTCGTTTGAGCAACCAAGAATTTTCTGGGGTGTTATTTTCAGGTTCGTTTCTAAATGTATTTTCTTTATAAACTGTTTTTGCCATCTATTTTTTTGGGTAGATAATATAAATTTTGAAACGCAAATATAGTAAAAAATTATAAAATATCAAAAAAAATGATAGTTTTTAGGTAAATTTTTTATGATAATGATAATTTTTTTGTTTTTTTGAAAATTTTATTGATGTCCATATAACAATTTTTTTAAGCTAAATATTGCTTTTCTTTACTAAAATTTATACCTTTGTGTTCGTTTTCAGTCCATTTTATACATTCAATATGATAAGTATCAAATTGTGAATATTATTTTATTAAAATTAGCGTTTCGAAATTTATTTTATTATCCCAAAAATACGTTTATTTTGTTATTTTCGGTCATATTTGGTGTATCTTTGGGATTGCTGGGCGTAAGCATTATCAATGGTTTGGTAATACAACGACAAATCGAAAAAATGGACACAAGTTTAGCACATCTCAAAATAAATCATTTAGACTATCAAAACGACAAACAAAGTATTTTTTATATCAATCAAACAGAAAATATTATCAAAAAAATAAAAAAAGAGATTGATATTCAAGCGATTACCAAAAGAATTAATATCAGAGGTTTGATTTTGAATGGCACTCAAAACTTAGCCGTTGATATATATGGAGTAGATATTTTGAACGAAAAAAAAGTATTACAATTATCAACATATATTCGAAAAGGTGTTTATTTATCTGAAAAAGATAAACCACAAATTGTGATTGGAAAAGCATTGGCACAAAAATTACAAAAAAAAATAAATGATACTTTACAAATACAAACTACAAATATTGCCCAAAAAAATAGTATATTAAAAGTAAAAATCGTTGGAATATACGAAGTTGGACAAGAACAATTTTCTAAAACACATATTTTTTTACCTTTTGATTTTTTAGAACAATATATTTTTTTAGAAAAAAAACAAGATTTTTCTCATCAAATTCTTATCAAAATTAAAAAAAAAGAACAAGCAAATCATATCAAAAAACAAATCAAATCATTGTTTGTAACACAAAAAATAGATTTACAAATAAGTACTTGGATAGAAAACGCACCTGATTTGGCTTATTGGTACTTAATTTTAGATGTTTTTTTCTTTATTTTTTTAGGTTTAATATTTTTTGCGTTAGGAATTGCTTTGTTCAATCTAATGGCAATGTCTGTTTGGAGTCGAAAAGAAGAACTATATCGGTTATATGTCTTAGGAATTGCACAAAAAAAAGTACAACTAATGATTATTTTTGAAACTATTTTGTTGTTGATTGTGGCTTTGCCTTTATCTTTTTTGATTTGTTATGGAACTATTTTTTATTTTCAAACGTATGGCTTAGATGTAAGTTTGTGGAATGAAGCGATGTCAGTTTGGGGCTATCATTCCAAAATATATCCTTTTTTATCTGTTCAATATTATTTTTTTACATTTTTTTTGGCTTTTTTGACGGCTTTGTTGGCTGGTTTTTTGGTAAGTAGAAATATTTTTTGAAATAAAACCAATCTTGAACTTCGTGCAAGCGTGGACGCTTGCACGAGATATTAACTGGTGCAAGCGTCTACGCTTGCACCAAAATAAGAAAATAAAATTCATAATTTGATGTAAGAAACACCTACAAAATCTTAGAAAAGTTAAAATAAATCAAAAAATATTACAATTTATTGTTTTTTTAAAACAACTTACTTAATTTTGCGTTATTATATATATAACAAACAAAAAAATATGCAAGCACCCCTTCAAAATATAAAAGCCCCTTCTCCTTTGTTATTAGTAACAGAGTTAGTACGCGGTGCTATCAATTTCGGTACTTATTTTGCTTCTTTGCCTTTGTCTCCTTTTTTGCCTAAGGGTGATGGACATATCGTAATGGTTCTCCCCGGTTTTTTGACAAACGATAGTGTTACAGTTCCTTTGAGGTATTTTTTAAAATCGAATGGATACACTCCAAAACCTTGGGAATTAGGTCGTAATTATGCTAATTATGAAGAAATTGAGGAAAAAATGCTCAATATGATTAAAAGATACGCAGAGGAAAGCGGACAAAAAATAAGTTTAATTGGTTGGAGTGCAGGTGGAATTTTTGCACGTGCCTTAGCCAATGAAGTCCCTGAATGTGTGAGGCAAGTCATCACTTTGGGTTCACCATTTAGAGGAGTAGTAGGAAAAAATAATCTTCAATTTTTAACAGAAGTAATTACAGGTAAAAAAAATGAAGATATAGAAAATGTAATTTTAGAGCGTTCAGCAGGTGCTTTAAAAGTATCAAATACTTCTATTTATACAAGATTAGATGGCATAGTGGCTTGGCAGGCGTGTCTAAACGAAATAGAAGACCATACATCTGAAAACGTAGAAGTTTTTGCAAGTCATATAGGTTTGGGCTTTGACCCAATGACTTTGGTTTGCATTGCCGATAGATTAGCACAACCAGAAGACGAGTGGAGACCTTTCAAAACAACCACTGTGGGCAAAATGTTTTATTCTTATCCTTGGAACAAATAATTTTTGGTTTTGATAAATATAAATGCTTTTTCAATTTCTGTTGAAAAAGCATTTTTCGTTTACATCAAATATGATTTTTTTGGCTTTAAAAATCAAATCCAAATCTAATACTTATATTTCGTCCTGTGTCGTCAGCAAAATATCTAAATCGGTTCAAATATTCTCTGTATGATTGATTAAATAAATTTTCGGCTCTCAAACCCACGTTTATTTTTTTTATTTTCATATAAATATCTGCTTGAAAAAGCAAATATCCATCAGGAGGGGCAACAAAATCAAAAGTTGTTTTGGGAATAGTAATATCACCCACAAAAAGTGCTTGCAAAGATTGATTAGCAGTAAAAACAGGAGGTGCAAAATTTTGCCTCATCACATAAAGTGCCGCCAACGAAAAAGTAGTTTTTGTCTTTTTTTTCTCTAATGTATAACTCCATTCATTTTTAAATCTATTGGTAGGAATAAATATCAGTGGTGCATTTTCTTTCAAATCTTTGCCTTTTATCAATGAAATATCAGTTTTTGTACTCAAAAACGAATTGAATTGATAGTTTAAAGTTATATCTGCTCCAAAAATCAATGCATTTGTTTGGCGATATTGCAACACAGGAAAAACACCTCGAATGGTCGCTCTGATTTCTTGTGGAGAAGAAAAAATATAATTTTGAATATATTGATAATACAAATCACTCTGAAAACTAAACTGATTTGTTTTTTCTTTTTTAGATTGATATTGAAAATTAAAAGTTGTTTTCCAAGATTTTTCTATGCTTAAATTTTGATTGCCTTCTTCTATCACACCACTGCCATGATGCACGCCCTCACTAAACATTTCAGCCACCGAAGGAGGACGAAAAGCAGAAGCCACCGTAAAACGTGAACTTATTTTTTTGTTCCAATGATAAATATTTCCAAAAGTCAATGAAAAATTTTTAAAATTAAAATTACTTGTAATCAGTCGATTTTGTATATCAAATTTTTTTACTTCTATATTTTTATTGTCCAAACGTCCCCCAAATTCCCATTCAGATTTTTCTCTTACGTATCTAATCATACCAAAAAAACCAATTCCTGAATGAAAAAATTGTGGCAAAAGTGGTCTAATACCCGTAAAACCAACGTTTAGATTGTTTTGAACCAAACCATTGAAACCAAGTTGCGTCAAAAAATTTTTATTTTTGAGAATAGGCATTAAAATCAAGTCCAAAGTAGTGGTCGTGAGGGCCAAATTTAAAGTAGGAATCGAGTTTGTCATAGTAGTTCTTCGCGTATCAAATTCTTGTCTTTCATTCTTTTGATGTCCTAATTGCCATTTGAATTGAAAAAAATTTGTTTGCCATTCACCTTGCCATTTCAACAATTGATGTATCACTTTTTGACGTGGATTATTGATTTGATACGTAAAATTTTTGATAATTGAAGGTATTTGTTTATCGATAGCATCTGCCAAATCGTTCATATTACCAATATGTGCCGCAGTCAAAATCGCTAAATCAGTATCAAAACGGCTAAAAAAAACTTCTTGTTTTATGTTTTTAAAGTGATTTCCTAATGCCAATGAAAAGTTTTTTTCTTCTACTCCTGTGTTCGAGAGCGTATAAGTAGGAGCGTGTGCATCACCTAATTTTCTAAAACTTCCTTGCACGCGATACGCCCATTTCTGACTACTATGCCCAATAGTGAACGAACTTGCACCGCCCAAACCATTGCTAAAACCTATATTTTGCCAAGAAATTGTTTGTTTTTTCTCAAATAAATCAGCGGGTTCAACCAAAATCACTCCACCAATTGCCTCTGCACCATATCGCACTGATTCTGCCCCTTTGATGACCGTAACTTGATTGGCAATAAAAGGGTCAATTTCGGGTGCGTGTTCAGACCCCCATTGTTGTCCTTCTTGTCTAATTCCATTATTTAAAATCAAAATTCTATTTCCTGAATTACCCTGAATCATTGGTTTTACAATCGTAGAGCCTGTTTGTAATGCAGTTACCCCATTGATATTTCGCAATAAATCGCCTAAAGTTTTTCCTTTTTGGTTGTTAATCGCATCGCCTGCGATTATTTCTGTGGATTGTGTGTTATATTGTTTTCGGTTTTCTTTTTCTGCTTTTATAACAATTTCTTTTAATTGTTGTGTGCTATCTTGTTCGATTGTATTATTTTGGGCAAATAATATGTGTATTAGACAAAAAAATAAGATAAAAAAATAAAGAAACTTTTTCACAATCAAAAAAATTTAAACCAATAATATTGCAAAGTTAGTATTTTTGCAACAATGTTGCAAATTTTTAAGAAAATATTTTTGTGTTTGTAAAAAATATAAGTAATAGAACGTGAATTGAAGATAATTTTTATTTATAAATATTTTTCAAAAAACGAGGTCAGACCTCCGTAAACTTCGGTACAGACCTCGTTTTTTGAAAAATTACACACTTTTTTGAACTATTGTTATCTCGAACTCACGTGTTCTACTAAATTTTATAAATCAATTTTCAAAATATGTATATTACTAAATTTCTGCTCTATCGACTTCCTCGTGCCTTAGATTATCCACAATAAAAGTTTGTCTATCAGGCGTATTTTTACCCATATAATAATCTAAAATTTTTGAAATTTGTGTTTCTTTTTTCATTGAAACAGGCTCCAAACGAATATCTTTTCCAATAAATTTAGAAAATTCATCAGGAGAAATTTCACCTAATCCTTTAAAACGAGTAATTTCAGTATCAGGTCCTAATTTAGTAATTGCCTTTTGTTTTTCTTTTTCATCATAACAATAAATTGTATCTTTTTTGTTACGCACACGAAACAAAGGTGTTTCCAAAATATATAAATGTCCTTGTTTAACCAAATCAGGAAAAAATTGTAAGAAAAAAGTAAGTAAAAGCAAACGAATGTGCGCTCCATCAACATCAGCATCAGTAGCAATGACTACTTTATTATAACGTACATTTTCGACTCCGTTTTCAATATCTAAAGCGTGCTGTAAAAGATTAAATTCTTCATTTTGATAGACAATTTTTTTAGTCATTCCATAACAATTGAGTGGTTTTCCGCGCAAACTAAAAACGGCTTGCGTTTCGACTTGTCTTGCTTTGGTTATTGAGCCACTTGCAGAATCTCCTTCGGTAATAAAAATCGTGGTATCATATCTTTTTTCTTTTCTCAAATCAGTAAAATGTGTTTGGCAATCTCTTAATTTTTTATTATGAAGATTTGCTTTTTTTGCTTTTTCGTTGGCTAATTTACGGATTCCTGAGATTTCTTTTCTTTCCCTTTCAGATTGTAAGATTTTCTTTTGCAATGCCTCTTTGACACTTGGATTCATGTGCAAAAATTTATCAAAATGTTCTTTCATAAAATCCATTATCACAGAACGAATAGTAACGCTTCCATTAGGCGTAGTGTATTGCGAGCCTAATTTTGTTTTAGTTTGGGACTCAAAAACTGGCTCTTGAATACGAATACTTACGGCGGCTATCATAGAAGCACGCACATCAGAGGCTTCATAATCTTTTTTATAAAAATCTCTGACGGTTTTGACCACTGCTTCTCTGAAAGCAAGCAGGTGCGTTCCACCTTGCGTGGTGTGTTGTCCGTTCACAAAACTATAATATTCTTCGCCATATTGTTTTCCGTGAGTAATTGCAATTTCAAAATCTTCGCCTTTAAAATGCACAATTGGATAACAAAGGTCATCTTCATTGGTTTTATTTTTCAATAAATCTAACAATCCATTTTTAGAAAAAAATTCTTTTCCATTAAAGTATAACTTCAAACCTGCATTTAAGTAAGCATAATTCCACATCAAAGCCTCTAAAAATTCGGGGTTAAAATTATAGCCTTCAAAAATAGTTTCATCAGGTTCAAAGATAACCAACGTGCCATTACTTTCTTTGGTAGGCATAATTTCAGTTTCATTTGTTAGTTCACCAAATTGAAATTCAGCCATTTTAGTTTCTCCATTTCTAAAAGATTGCACTTTTAGGTATTTAGACAAGGCATTGGTAGCCTTTGCTCCTACCCCATTCAGCCCTACAGATTTTTGGAATGCTTCGGAGTCATATTTTCCACCTGTATTGATTTTTGAAAAACAATCGACTACTTTTCCGAGTGGTACGCCTCTGCCATAATCTCTGATAGTAATTCTTTTTTTATCTAATTTTACATCAATTTTTTTACCATTTCCCATCAAATACTCATCAATGGCGTTGTCCATAATTTCTTTTGACAAGATATAAATGCCGTCATCATGGTCAGTTCCGTTGCCTAATTTTCCGATATACATACCAGGTCTTTTTCTGATATGTTCTTTCCAATCCAACGTTCTGATGTTGTCTTCGGTGTAAGTTGTTTCCATTTTAAAATATTTATTTTTATATTTTTACCATTTATTTACAAAAGTAGTAAATATTTTTTATTTTTTGTGCAAAAGTAAATATTTTTTTATAAAAAACATAAATTTAATGTAACTATTTAGATGAGTTAAAAAGAATTTCGCGCAAATGTGGACAACTTGCACCCGTTAATATCTCGTACAAGCGTCCACTTGCACGAAGTTCAGTCATTGGAATTGAGATAACAAATAAAAAGTTATTTTTTAAATTATTTTTCAAAAATATAAAATCCAACTAAACACTTTTTTATTGTTTCTTATACACAATTTTTCTTTTATTTTTTTTTAATAGAAAATTGCATTATATTTGCACAAAAATCACAAATAACGTACAAAAAAATATTTTATACAATGAAATTTTTAATATTTAATTTCTTACTATTTTGTTCTCTACCATTGTTTTCACAAAATAAAGCGGAAAGTTTGCCTATGGAATCCGATGTAATCAATGGAAAACTTGCTTTTGTGGACAAAACTTATAACTTTGGAAAAATCAGAAAGGGTGAAAAAGTAACTACCTCTTTTTATTACAAAAATACAGGCACAAAATCCATCAATATATTACAAGTTCAAACTTCTTGTGGTTGTACCATTACGGAATGGAGTAAAAAAATAATAGAAGTTGGAAAAACAGGCGAAATTTCTGTAACTTTTGATTCAAATGAAAAAGAAGATATTATAGGACAACAAAATAAAGTAATTTTAGTGATTTCAAATGCTACTAACAAAGAAGAAAAACTAACTTTACAAGGAGAAGTCGAAAAAAAATAATTATAAAAAAATGATACTTTCAGGCTTAGAAATTGAAAAAAAATTAGGAAAAGAAATTATTATCGAACCTTTTGATAAAAATAGATTAAATCCTAATAGTTATAATTTACGTTTGCATAACAAATTGTTACGATATAAAAATCCTACTTTGGATATGAAAACTGCTCACGAAACAGAGGAAATTATCATAGAAGAAGATGGAATTTTGTTGCAACCTAATGAGTTATATTTAGGAAGAACTATCGAATATACTGAATCTCACGATTGTGTACCAATGCTCGAAGGCAGAAGTTCGGTAGGAAGATTAGGGCTTTTTATTCATATTACCGCAGGTTTTGGTGATGTTGGTTTTTGTGGATATTGGACTTTAGAAATTTTTTGTATCAAACCGATTCGAGTCTATCCTAATGTTGAGATTTGTCAGGTGTATTATCATGATATTAAAGGAGAATACGAAAAATATCAAAGTAATAAATATCAGCACAATCAGGAAGTGCAACCAAGTATGTTATATAAAGATTTTATCAAATAAAAATGGATTAAAAAAAATATGCGTTCCGTTACATCTTTTATTATTTTGTTAGCATTGCTGGTTTTGGCTTATATTCTCTATATGATCAATGGATTTGGCTTTGCTTCTTGGGGAAAACCTCAAATTATTCATAATCATAACATTGTTTTAGAAAAAATAGAACAATTAGGCAAATTAGAATTGGTAAAATATAAATTCAGAGATATTTATGATTATACCGAAAAAGGCTATTTAGCAAACGAAACCGTTGGGATTATTGTCAGTGGAGAAGCAGTGGGTTGTATTGATTTAAAAAAAATAAAATCCAAAGATATTTTTGCCAAAGGAAACGATAGTTTATTGATTACATTGCCCAAACCTGAATTGTGTTATTGGAAAATCAATCAACAAGAAACCCGTATTTATAACAGTTTTCATATTCGTATGAACTCTGCAAGTTTGTATGGAAAAGCTTACAGAGAGGCTGAAAAATTTATCGAACAAACTGCCCGAAAATCTGATATTTTTGATAGAACAAAAGAAAGTGCAGAAAAATTACTCAAACCATTGTTGCAAGAAATAGCACAAAAAAAGATAGTTTTTTTGTATGAAAAATAAAAATTTAAAAAAAATTATATTTGTTTCAAATGAAAACTTTATTATTAAAAATAGAAAATAAAATAGCCACTTTAAGCCTTCATAACCCCGAAAAGGCAAATGCTATGACTCCAGAGTTTTGGATAGAAATGAAAAATGTGATGCAAGAAATCAGTGAAAATCCAACGATTAGAGTCGTTATTTTGGTAGGTGAAGGCAAACATTTTAGTTCAGGAATTGATTTGACTATGTTTGCTCAAATTCAACAAATGATGACTTCTAAAGACGAACAGGGGCGAGTTCGTGAGCGTTTGCGTAAATGGATTTTAGGTTTACAAGATGCTTTTACAGCCATCGAAAAATGTTCAAAACCTGTCATTGCCGCCGTTCATGGAGCCTGTATTGGTGGAGCAATTGATATGATTACGGCTTGTGATATGCGTTTTTGCACAGAGGACGCAGTTTTTTGTGTCAAAGAAATTGATTTAGGAATTGTGGCTGATGTTGGTACTTTGCAAAGATTACCCAAAATAGTTTCAGAAGGAATTGCAAAAGAATGGGCATATACAGGAAAAAATATTGATGCCAAAGAAGCAAAAGAATTTCATTTAGTTAATCAATATTATGCCAATCAAACCGAAATGATGTTAAAAGTAGAAGAACTTGCTACAACAATAGCCAAAAAATCACCACTTTCAATTCGTGGCACAAAAGAAGTGATTAACTATACACGCAATCATAGTACAGAAGATAGTTTGAATTATGTGGCTACTTGGAACGCCGCTATGCTTTTCTCACAAGACGCAATGGAAGCCGCTATGGCAAAAATGCAAAAAAGAGAACCTATTTTTTTAGACTAATTATAAGATAATTATTGAAATAAAAAGCAAGCAAAATAAAAATCTGCTTGCTTTTTTTTTGTGCTAAATTTTACGACCTTGACTGGTGGAAATATTTATACTTATACTAAAATAAACTCACTTAACGTGAGTTTAAGATAATTTTTATTTGCGTTCTAAAAAAATTCATCATTTGTGAGATTTAATTCAAAAAAAGTAGTTATATTTGCACAAAAAATGAATATTTAAACTCATAATGATGAAATTTAAAAGTGTACTAATTGTATTTTTTTGTATTTTTCAAATTGTTTTTGCTCAAACTTCTGCCGATTTTTTGAAAGACGCAACTGAAAAATTAGAAAAAAATAAGTTCTCCGAAGCAATTGCTTTATTAGATAAAGCCATCGAAAAAGATGAAAATAATGACAAAGCTTATCACACACGCGCCAAAGCAAAACTAAATTTAAGGTTTTTTAGTGGTGCAATTTCTGATATTAACAAAGCCATCGAACTCAAAAATACAAATATTGAGTATTATAATGCCAGCGCGGTCATCAAAATTTTAGCAGGATACAAAACCGAAGCCATCGAAGATTATACAAAAATATTGGCTATCAAACCTGATGATATTGATGCTATCAAAGCAAGAGGACAACTATATGCACAACTCAAAATGTTCAGAAAAGCATATATAGATTATAGCAAAGCCATCGAAAAATTACCCAAAGACGAAGCACTTTTATTAGCAAGAAGCGCGGTTAGCTTTTCTATCAAAAACTATCAAGGTGCTATTAACGATTGTACGAGTATTCTTGCTATCAACGCCAAAAATCAAGATGCCTTAGTCAATAGAGGAATGTATTATTATTCAGTTAAAAAGTATCAAGAATCGATTGCAGATTTTGATAATGTATTAGCTATCAATGCCAAAGAAGGTGATGCTTATGTATATCGAGGTTTGGCACACAAAGAATTAAAAAATATAGATAAGGCTTGTGCTGATTGGAAAAAAGCCACTGAATTAGGCTATAACACAACAAAATGGCAAGAAGAAAATAAATGTAAATAAATTTCTCTAAAAAAAATAAAAAAAAATAAAACGTTTTTTGTAGTTTTTTTGTTATTCATTCATACAATAAACATTAAATAAAATTATATGATTACAATTTTGCTATCTATAGGAGTAATGGTTCTTTTTGCCGTTTTTATGAGTCTTGGATTATTGTTAGGCGGAAAAGAACTAAAAGGAACTTGTGCCTCAAAAAATGTTGCCTTAGCAGGCACAGGCGAAGTGTGTAGCGTATGCGGACAAGACCCAAACAAATGTGAAAATAAAAAAGAAGAAGGAAAAGAAGAAAGAAAAATATTTTCAGAAATGCCAAAAATTCGAAAATAATTTGTATCTTTGCAATCTAAAAATAAAAAAAGTATAAAAACAAAAAGTAAAATTTAAAAAAAATTAAAACAATTACTTTGAAAAAATACTTTCAATAAGCACATAACAACCTTGTTAATTTAAGAAAAAATAATGACTTTAATCAAATCAATCTCTGGCATCAGAGGTACAATTGGGGGAAAAAGTGGTAATACACTTAGCCCTTTGGACTTAGTAAAATTTACATCAGCTTTTGGGCAATATCTTCAACAAAATTCAGAATCAAAAAAGATAGTTGTAGGCAGAGATGCCAGAATATCAGGCAAAATTATTGCTAATATTGTGAACGCTACATTACAATCTATGGGTTTTGACGTAATAGATTTAGGTTTAGCCACTACTCCCACAGTCGAAATGGCTGTGCCTGCCGAAAATGCGGCGGGAGGAATTATTTTGACTGCAAGCCATAATCCTATCAATTGGAACGCACTCAAATTATTGAACCACAAAGGCGAATTTATATCAGCAGAAGCAGGACAAGATATTATTAATTTTGCTTCAGCAGAAGATTTTAATTATTCAGAAGTAAGAAAATTAGGGAGTTACTCGACAAACGATACTTATTTAGATTACCATATCGAAAAGATTTTAGCCTTGCCTTTGATTGATGTAGAGGCTATCAAAAATAGAAATTTTAATATTATTATCGATTGTGTTAATTCTGTGGGCGGTATTGCACTCCCAAAATTACTCAAAGCCTTAGGAGTAGAAAATATTACAGAAATGTATTGCACGCCTGACGGAAATTTTCCGCATAATCCAGAACCTCTGCCCGAAAATCTTACAGAAATTTCGCGTGCTATGGAAAAAGGCTCTTTTGACTTGGGAATAGTCGTGGATCCTGATGTAGATAGGTTGGCGCTTGTTTGTGAGGACGGCTCTATGTTTGGGGAAGAATATACATTGGTAGCAGTGGCAGATTATGTTTTGCAACATCAAAAAGGAGCAACCGTTTCAAATTTATCTTCTACGCAAGCACTGCGCGACATCACGCACAAAGCAGGGCAACATTACGAAGCATCTGCGGTAGGCGAGGTAAATGTAGTCAATAAAATGAAAGAAATTGGGGCAGTGATAGGTGGCGAAGGAAATGGTGGCGTGATTTATCCCGAATTGCATTATGGACGTGATGCCTTAGTGGGCGTGGCTTTGCTTTTGACTTATTTGGCAAAATTAGGAAAAACCGCCAAAATGTTGCGACAAAGTTATCCAAATTATGTCATTTCAAAAAATAAAATTTCTTTGACACCTGAAATTGATGTCGATGCTATTTTATTAAAATTACAAGAAAAATATAAAAATCAACCTATCAGCAATATCGATGGCGTAAGAATTGATTTTGATAATGCTTGGGTGCATTTGAGAAAATCAAATACAGAACCAATCATTCGTATTTATGCGGAGGCAGATTACGAAACCAAAGCCAACTCAATTGCTTCTAAAATTATGGAAGATATTAGAGATGCGTC
Organism: Bacteroidota bacterium; assembly: GCA_004293265.1. GTDB lineage: Bacteria > Bacteroidota > Bacteroidia > Cytophagales > Microscillaceae > RDXZ01. The sequence goes on along the minus strand of RDXZ01000012.1, from coordinate 38,214 downwards.
TAAAAGCTTATAAGAATATTGTTATTGCTGTTAGTATAATGTTTTGTCCTGCCGAACGAAGTGAAGCAACCACTTTTTGAATGGCGTTTTGGAGATAACAATAATTTAAAAAAGTATGTAATTTTTCAAAAAAAGTGGTCTGTACCAAAGTAGAACAAAGGTCTGACCACTTTTTTGAAAAACAAGTATATTTTTCGTGTTATTGTTATATCAAATTCACGTTAAATTCAAAAAATATGATAAAAATAATATGAAAAAATTGTTATGCTTTGATTTTTTCTTTAAATAAAGTTACAAAATCTTCTAAACTGCATGCACCTTTATCGCCTTGCCCGTGTTCACGCACAGAAATTGTATTAGATTCTTGTTCTTTTTCACCCACAATGAGCATAAAAGGAATTTTTTTAACTTCTGCATCTCTTATTTTTCGTTGGATTTTTTCGTCCCTTTCATCTAAACTTCCACGAATATCTAATTCTTCTAAAATAGTATGAATTTTTTTGGCATATTCGTGATATTTTTCAGAAACAGGCAATACTGCAATTTGTTCGGGAGCCAACCACAAAGGAAAATTTCCTGCACAATGTTCTGTTAGCACTGCAATAAATCGTTCCAACGAACCAAAAGGAGCGCGATGAATCATTACAGGTCTATGTTTTTGATTATCAGCACCAATATATTCCAATTCGAAACGGTCAGGTAATTGATAATCTAACTGCACAGTGCCTAATTGCCATTTTCTACCTAAGGCATCTTTGACCATAAAATCTAATTTTGGACCATAAAAAGCGGCTTCGCCCAATTCTGTAACGGTTTTCAATCCTTTTTCATTGGCAATTTCAACGATAGCACTTTCGGCTTTGTGCCAATCTTCATCTTTACCAAAATATTTAGTTTTATTTTCAGGGTCTCTCAATGAAATTTGAGCAGTATAATCTTCAAAACCCAATGAACGAAATACCAACAAAACCAAATCAATTACTTTTCCAAATTCATCTTTTACTTGGTCAGGTCGACAAAAAATATGTGCATCATCTTGCGTAAAACCTCTCACTCTTGTCAAACCATGCAATTCTCCACTTTGCTCATAACGATAAACCGTTCCAAATTCTGCCAAACGTATTGGTAATTCTTTGTAAGAACGAGGTTTTGAAGCATAAATTTCGCAATGATGCGGACAATTCATTGGTTTTAGTAAAAATTCTTCATTTTCTTCAGGAGTATGAATAGGTTGAAACGAATCTTTGCCGTATTTTTCCCAATGTCCTGATGTAATATATAATTTTTTTGAACCAATATGAGGCGTAATCACAGGCGAATAACCTGCTTTTACTTGTGCTTTTCTCAAAAATTGTTCTAATCTTTCTCTCAAAAGTGTTCCTTTTGGCAACCACAAAGGCAAGCCCGCCCCTACTTTTTCAGAAAAAGTAAACAATTCTAATTCTTTTCCTAATTTTCGGTGGTCTCTTTTTTTGGCTTCTTCTAATAAAGTCAAATATTCTTTGAGTTCTTTTTCTTGTGGAAAAGTTACAGCATACAAACGAGTCAATTGCTTGCGTGTAACATCTCCACGCCAATACGCACCTGCGAGATTCATAATTTTGACTGCTTTGATAAAGCCTGTGTGTGGAATATGCGCTCCACGACACAAATCCGTAAAATTACCTTGTGTATAAAAAGTAATTTTTCCATCTTCGAGTCCTTCTAATAATTCGAGTTTATAATTATCGCCTTTTTCAGTAAAATAATCGATAGCATCTTTTTTGCTCACACTTTTGCGTATGTATTCGCTTTTGTTGCGGGCTAATTCGAGCATTTTTTTCTCGATATTGATAAAATCGTCTTGTGAAAGCATTTTGCCTTCAGGCAATTCAATATCATAATAAAAACCTGTTTCGATAGCAGGTCCGATACCAAATTTTGTTTTTGGAAATAAACTTTCGACGGCTTCAGCCAATAAATGTGCAGAAGAATGCCAGAAAGTATTTTTTCCTTCTGTATCTTTCCAAGTTAAAAGTTGGAGATGTGCATCATTGTCGATAGGGCGTGTTGCGTCCCAAATTTCGTTATTGACTTTGGCAGCCAATACATTTCTCATCAGACCTTCGCTAATACTTTGTGCGATTTCGATGCTTGTTGTTCCTTTGGAATACTCACGAATGTTTCCGTCAGGGAATGTGATTTTGATATTGCTCATAAAAAATAAAGATTTACATTTTTTATGCCTTACAAACGGCATATTTTTTTGGTAAATGATTTGCAAAGATAGTAATTTTTATTTAAAATTCATCGAATAAATTTCCTTCACTGCCAAATAAATTTTGGCTGCTTCGTATTTTGCGTAAAATAGCCTCACGATACATTTCTTTATTTAGTTCGATACCAATACCTGTTCTATGTAAATTTCGGGCTACAATAGGTGTAGTAAAACTTCCTCCAAAAGGGTCAAGAACTTTTTCGCCTGCATAACTAAAATATTTGATAGCCATTTCAGGTATATCTTCGGGAAAAGGAGCAGAATGCCCTAAAATATTTTCGCCTTTGCTATTAACTTTAATCACAGGTGAGAAAGGAACAATATCTCTACGCCATTTATTTTGTACCGATTTTTCTATCACGTTATTTTTATCTTCATCAAACCAATATTGCATCATATTAGTACGTAACGAAAATCGTTTGCCTCTATTATTGGGGCTACGAATAAAACATTTTTCATTTTTACACTCCCAACTTTGCACACCTATTTCAGATTGTGTATTGCCATTTACATTCAAAGAGCCACAAACAGGGCAGGGAATTTTGGTGTTATCCAATCTATGTTTATGAAAAATTAAAATATGTTCATAGCAATTCATTGGATATTGATAAAATGGATAATCCATTCCACCATTCATAAAACGTTTGCTTTCGACTTCACCTTTATCCCACATAATATCATCAACAAATTCAAAACCTTCTTCTTCAAAAATTTTAATAAAATAAGCACCCAAAGGAATACGCCTTTTACCCCACACTGATTTTGTAACTTTTCTATCGTTATCAAAAATATCGCCTACATTCCAAACCCAAACCCTGTGATTATCCAAAACTCGCCAACTCTCACGAATAATTTGTCGCATATCTTCTAAATATAAATCTATATTTTCCCATTGCGAATAATCACGAGCATTGTAATAAGGCGGAGAAGTAACCATCAGTTGTATGCTTTCGCTTTCCATTTGTTTCAAAATATCCAAGCAATTTCCCCAAACAACGCGAATAGCATTATTAGGTTGATTGATAAATCGCTGTAAATCAGGATTATATGTATCAGGTCTTGTTTCTTGTTGATGTTGTTCTTTCAATAATTTTAAATATTCAAAACTAAAAATTTTGACTATTTTAGCATTGGTTAAGCCCAAATCGTCATAATTTGCAAGGCTTTGAGCGAGTTTTTTTATTGTTTCAGCATCAAATATTTTTTGAAGATATTTTTGATTATGTTCTAAAAGATAAACCAATGAAATAGGATATTCCTGAATAATACGTTCATTATTGTTTAAATCTGTTTCATTTTCTCCTGAAATATGCGTTAAAATTGGGTTTTCTGTGTCGTTTTGAATTTCAGTACTAATTATTTTATTTTGATTTTGGTAGGTTACATTTTCTTCTTTTGCAATCCATTCTTTCACGTCTTCAATCTCATAACGATATGAATTTCCTACTTTAACAATAGGTAAACCTTCTTTTTTTAATCGCCAAAGCGTTGTTCGTGAGATGTTGAGATAATCTAAAACCTCTTTTTCTTTTGCTAATTTTTCTTCCATTTTTATTAATTATTTTAAAATGTTTCAATTTGTTTCAAAATTAAATTATAAAAATAAAATATCCAAATTTTAGCAAAAAAAAGTTACAATTTTAATATATTCTCGACTAAATTGGCTATTTCTTTGAATTTATACTCAGTTGGAAGTGTGAGAGGGGTATTTTTTATTTTAGAAAAATTATATTTCAAAATTCCATTGTGTTTTTTGAAAACAATAATATCATTAATGTTTAAAAATGGTTCATTTCGTTTCATAAAAACCTCAAAATTATTTTCAATTTCATCATTATAAACAAATATTCTGAATGTTTTATATTTATTTTCAGGGCAACCGCAATTAATGCAGTACATCAAAGATAAATTCAAAGAAGATGTTAAATCAAAAACTCCTTTTTCTTTTTTATTTAATTCTTTTAGTTGTTCATTTTGATTAGTAGGGCATTTTTCATTGATACAGGCTTTTATCAAACTATTGTTTTCTTGACAATTTAAGCAATTTTTTGAACTATTTGTGATAGAATATTTACTTTTACAATTCGTACATTCATACAAATAATAATTCAGTTCGCCACAAAAATAACATTCCATCAAAGATGTATGCCAAAAATTATCACATTTGGTACAAACCAATTTCTCAATCATAAAACATTCTTCTTCACCATCAGGAAAATATACATTTACATCTTGGGAAGCGAAAGCGTAGGCAACAGATTTTATATCAACTCTCATTGAAAATCAAAGTTTTTAAATTTTTCAAAATATTTTTTAATACTTATAACTAATTGATTATCAATAGTTTTTATTAATTTCTTTCTTCGTTCTACTCTTTTTTTAGCAATATCTTTCAAATTCTGCTTGACTTGTTTTTGTAGTATTTGATTAAAAACTTCTTGTTGTGATTTGTCTATCTGCCTTCCTGCTGAATAATCATAAAATAAATCAAATTTCATTTCTGTAATTTTTGAAATGTAATCATTTAATTTTAAATCATAGTTTGGGTTTACAATCAATTCCATTCCTTTCTCGTTCAAAAATTGCATAAAAGAGTATGTTTCTCTGCCTTTCCATTCCCAAATACTTTTTTCATTACGTTTCAAACTGTTTAATTTATTATTTCCTATTCTAAAAGAAGGTGTACCAAAATGAGATTTACCAATTTCTTTTTGATGAAAAAATTGCAAATAATCAAACATAGGAACAATTAAAAAATCATTAGTTGCATCAGAATAGAATAAAAAAATGTGTCGAGGGTCTGTTCTAAAATCCTTTGATTTAAGTGTATAACCAAAAAACATACTTTCACCCTCCTCACCTTTGATTTCTCTTGTTTTTACTTGAATAAATCTTTCGATATTGATGAATTCCTTATGGCAGTTTGGGCATTTTTTGATAGAAATTGTATTGTCATCAAATTGTGTATGATTATTAGGGCAAACTTTTTTAGTCGCAATTAAATCAATTCCTGTATCATTGAAAGGTCTATATACATTCCAAAAACAAGCCTTAAAATTTTCAGTTACAAAATCTTCTGTAACTTGTTTTTTATTGTGTTTTTGGAAATCAGAGCTTTTGATATCCTCAAAAATTTTTTTTGGAAACATAATAAAATAGCCTAAATATAATATGATTTACATTTTTTATGCCTTACAAACGGCATATTTTTTTGGTAAATATTCTGCAAAGATAATAAAAATTATTGAAAACTACAATTTTTATTTTAAAACTTTGTATTAATTTATTTTTTGATTATCAGAATTTTTTATCTTTGACTGCTTTCCAAAGAGCCAATTTTAGTTCGGGGCTGTTGCTAATATCTTGCAATGAATCAGCAAATAAAAATTCGTAACCGCCTCTATTTTGCCAAATATACTTTGGTTCATAAGCAGGAAATTGAGTAATTTTTCTTTGTATGCCAAATGAAATAATGGCATTTGCGGGAAGTTCGGCTATACTTTGGTAAGGAAAACTATAAGCAATATTTAAAACTTTGATGCTATCCAAATGAATATTGATACCATTCATAATTTTTCCTAACAACTCTTCTTCTTTGATAGGCAAGTTTTCGCCTTGTGCGTTTTCAAATAAAACCAAAACAGGAAAACGAGCATTTGATTTTTGAGCAACAATTTCTCCGGCTAATAATTGCTTTAAAAAACTAACTTCTTTGATAGGTTTTAGCATCTTAGTAAGTGATAAATAAAAATAGTAAGCAAAAGTAAAGAATGAAATGAAAGATTGCAAGTTTTTCATAAAAAAAACCTCACAAAAAATAATTTTGCAAGGTTTTTTTGGTTTGGAACAATTAAGGAATATGTAATTCCCAACCTACATGAATTACATTTGGATCATTTTTATAGTTTTTCCAAAGCGCTTTGTTTGCGTTGAAAATTTCCATATACCTTGAGCCATCTTTGTAATATTTTTCAGATAGTCCCCAAAGTGTATCCCCATATACAACTGTATGTGTTCTTCCACCTTCATCATCTCCGCCGCCCTCTTCGTCGTCATCTTCATCGTCTTCAGTAACGCTCATATCATCTATTACTTCTTCTACGCCGTCCATTTCGCCAACCATTGCCAATGCTTTTTCTCGCACTCTTTCGCTTGCGGCTTCGCCACTGATTGTAACTTCGCCTCCATCAACAGAAACAGACAATCCACTGATGTCTAAATCTGCTAACGCTTCTTCGATAGATGATGCGTCAGCACCTAAGTCAAAAATTCCCATAATTATCTTTTTTAAAATTATTAAGTAAATAAAAATATTGTATTGAATACGAATCTTTCAATTCTTAACGCAAGTTAAAATGAAAAAATGAAATTACAAAAAAAAATAATATTTTTTTTTCATTTTTTTTTTAATAAATAGATAATTGATGTAAGTTTTAGAAAATAACAGATAAAAAATATGTACTTTTGTATCAACTAACAACAACCTAAAAAGCAAAAGAAAGTATAAAAATCTAAAATCTAAAACTCATCTATTTTTTCGTAAAATATGATGTTTTATGTGGTTTTTATTCTTGCTCAATGGTTGGTTCGTTATCTTTATCGCCCTCTATTATCTCATCATCATCTTTTAATACAATATCTTCAATATCTTTTGTAGATATTTCTGTATCTTCTAATGTATCACAGATTTTTTGGTAGTGAGATAAAGTGAATAAAAATTTGAGCATACGCTCATCTGTCTTTTCTTTATCATTTGCTGCTTCAATTTGTCGGTCAACAAATTGGTTGAGAAATTTGAATGTTTTAACAAAGATTTCTTTTTCTCCTTTTTCATAAATCTTAATAATTTGTTTATTAACATTTATTTTATCATCATATTTTGCTTTTAAATATTTTGTAAAAGCAATTTTAAATAATGCTAATAAGTGGTATAAATTAGTCTTGAATGTATCTTCATAAGAAAAAGGTGTAGTATCATCAATAATATTAAAGATGTAAAAAGCACAAAGCATATCTTCATAAGAAGTATTTTTATTAAATATTTTTTCGTACAAACCATCTTTATGGTCTTTGTGAGAAATAAAATTTAAGTCTTTATCTGTTTTAAATCGTTGTGTATAATTCTTTAGCACACTTACGGGGTCTTGCAAATGATAGGCTAAATATACATTGGCAAAAATAAAACTTGGTATTTTCTTAATACCACTTGGTACTTCTCTAAATTCTCCTCGTCTTTTTTCATACCAAATATTTGTTTGATAGGACGCATTTTGTAAGGCTACTTGTATATCGTCATTGGCACAAAAATCTCTATCTTGAACAGGATTTTGCGAATTTGTATATCTCGTAACATTCAAATCAAAAGATTTTCCACCTGATTTCAATAAACGAAAAGTAATAAATGCCTCGTTATCCATTTTCAATCTTTGAGTTGGTGAAGCATTTTCGTAAGCGTGATAAATAGAATAAACTGTTTGCGAGCCGTTGATAATTTGCAAACCTGTTACAGTAATTTTTTCGGCTTTTTTACCAATTTCGGGAAGTAAAGAAGTAATGGCTGTTATACCATTATTATAATACCAAAAAAGATTGGATTCTTCAAGGGCTGTTTTTTTTATATCATCATTAAATTGTGATTGCAACAATGGATTGCGAACATTTTTGAAGAAAAGAGAAAAATTATAGGTTTTAAAAAGTTCCCAAATTGATTTAGGACGAAGCAAAAATACATAAGCCTCATAAGGTTTTTCAATTTTTATACTACCACCTTTTTGTATTATTTCGATAGTAATAGGACTTTCTTCTGGATTTTGATAAGTTTCAAGAGGATTGATAGGGTCAATTTTTTTGTATTTTCTATCAATATAATCTACTCTCATTCGGTTAATATCAATTACTTCAAATTTAGTTTTGACATCATTGTTTCTAAATGCTTCAATATTTTCGTCTGCTCCACCTTTGTATTGTGAAAGGGAAAGGAATATAAATTTTACCTCGCCATTTGCCTTTAAATGCAAATCAAGTTCTTCTAATTTAGATTTTAATTTTTCATTTACACTTTTCTTTTCTCCACGCAAAATCGTTTCAAAGTCATTCAAGGCTTTTAAAATTTCATCTTTATTGGTTTCTTTTTCAGAATTATCTGCATTGTTCCATTTTGATTGAACAACATAAAAAACCTTATTTCCTTGATTATCAAGGTTATCAAATACAATATCACAAGAACTATCATCATTGCCATCTGTGATAAAATTCGAATAATTAGATATTCTGCCATAAAAACCAAGAAACCAAATCAATAGCACATAAGACTTTTGATTGTCAATAGATTTTATATGTTTTTTGATGAGTTTATCCTCTTTGTATTTTGTAAGAAGTATATCAAGTTCAGCATTTATGGTGCTATAAAAGTCTTTCGTAAGCATTTTTGTTATTTTTAATGTTTAGTATATTTTTACCCAAATAAAGAAAAAAAAACTACACCAAAGTTAAGTTTATTGTTTGGATATAATAAATTTATTCGATATAAAAATCTCACAAAGATAAAAAACAATCATAAGATAACAAACAAAAAAGATTTTTTTTAAAATCATTATAACTTATTGTATATTTTTTTGGGTGTATAAATATCTTTTTTTGCTAATAATTGATTGATTATCAAATAATTATATTTTTGTTAGAAAATAATATTAAAAAATATTTCTCAAAAAAAATCAATCGTATAAAAGGTATTTTTCTCTCATTTTTTTATATTTTTTCAAATCATTTTGCCAAGTTTTTCGAATTTGTTTTTCACTAAATCCTTGCTCAATTTGCTTTCTCAACACATCAGTTCCTGCTAAAGTATCAAAAAAATTATTAAAAAATTTAGATTTATCTTTTGTTTTTTGATAGGCTTTCAAAATATATTTTAAAGTAAATTCATTTTCTAATTTTCATTTTGTAGATTTTCACCATAACAAATTTGGTTTTCGTGCATAGGTTTTTTAGCCATTCCGTCAATGCTTTTGGGAGTAAAGGTAAATTTTCCTAAGTTTTTATCTAATCCACCCCAAACCTGAAAAGGAAAAAAAGTACCACGCCCAACGCTGATATTTGTGCCTTCAAACAAACACAAAGAAGCATATAACCGAATTGATAAATCATTGGGTAGATTGGGAGAAGGCTTTGTAGGCAAAGAATATTTATTTTGATGTTTATAATTTTTTATTTTGATAATTTTTAAATCTGTTTTTGTGTTGTTTTTTAACCAATTTTCACCATTTATCATTTGCGCTAATTCTCCAATCGTTAATCCATGCACGATAGGAATGGGGTGAAGTGCGACAAAAGAACTATAATTTGGACTTTTTATCCAACCATCAATATAATCTCCATTCGGATTTGGTCTGTCTAAAATCAATAAAGTTTTTTGATTTTCTGCACAACTTTCCATCAAATAATGCAAAGTACTGATATAAGTATAAAATCTTACGCCTACATCTTGCATATCAAAAACGACAATATCAATATTTTGCAAATGTTCTTTGGAAGGTTTTTTTTGGTTTCCATACAGAGAAACAATTGGAATATTTGTTTTTGTATCAATTCCAGAGTTAATTTTCTCGCCTGCGTCTGCTTTCCCGCGCAAGCCATGCTCAGGTACAAAAATTGTTTTAATATCAATTCCCAAACTTTTGAGCGTATCTATTAAGTGTGTTTTTTGGATTAAAGCAGTATGATTGACCGCCAGAGCGACTTTTTTATTTTTTAATAGTGGTAAATATTCGTCTATTTGATAGCTTGCAGGTAGAATTTCTACATCTTTTTTTTCTTTATTGGTTTGAGAAAAAATGCAATAAGCCATCAAATAAAAGCCCACAAACATATATACAAAAAAATTATTCATCTATATTTTTTCCTAATTCTTCTACTTTTTCTCTGATATATTTTTCTTTTTTCATACTATCTAATTCTTTTTCGAGTAAAATATTTTTTTGTTTTTGAATATCCTCCAACATTTGTTTGCGTAAAATTGTAGTAGAATTTTGTCCATCAATTTCTAACTCATCATTAATCATTTGTTGTAAATGCTCAATTAAATCATCAATTTGTTGTTGGCGAGTGCGCATATCTTCTTGTGTAGCCATCAATTCCTCAAAATTTTGACGCATTTCTTCTTCTTGTTGTCTAAGTTGTTCGCCTGCTTTTTGAGATTCTATCAATAATTTTTTAGTATCTTCCCCTGATTTGATGTTGGCAATGGTGATAGCGATATTTTCTGCAATTTCTTCAATAAAATTTCTTTGATACAACGGAATTTCATTTAAAGAAGCAATTTCTACTACGCCATAAATTTTATTATCAGCCACCATAGGCGATAAAAATAAACATTTTGGTTTGATATGCCCTAATCCTGAGGCAATATTCGAATAATCAGCAGGAATTTCGGTCAGATAAATTGAGGCTTTTTCAAAATAAACTTGCCCTACCAAACCTTCTCCTTCTCTAAAATTTTGTTGTAAATAACGATATTTTTGGTACGCATACGCACTCGAAGCCTTCAAAGTTTGTGTTTTATCATCAAAAACAAACAATGCACCTTGTTTGGCATCAATATATTTTACTAATTCAGCAATAATTGCTTTTGATAAAATTTCTAAACTACTATTGTTTTCACGTAAAACATCACCAAAAAGAGCCAAACCTGTATTTCTCCAACTTCTAATATCTTCTTCACTTGAAATGGTTCTCAAACTATCACGCATTTCTAACAAAGCATTACTCAAAATATCTTTATCACTTCTTGCTTTAAATTGATAGTCATAGTTTTTTCGTCCAATATTTTGGGCAAATTCGGCTACATTTCTCATACTTTGCACCAAAATATTTAATGCTTCATCAATTTTTCCTAATTCATCTTTATAAATTTTTTCACTTTTTTTAGGAAATTGTCCTTCTGAAAGCATTGTAATATCTTTTTGAATTTTACGCATAGGCGCAGCCAAACTTCGTGCTAACCAAGTTCCTAATAAAGTTACGGCGATAAACAAACCAATTGAAATTGTCAATAATTGCGACCTAAAATCTGTGGTAGCGGCAAAAACCTCTGCACCGTCCATCTCTGTCAAAATTCCCCATCTTGTGCCTAAAAAATCCAACGGCATATAAACGTCCAACACTTCACTACCCAAAAAATCGACGTTAGTTTCTTTTCCTGATTTTCCATCAATAGCATTAATAGTTGCTTTTACTTTATATTCCCTAAATCCGATAGTTGTTCCCAAACGCCTGATTCTTTCCCAAGTAACTTTATCAACTTTTGTTTTCAAGGCTTCATAATAACCTGCGGGGTCTTCCAAACTTCTTCTTGTTCTGTTTCTTAATTTAAAATCTGAGCCAACCAAAAACGCTTCCCCAGAAGTTCCTAAGCCGTCTTCAGACCATTTTTGATTATTGGTAAGAATATTTGTAATTTTTTCTGTGCTGATTTGAAAAATAATTACGCCGTATTTTTGGTCATTTCTTATTACTACTCCGCCCATAAAAGCCAGCGGTTCAAAATAAGCAGGATAATAGTTTTCATAATCTTGGAAATAAACCTTTTTTTCTTCACTTCCTGCTATTACTTTTCGAAATAATTGAGCGACACTACTTTCTTTATAAGTTCCCTCTAATAAATTGGTGGCAAAATCTGCTCTTTTGGCTACTGAATACAAAACATCTCCTTTCATATTGACCAGCAAAACATCTTCTATACCAAATTTTTGTGCATAATTAAAAAAATTAGGGTGGAAAGTTTGATGTAAAGCGTCATATTTATCTGTATTTTCTTTTGGTCCTGCATAATTATATTTGAATTTCAATGGATTTGGATTTTGTGCCAAATATTTATGTTGTAAATGCACACGAAGTGGTGATTTAGGCATAAAATCAGTTTGAAAATTATTAATTTCTGCGTTATATTTGAGTAATTTTAGATACTCTTCATCATAAAATTTTTTTAATTCGGTTTCTGCTTTGGGAGAAATATTTTCAAATGGTTTGTCAAATATTTCAGAAAAGTCTTTAATAGCACCAGAAGTTGAACTCCTTTCTGCTAATATTTCTAATTGTTTTTGCATTTGAGAAAAATATTCTTCAATTGCCTTTTTTTTGTTAGATGTAATATTGACCAACAAATCAAAAGAACGTAACTCCAACAAACGCCTTCCTTCATTGTAACCAAAATATCCAATGACAGAAAGAGTGGTAGTAGATACCAAAAATAATGCAGTTTGGAACTTAAAAAATAAATTTAAGTTTTTATAAAACTCACGTATGCGTGTAAATAAATTCATATAATTATTTTATTAAGAGAATTTTGTGCCGTTTTTTTCAAAAAATAAAATTAAAATCCAATTTTTTCTCTTTCCTTAGTATCAAATGTATGCGCATTTTGATTATAAATATCTGAAAGCGTCATATCTATTTTTATTTCGGTTTTATATCCTAATTTATCTGATAGTTTTTGGGCTTTTGGTTGCTCCAATTCTTTAAATTCATAGACCGCAATCAACCGACCTTTTCTTAACAATGCTTTATCTACTTTACTAATATTTGTATTAAAAGTACAAATAATTTGAATATTCAAACAATCTGCCAAAAGTCCGTCTGCGACATTTAATAAGTTAGAAACGGCTTGATTGTCGTTATTTTCTCTTGATTCTATCACATTTTCGGAGTCTTCAATAATCAAAACAGAATTTGGATTATCCAATAAAAGTGGTAAAAACGAAGGCGAAGATATTTTATGAGCAAATTCAGGTGAAATATAAATCATTTTTTTTCTAATCAAAGAAGTCAAATAACGAATATAACTTGTTTTTCCCGTTCCCGGAACTCCATGTAATAATACAATTCCTTTGTCATCAGTTGTGTTTAATCTTTCAGCAATAAGTTTATGGATTTCTAAAAAATCATCATTATATAAATTTTTTACATCAACTTTTATTCTTTTTACATCAAAAGGTTTGAGGTATAAATGTCCATCTTTTTCGTGTAATAAATAAACTTTTCTATCTGCTTTTCTTTTTAAAAAGTTTTTTTTGACAACCGAAACAATATCTTCTATTTGTGTTGTCGCAATATTATTTCCAAATAAAATCTTTACAAATTGTCCTAATTTATCTGCACAAAGCATTAATCCTTTTTCAAGTTGGATACAAAAATATTCTAATTTACTTTTTCTTGAGGTATTATCATAATTATATGCTTTCCAAATATTATCCGTAGGAATTTCGTATTTTTTTTGTAATGTTTCTAATAATTTATCAATATTAAATTCTTTTTCAATCAAACTTACATTAGGTATGCAATGATTAAGCGCCACAAAATAATTTTGTATTTCTACTTTACATTCATAATCTAAAAAATCTGAATAATTAGCTGAAATTTTATCAGAGTTTTCTAAATTTTTTTGGGATTTAAGATATTCCATTTTTGTTTTATTTCAATTAAAAACACAAAAGTAATTAATTTTTTGTGAAATAACAAATATTTGTAACTTTTATTCTATTATATTCGTTCAATAAGTATAAAAAACAATAATTTTTTAATTTTTATACACTATGAAAACGTTTTTCTCAAAAACAATTTATATATCTGTGATATTTTTTATTAGCATTAGTCATATTTTTGCACAAGGATATGTCTTTAAAGTCATTGCTTCGAGTGCTGAAACTTCTACACCTAACAAATCACAAGCAGGTTCATTGAAAATTGGTACAAAGTTACAATCAAACGACCAAATTACGATTAGTAACAAAGGATATTTAGCACTCGCACACGCACAAGGAGGCACTGTCCAGATTAGCAAAGCAGGGACTTGGAGTATCAAAGATTTAGAAACTAACTTAGCAAAAAATCAAAAATCATTAGGAAAAAAATATGTCGATTTTGTGATTGGTTCGGTAGTAAAAAATGGTGATGTTGATATTCACAAAAATCCACACAAATTTCAAAATGTAACAGGTTCGGTAGAACGTGCTTTCCAAAATGACCTTGTGGTAATGTTACCCAAAGTAACTAAATTATCTTTTGATGAAAATATTATCCGTTGGCACGCTTTGAAAGGTACAAAAAATTATATTATTCAAATCAGAGATGCTATGGGTGATCCGCTCAAAGAATACACAACCGCAGACACAACTTTTAAGTTAAATACACAAGACTTTAAGTTTAATGAGGATATGATTAATTTGGTAGTGCTTTCAAAAGAAAGACCAAAAGGGATTAAATTGGGAGATTATGGATTTATTCCTTTTACTCAAAACGAAAAAAAATCTTTCCAAACTAATTATGAAGCATTTAAAAAAGAAAACGCAGGCATTGAAAATACAGCCCACTATAAGTTGTTAGAAGGAAGTTTCTTTGAGGAAAATAAATTAATTTTAGATGCCTTGCACGCTTATGAAGATGCCGCAAAATTATCAAATAACGAAGAAGTATATGATGTTGCTTTAAAACAATTTACAATCCGTTATAACATTGGACGTGTAGAACATTTGAAAAAAGCAGTAGATTAGTCTTTTGAAAAGTTTGTAAATAGATTGTAAGCATTTTTACACAAAAAAAATCTCTGAAATCAATATTTTCAGAGATTTTTTTGTGTATATATAAAAAAAGAATGCTACAAATATAATGTTTTGCCTTTTTGAACGAAGCGAAAAATATGCGATTTCGTTCACAAAACGCCATTCAAAAATCAGTTGCTTCACTTCGTTCAGCAGGACAAAACACAGCACTACCAAAAATAAATTATTTATTGAGATTAATAATACTTTCTGTGATTGTTTGATAAATTTTTTGCATATTAGGATTTTCTTCTAATAATTTGATATGTTTATCAATTATTTTTGTATCATTTCTTTTGGCTGGTCCTGTTTGTGCTTTTTTGGGTGAGATAAGCAATGCTTTTTCTAAGGTTTCTTCCAATAGAGGTTTTAATAAATCAAAAGAAATATGTTTTTCTCTTAAATATTCATCACTCAAAGCCCACAAATGATTAGCAAAATTACAAGAAAAAACGGCGGCTATATGTAAATATTTTCTTTGATTTGAATCAATAAAAGATATTTTTGCTTTTAATATTTCTGCCAAAGAAGATAAGATATTTTGTATGGCTGATGTTTTTCCTTCAATACAAATATTCAACAAAGAAAAATCTATTTGTTTTTCTTTGCTGAATGTTTGTAAAGGATAAAAAACTCCAATATTTTGAGTGAGTACTCCTAAAATTTCCAAAGGCTGACTACCTGATGTATGCACCACTATTGCATTTTCATTTACTTTCAATAAACTAATCACGTTTTCTAAGGCATCATCTTTGATAGAAATGATAATAATATTTGCATTACTATTATATAAATTCAAAGAATTAATAGCCTTTCCTTGTTTAATTTTTTTTACTAATATATGAGCATTTTCAATATTTTGACTATAAACTTCCTCAATACTCATTGATGTATGTTTTGAAAATTCTAAGGCAAATTGTGTGGCTACATTACCCGCACCGATGAAACTTATTTTCATTACTAAAACCTTGGGCAAGGGAAAGAAAAATAAGATTTTCGTTCTTGTCCTCTTGATTGTTTTTGAATAATCACGTAACGCAACGAGATTTCGTGCGCCCCGCCAGAACCCATACCCAAACCTGAAATCGTTAAATCATAACTATATCCAATATTTAAAGGTCCCATTTGTAAACCAACCAACCCTATGATAGATTCGTGATTACTTACATTAATATTGTATCTTTTGATAGGAATACCACGATAAAATGCACCAAAAACAATAGGCGATAAAGTTACATAAGCACCTAAATCTAATTGGTCAATCGGTCCTTGATGTTTGAATAAAAAAGTAGGTGTAATACTTCTTTCGCGGTAGCCTGGTCTATATTGGTCTCTCCAATCAGATTCGTCATCTAACATAAATTTCATTCCTCCTTGCACAGACACACGCATAGGCAAGCGAGATTCGTTGCCGCCTAAAATATCTTGTCTTGGGCGGTTGATATTATGAAAAGAAACGCCTATCCATTGTTTTTCAGAATATAAAAATCCACCTGCCGATACATTGACATAACGGCGAAAATCTTTCAATCTTTCGTTGGTTGCGGCTCCTGTCAATCCATTGTCGCTAAGTTGGTCGCCAAAAATAAGCCCTGAAAAGCCAATGCTACGTATCACATACGAACCTTGCAAACCTGTGCGCAATCTCCAACGTTTGTTTAATTTGGTTTCATACGAATATTGCAAGCCAATATCTTGTGAACTAAATCCTGCCGCTGTTCCTAAATCTTGTGTAAATAAGACTCCAATTCCACTATTATATTTAGCAATTTTTGCATCAAAAGAAGCCGAATAAGTAGTGAATGCCGTAGGCAATCCAGGCCATTGGTTTCGATAGTTTAAAATTACTCTTGGATAATCTCCAGAGCCTGCCAATGCAGGATTAATATGCAATGGGGCAGCATAATACTGCGAATACTGCGGGTCTTGTGCGAAAGCTTGTGATGCAAGCAAAAATGCCAAGATTGATAATTGAATAATTTTTTTTAACATAATTATATAATAAATTCCACTTGTTTAAATTCAAAACTGCAAATACCTTGCAAATTTTCTATGACTAATTTTCCTGAGTTTTCTACTTCTATTATTTTACCTTCCCAAATTTGATTACCAGTTTTAAAAAATGCTTTTTCATTGAAACGAAAAAGATGTGTTAAATAGTGCATTTTTAAACTAATATTTGTATTTTTTAACAATAAATAGCCTTCTTCTATGTACTTAAGTATAGTTATTAAGATATTTTCTAATAAATATTTCTTTCCTGTAATGTTTTGCATTGAGCTTGCGTGAGGATATTCAAAATTAGTTTGATTGACATTTAGCCCAATTCCTATCACAGAACTTTCTATTTGAGTACCTTTTAATGTATTTTCTATGAGTACACCTGCGATTTTTTTATTACCAAAAAAAATATCATTTGACCATTTTATTTTTGTGCCTTCTCCTAAAAAAACGCTCAGAGATTTTTGTAAAGCCAAACAAATCATCATATTTAATTCAAATTGATTTTGGGCGGCAATAAAATTTGGTTTTAATAATATAGAAAAAGTTAAATTTTCGTTGGGATTTGCCAGCCATTGATTGCCTCTTTGTCCTCTGCCTGCGGTTTGTTCCCCAGCCACTACCACAGTTCCTTCTGAATATTGCTCTGTATTTTCTATTAAAAATGTGTTTGTTGAGTCAATTATATCAAAATACAACAAATTACGTCCCATAAACAATGTTTGTAATGGTATATTTTCGTATATATGTGTGTATTTAAGCATTTTTATTTATTTATTTTGCAAAATTACGATTTTTTCAAATAAAATAAAAATGAATAAACAAAATTATATAAAAAAAGTTGATATAAAAATTTTGTCAGACTTTCATAAACTACGATACAGACCTCTTTTTCTGAAAAATATTTAAAATAATTTTTTAATTTGAAATAATAGTCAGACTTTTGTAAGATTTATTGGTACAGACTATTATTTCAAAATGACAAGTCAAAATATTTTGATGAAAATAATTTTTATTTATAAATAATTGAAAATCAATTGATTAGTAATCAAAATTAAATAAATTTGTAACTATTTAGGTTATTTTGGTGTAAGTGTGGAGGCTTGCACCAGTGAGTACTCGTCAAGCCTCCACACTTGCACGAAGTTCAAAGGCATAAATCTTATCTACATATAGATATAGGCGTAGGATTTTTGCTACTTTACAAACTAAAATTTTGCTAATTCGTTTTTAAGATGATTGATAACATCAATTTCAAACGCATCAACTTCGTTGAGTTCTGATAAATACCAAGAAACCCAATCAAATAAATAAATAAGATAAAAACTTTGTTCTATCAATGTGTCGCCTTTTGGCTTAATTTCTATTACTTTTCCTGCTTTTGCCTCAAAAATAGGTTTACAAATATCCAGTCTTTTGGCTACTCTTGCCATATCTAAATGAGAACGAATTAACCAAACGCTGTGTTTTTGATAAGTTTCTTTGGTAAGTCCCCAACCTACTAATTCGTTGTGATTCATTTCAGGCATTATATTAATATGCGCTAATTGCTTTGCATTTTCATTAATTTGTTGTTGCATTCTTACCAAAACTGCCGCCCATTGTCCATCACCATACGCCAATAAATGATGTTGAAAGGCTGATTTTGCTAATTTTTTGGCAAAATCTTGCATATCAGGCAAATATAATTTTATTTTTTTGATACTATTTTCTAACTCAATCTCAAAAAAATTATCAATTAAATCGTGTGCCAAAAAAGTATAAAGCAATTGTACCAAAGAATACCCCAAAAATGCACGCGGACAAGGTGCTTCATTGGGAATTTGGACGAAACCAAAATTATCTTCTTTGGCTTTTTCTAATAATTTTCCGCCTGCGGTAATGGCAAAAATTTGTGATTTTTGATTTTGTGCTTGTGCTAATGCACTCAAAGTTTCTTCTGTACCACCCGAAAAAGAGCAAGTGATTAACAAGGTGTTTTCATTCACAAAATTAGGAACAGTATAAGTTTTAGAAATGGTAATAGGCACTTTGATACGGCTTTGTAACCAATTTTCTACAATATTTGCCCCAATTCCAGAGCCACCCAAACCTGCGATAACTACGTTTCTAATTTCGTGTGTAGGCGTAATTTTTTTTATTTTTTTTCCAATTTCAATGGCTTTTTCGAGTTGATGAGGAAAACCAATTATTAATTCTTTTATCATTTTTTCCAACTATTTAATCTTCAACCTCAAAGGAGAAGTTTTAAATTTGTTTTTTTGTGTTTAAAATTTTTTTTTGTGATATATTTTTAAAAAGATTGTGCGATGGTAATAAAATCTCTTGATTTTAAAGATGCACCTCCAATCAATCCACCATCAATATCTGCACACGCAAATAATTCTTTTGCATTTTGAGGATTACAACTTCCACCATATAAAATAGAAATATTTTGAGCAATTTCTTGGCTGTATTTTTGGGCTAAATGATTTCTCAAATAAGCGTGCATTTCTTGTGCTTGTGCTGATGAAGCGGTTTTTCCTGTGCCAATTGCCCAAATAGGTTCATAAGCAATTACAATTTTTTGAATATCCTCAACAGACAAATCAAATAAAGAATCTGTGATTTGTTGGGCTACAAATGCTAAGTGTGAACCTGATTCTCTGATAGATAAACTTTCTCCACAACAAAAAATAGGCGTGATTCCTACTTCTAATAATAGTTTTACTTTTTGGGCTAATTGTTCAGCCGTTTCATTAAAATATTCTCGTCTTTCGCTATGTCCAACGATTGTATATTGCACGCCAACGGATTTGAGCATTTCAGCAGAAATTTCTCCTGTAAAAGCACCACTTTTTTGATGATAACAATTTTGCGAGCCTAAACGAATATTTGTATTTTGTGGAATAAGTTTTTGCAAAGAACTCAAATGAATAAAAGGAGGATTGATGACCAAAATCGCTTGATTATGAAGTTCATCTTTGGCAATATTGATAATTTCTGAAGCAAGTGACAAACCTTCTTCGAGGTTTTTGTTTAACTTCCAATTACCTGCCACAATTTTTTTTCTCATATAATTTTAAAATAGTTACCTGAATTTTTAACAGATAACAAATAATGGATTAATTTTTTTATTGTTGTTTAGAAAATAAAGATTACAACACCATCGTACAAACGCTAAAAAACCTCTAAATCATATATTTTTTCTACAAAATCAGCTACTTGTTGCATCAACCAATTGGGCGTAGAAGTAGCACCACAAATACCAACTGTTGAATTTTGTTCAAACCAATTAATATCAATTTCAGTTTCATTTTCTATGAAGTAAGTTTTTGAATTATTTTTTTTACAAACTTCATACAAAGCTTTTCCATTTGAACTTTTTTTACCGCTGACAAACAAAATAACATTATGTTGGTTTGAAAAAATAGTCAATTGAGGTTCGCGGTTCGAAACTTGCCTGCAGATACTATCATTTGCCTCAAAATATTGTTCGGGATTGGGAGAATTTTTTATTCTTTCCTCTATTTTTGATTTAATATGATAAAATCCTTCTGTACTTTTGGTTGTTTGACTAAAAAGTTCGATAGGTTTTGAGAAATCAATTTTATCTAAATCACTTTCACTGCTGATAATAACTCCTTCGTTATTAAGTTGTCCATTTAAGCCAATAATTTCAGCGTGTCCTTCTTTTCCATAGATAACAATTTGTCCTTTTTTTTGCGTTACAGTATCATTATAAGCATTTTTGATACGATTTTGTAGTTTTAAAACCACAGGACAAGAGGCATCGATGAGTTCAATATTATTTTTGAGCGCGATTTGATAAGTTTCAGGTGGTTCTCCGTGCGCTCTAATCAATACTTTACAATCTGTTAGTTTTATCAAATCTTCTCTTGAAATAATGCGTAAGCCTTTTTGGTGTAATCGTTTTACTTCCATATCATTATGAACGATATCGCCCAAACAATATAGATTTTCGCTTTCTTCTAATTCTGCTTCTGCCATTTCAATAGCATATTCTACTCCAAAACAATAACCTGAATTTTTATCTATCGTTACTTTTATCATAATGATTGAAATTTAGTTTTTTTCTTCAAACTGCACATAATATCTTGCAGTTTTTGTGCATTTGAAATTTAATTTAGTTGCATATTTTTTATTTTTTTCGTCAAAATTATTAGCCAATTCGTTTTCGTTTTCGTCTAATATTTTTATCAAAACTTGTTTTTTACTGTGTTTAATTTTTATTTTATAAACGCTCAAACTATTAAACATATAAGCAAATTTATTTTGCCCATCAATTTTATCTCCTTTGATTGGCACAAATAATTTGTTATTTGTACCTTTTGATTGTATTTCGAATGAGGGTTCTTGTGCCAATAAATTTTGGTTGATAAACAATAAAGCACTAAAACAAAATGATATTAAAAAAAATTTCATAATTTTAAGTAAATATTTTTAAGTGTGAATGAATTTTACACGCAAAATTATATAAAAATTTAGATTATAACATATAATTTATAAAAAAGTTTTGAAAAAAATAGATTTTTAATTTATCTTTGCGGTATGAAAAAAATAATTAGTTGGGTAATTCGTTCTGTTCCAAGAAAATACTTACAAATAATAAGTCCCTTTGCTTTACAATTTTTAGGATTTTTTTATCGCGGAAAAGATGTTGAATGTACGGTTTGTCATCATCAATACAAACGTTTTTTACCCTATGGAAGAGGAAATTCTGCTCGTAATAATGCTTTATGCCCATCTTGTCAAGCCTTAGAAAGACATAGATTGATTTGGTTATATTTAAAAGAAAAAACAGATTTTTTTCAGGTTCAAAAAAAAGTTTTACATATCGCACCCGAAAGTTGTTTTATCCACCGATTCGAAAAAATGAAAAATTTAGACTATATTACTGCTGATATCGAATCACCTTTGGCAAAAATAAAAATGGATATTCATCAAATTCCATTTGAAAACAATACTTTTGATGTCGCTTTTTGTAATCATGTCATGGAACACGTAGCAGATGACATCAAAGCAATGTCCGAAATTTATCGCGTTTTAAAACCAAGCGGTTGGGCAATTATTCAAGTGCCTTTTTTTGATTTGAACTTACAAACAACTCTCGAAGACAAATCTATTACCACACCCAAAGAACGTTTTGAAAAATATGGGCAAGAAGACCACGTACGTATGTATGGGCAAGATTATGGCAGAAGATTAGAAAAAGCAGGTTTTGAAGTCATTGAAGATACTTTTGTAAAGGCTTTATCAACAGAAAAAATAAAAAAATTTGGATTACCAGCCGAAGAAATTATATATTTTTGTAAAAAATAAAAAAATTTGCAAGCTATTTGCTTGTTAATTAAAATTAGCAATCCTAAAAATAGTCAAAATAAATCATTTTTTTTCGTCAACTTTAAAAATATGAAAAACATTAAACTCAACAAAGTATTAACAGTCGAAGCAGGGAAAAGACAAAGTAAACCTTGCGTCAGGGGAATGAGAATTGCCTACCAAGATATTATTGGTTGGTTAGAATCAGGAATGAGTGTTGAAAATATTTTGAATGATTATCCAGAACTCAATCAAAGAGATATTTCAGCTTGCATCGAATTAGCAGAGGATAAAGAAAGTACGGACATTATCCCAGAAAATAAAGACAATAATGGTCAATCTGTAAAAAAACCTGCATAGCATATTTTAGTCCGATTTCTATTGCATTTTAATTATAAGATTTTTTTTAACAAAATAAGAAAAAATTATTATGAAAATCAAAAAAACAAGCTTGTTCAAAATGAAACTACTTTTAGACCAAAACATTTCTTTCAAAATTATAAAAAACTTAGAAGGATTATTTACAGAGATAATTCACGTCGGACGATTGGGCTTGGGACAAACCGATGACGGAATGATTTGGCAGTTTGCTTATGTCAATGAATATATTATGGTTACTTTTGATTCTTATTTTGCAGAAAGAAATTTAATTTCGGGTAATCCAATTAAAATTGTGCAATTGATGTTTAAAGATACTTCTACGGATAATATTGCAAAAAAAATTTTAGATAATTATGAAAATATCAAAAATTTTTATTACAACGATGAATATTCTTGCTTGCAAATTTTGTAGTTTTTAGTTTAATAATCACTAACCACCAGCGTTTTTATATACTTTTTTACAAAAATTGAGATGATATATTTTTAAATAAAAGGTAATTTATCACAATATTTTATTACTTTTTATACAAAATTTGTAAATCATTAAAAATATGACTAATTTTGTGAAAAATATAATCAATCAAAAAAGCCACACAATCAAAATGTATCTACCTATTTTTGCGAATGTTTTTGTTTGGTGGAAAATGATACGTCCTATCAATTTATTGATAATTGTCTTAACTCAAATATCTATCAGAATTTTTTGTGTGATTTCCAAAGATAATTCTTTGCCAAATTGGTACGAAGACGTAATTTTTTGGAAAATTGTAGCCGCAACTTTATGCGTGGCGGCGGCTGGCTACGTCATCAACGATTATTATGATATTAAAATCGATATCATTAACAAACCTAAAGATGTAGTAATTGGTAAAAAAATACATAGGAGAGGAGCAATTTTAGGGCATTTTTGTATCAATTTTATAGGATTACTTTTTGGTTTTTCTGCTGATATTAAAATTGGAATTATTTGTTTTTTTTGTGAATTTTTTTTGTGGGCATATTCATCAATTTTAAAACCACTACCTTTGGTTGGTAATGTTTTGATTGGTTTTTTGACAGGAAGTTCTATTTATATTTTGTCAATTCCTTATGATGATAACAATATCAAATCAAATAGCATTTTAGTTTTTAGTGTATTTGCTTTTTTTATTACCATTGTTCGAGAAATAATCAAAGATATGGAAGATATAAAAGGCGATGAAATGCACCAATGCAAGACGTTGCCGATTGTGTTGGGTATCCAAAAAACAAAAAATATTGTCTATGTTTTTACTATTTCTTTGATATTGTTGTTATTTTCTGTGTATTTTTCGTTTAGTGGTTTTATTGCTTTGTATTTTTGTATTTTTATTATTCCTTTATTGTTTGTTTTTATGTATTTATTAAACAAAGCAATACACAAACAAGAGTACCATTTTTTGAGTATTTTTGCAAAAATGATTATGTTTTTAGGAATTTTAGGAATGATTTTGATATAATTTTAAAACATTTTTTTTAAATTAATGTTTTTAATTATTGATTTATCACGCTGAAAATAAATAAATTATTTAAAAAAAAAATTGAGAATTAAATAAAATTATGAGTGTTTTTGTTTTTATATTGTTAATGATTTCCACGTTTTTTTTGATGGAAGGCGCTGCGTGGTTTACGCACAAATACATTATGCATGGGTTTTTATGGATTTGGCATCGTGACCATCACCAACATCACGAAGGTTTTTTTGAACGAAATGATTGGTTTGCTGTTGTTTTTAGTATTCCCTCAATACTGACCATTATTCTTGGTTTTGAAATCGAGTTTTTATGGTTTTTAAAACCAATTGGTTTTGGAATTTTAGCCTATGGTATATTTTATTTGGTTTTTCACGATATTATCGTGCATAGAAGAATTAAAATAAAATTTGTAGCACAAAATAAATATTTACAAAGAATGATTAGGGCGCACCAAGTGCATCATCGTTGCAAAAATAAAGAAGGCGCGGAGGCGTTTGGTTTTTTATATGCACCTAAAAAATATGAACCATAAAAAAGAATTTAGAAAATAGATGTTAGCCTCTTGTCTGTAACGTAATGTACCAACGGACTTTAGTTTTTTGCTTGATAGGCACAAGCTAAATTCTGTTGGTATGTTGTTATCTTATTTGATTTTAATTCTATAAACAAAATTAAAAATAGTTGGGTAGAAATAGTTAAATAAATATTTTTTTTTACAAAATAGGCATATCTAATTCATCTTTTTCTTCTTGTTGTGGATTATCTTTTTCTTGTTTTTCAAATTCATATTGAATATCATCATCACTTAGTTTTGTGTTATTTTCTTTTTCTTGGGCAGTAATTTTAGGAATAAATGAAGAAATACTTTCATAAAATAATTTTGCATAATTTGTTTGTAACCAAAAACGCCCTGTTCCGCTCAATGTAACCAAATAATTTTCGGTATCTGTATTCATTGCAGTAATTTTTTCGGCATTTTCCCAAACCAAATCCAGAGAAGATTCGTAAGCCAAAAGAGCATTTGCATTGATTTTAATGCCGTCATTTTCTAAATCTTTCACAATCACAAAACCACCTGCTCTCAAAAAAACATAATCGTTGCCAACAATACTATCTAATTTAAGAAATTTTTGGTTTTCTTTTGAAATCAAAATATCTGTATCGATAAAAGTATTGATTTTAATGCCTTTTCGTCCACAAACAAAACAACCATTCTGCACAATAATTGTGTTTTCATAAGGTTCATTGAGGTCAATGGCTACAAAACGCCCTTGCGTTCCTGCACTAAAAGCCAAACTTCTGATGTATTCGCTTTGGTTTGTAAAATGAGTAATATACCAAGAAAAAGAATTTTCTGGGGTATATTCATTATTATTTTTATACTGAATTTCGTTATTTTCTTCGAAAAAATTTGTTTTTTCTTTGGGTTTATTTCGATTAAAAATATTGTCTAAATCAGGCAGAGGTTCTTCCTCATCTTGTTCTTTTTCTTTGTTTTTTGGTTTAAATATCTTCCCAAAATTTTTTTTAGTTGCTCCCCAAAATTTTTCTAATAATCCTTGATTTTCTTCTTCATCTTGTTCTATTATTTTTGATTTATTTTTTTTGGGAGGCGCATCAAAGTCTTCATCATCTTCAAATTCCCAATTTGGATTGGCAAAATTAGGAAAAGGCTCATTTTCTTCGTCTTGGTCATCATTTTTTTGTGTTTGAAAATTTTGTTGATTTGATAAAACATTGCTTACGCCATCATCATCTTTGAGTTCAAAAACAATTTCCTCGTCAGTATATAGCAAAGCTGCCCCATCAGCAATCAAAGTTTTGTTGGGTTCAATATTAATCTCTAAAACTTGTGAACTATCTCCTAAAAGTTGATAATTAAGCCGCATATCCCACATACATTACAGATTTAATTATCTTAGGTTTCTTAATTTTTTGTCATCAAGTGTGCTATTCAAATAATTATTGATTTTATCAACATCATACACAGCATTTATTTTTCCAAATGAATCTATAAATATATCAAAATTATTCAGTTTATCACTGACTTTGATAGATTTTAATTCAATATTTTTAGTATGTTTTCTATTTTTTTTCATTGATTATTTTTTTTATAGGATAAAATTTTTTTTGTAAGTTTTGATTTTTATTTGTTGTAATAAAATATATTGGTATTTTTTTGCAAATATAATAAAATAATCTATAAAAAAAATATTTTTTTGCAAATATTTAGCATTTTTGGGCTAAAAATAAATGCTTTTTATTTATCTTTGCAAAAAAATATTAAAAATAAAAAATGGAAGTTTTAGAAAATGATTTATTTTTACGCACTCTAAAAGGACAAAAAACAGAAAGAAAACCTGTTTGGTTGATGCGTCAAGCAGGCAGAATTTTGCCTGAATATAGAGCCGTAAGAGAAAATTTAAAAGATTTTATTGAGTTAGTAAAAACCCCAGCACGTGCCGCTGAGGTTACAATTCAACCTGTTGATATTCTCAAAGTTGATGCCGCAATTATTTTTTCTGATATTTTGGTAATCCCTGAAGCTATGGGACTTCCTTATGAAATGCAGGAAAAAAAAGGACCTAATTTTCCTAAAACTATTCAAACAGAAAGCGATATTAATCAACTACATATTGCACAGGCTGATGATTTAGACTATGTTTTGAAAGCCATTGAAGTTACTAAAAAAGAACTCAAAAATCGTGTGCCTTTGATTGGATTTGCGGGTGCGCCTTGGACAATTTTTGCTTATATGATAGAGGGAAGTGGCTCAAAAACTTTCTCAAAAGCCAAAGCATTTTTGTATCAAAATCCTGTTTTATCTGAAAAATTATTAGAAAAAATCACGCAAAGCACCATTAACTACCTCAAAGGGCAAATAAAAGCAGGAGCAAATACGGTACAAGTTTTTGATTCTTGGGCAGGAATTTTGTCGCCTACACAATACAATAATTTTTCACTCAAATACATTCGTTATATTTGCGAAGCGATTACAGAAGTGCCTGTGATTGTGTTTGCCAAAGGTGCTTTTTTTGCCAGAGAAGATTTAGGAAAACTGCCTTGTACTGCCATTGGTTTAGATTGGACAATGGACATCAAAGAAAGCAGAAAATTGATTGGTACAGAAAAAATATTACAAGGAAACCTTGACCCATGTGCGTTATACGCAGATGATGAGGTTTTGGTGGCGGAAACTAAGAAAATGTTGGACGATTTTGGGGACAAACATATTGTGAATTTGGGGCATGGCGTATATCCAGATATTCAACCTGAAAAAGTAAAATTATTTATCGAAACGGTTAAAAATTATTCTAAAAAATAGTTTTAGTATTCTAAAAAAAATATTATTATTTATTTATCAACTTAAAAAAACTATAGCAAACAGATAATTGTGTGTTATAGTTTTCAAATAAGTTTTGAAAAACACAAACTTTGATTTGTGTGAGTAATATTTAGTATATGAACAAGAATTTTTTTTTACTTTATTTTTATTGATTTTTTTGCAGAAAACATAGAGAAAAACTTATTTATTGCTACATTTTTCACTCGATTCAACGAAACAATAGATATGAGTATTGAAATTTCAAAAGTTACTGTTTTTCCAATTACTTGGATACCCGATGTTTATGTGAATCCGTCAAACAATGGTAATCTACAATCGTCAAAATATAAGAATATTGGAAATGCTATCAAAAGAACAAATCAAGAATTTATTGATTTGTTAAAAGTTGAAATTATAAATGCTAATGAGAAGAAACGCAACAAAAATTCAAAACAATGATAGTTGAAGTTCTCAACAAACAAGAAGTCATCTTCAGTGAAAATCCTGAAAATGAATATATTAAAACTGTTTCTCAAGAGCATCGTAAAAAATTAGCCCAATTTTTTACGCCCTATCCTATTGCCCAATTTATGGCTAAATGGATTTTATCAAACCCGAATTGTAAAACAGTTTTAGACCCTGCATTAGGTTTAGGTGTTTTTTTTAGGGCAATTTTAGAAAATACAGACAAACAAATTCATTTTAAAGGTTATGATATAGACAGCAAAGTATTGGAAAAATCTCAAGAATTATTTGCTGATTTTGACAATGTAGAAATACTCAACAAAGATTATATGTTTAACGATTGGAATAATCGTTATGACGGAATTATTTGTAATCCACCTTATCTACAATTTCGTGATTATAACACCAAAGAAGATATTTTAGCAGCGTTTCAAAGTCGTTTAGGATTGACTTTAAACGGGTTTACCAATCTTTATACTTTGTTTTTGCTCAAATCCATTTACCAATTAAATGAAAATGGACGTTGTGCATATCTCATTCCCTCTGAATTTCTCAATTCAGATTATGGAACTTGTGTAAAAAAATACTTGATAGAAAACAAATTTTTGCGTTACATCATCATTTTTGACTTCAAAGAAAATATATTTTCTGATGCCTTAACTACATCAAGTATTTTTCTATTTGCCAACGACAACGAAAAAACGGAAGTAGAATTTATCAACTTAACATCACAAACAGACTTAGAAAAACTAACCGAAAGGATAAACTCATACCCAAAACTTAAACTTGAAAAAACTCAAAAAATTGATTATCAAGAACTTAATCCTAATATAAAATGGCGTTGTTACTATCAACCACAAAATACGCAAAAATATCAACATCTAATTTCTTTCAGAATGTACGCAAAAGTTGTACGTGGCATTGCAACAGGTGATAATGATTATTTTAGTTTCAATCTTGAAAAACAAAAACAGTTTGGTATTGATGATAAATATTTGTTGCCCTGCGTAATGCGAGCCACAGACGCAGAAGGACATTTTTTTACTGAAAATGATTTTACAAATCTGAAAGAGAAAAATAAAAAAGTGCTTTTGCTTAATGCCACAGATTTGAAAGACGATAATTTAAAATCTTATATTGAATTAGGCGAAAAAATAGGCACAAACCAGCGTTTTTTAACAAGCAAACGAACCCCTTGGTTTTCCTTAGAAAATCGGATTGCTTCACCTATTTGGGTGGGTGTTTTTAATAGAAAAGGTTTGCGGTTTATTCGCAATGAAGCCAATATCAAAAATCTAACTACTTTTCATTGCGTTTATTTGAATACAATGTTTTTGCAAAATACAGATTTGTTTTTTGCCTATTTGCTTACAGACGTTGCCAAAGAAATTTTTAACGACAATAAACGAGAATACGGAAACGGATTGAATAAATTTGAGCCTAATGATTTGAACAATTCTAAAATTGCAGATTTAAGTATTTTAACAGAAACACAAAAAATAGAAATGTTAGAACTATACACTGTTTATCGTGAAAGTGCCATCAACAAAAAAACGATACCAAGTATTTTAGAAGAACTAAACCTAAAATTTGAGAAGGCATACAAAAAATAAAAATATAATCACTTGAAAACTAACAAAAAAAAGAAAACTAAAAGCCAAAACAAATTAATTTAATTTATAGTTAGAATAATATGCAAAAATATCTTCTACAACACTACAAATTATTTATTTTTTTATTGATAGTGATGCACATCGCAGGCATCATTGGTTTGCATTGGCAAGTAAGTTTTCCTTATTTTCAATATTTAATTGGCTTTAATTTAATTTTAACAAATATTATTTTGTTTTCATTCCATATTCATATTGAAAAAAAATTTATCATTGCTTCTTTATTGATTGCCTTAGGTGGTTTTTTGATAGAAGTTCTGGGCGTACATACAGGAATTATCTTTGGAAAATATCAATATGAATGGGCTTTAGGAATTAAAATAGCAGAAGTTCCTTTGTTGATTGGTTTGAATTGGGTAATGTTGATATATTGTTCGGCTCATATTGCAGATTTTTTAATCAAAAACAATGACTCTATTTTCTTAAAATCTTGTGTGGTAGCTACTTTGATGACGTTTTTAGACTATTTTATTGAACCTTTTGCTATTCATTTTCATTTGTGGCAATGGGAAAAAAATATTATTCCTGTTCAAAATTTTATGGGTTGGTGGTTTAGTGCTTTGTTACTTTCTTTTATTTTTTTTCATATCCATTTGAAAAGAAAAAATTATCTTGCTATTCCGCTTTATTTCATTCAACTTTCTTTCTTTTTTATCAACTATTTCATAATTTTATATCTAAAATAAAAAAAAAGCAATATTTTTTTATTTTTTTTAAACAATTTTAATCATAATAAAGTTATCTAATTATATATTTTTATTTACCAACCTTATTGTTTCGATAAATAATTTATTTACTTTTTAGATTTTAAAGTGAAATTTATCAAAATAAAAAAATATATGATTTTAATGCTATTTTGCATTAGATAACGACAATAAAACATAAAAATTATGAGTTTATATTCTATCAGAGATTTAGAACATTTATCAGGCATCAAAGCACATACTTTGCGTATTTGGGAACAACGTTATAATATTGTTACACCTAAACGCACTGATTCAAATATCAGATATTATGATGATGAAGACTTAAAATTGATTTTAAATATTTCTCTTTTGAAAGATAATGACCACAAAATTTCGCATATCGCAGAAATGAGCCCTGAAGATATGAAAAATGAGGTGTTTAGAATCACAGATAAAAGTACAAAAGCAGACGAACAAGTACAAGCATTGACTTTGGCAATGATTGATTTAGATGAAGAAAGATTTGAAAAATTGATTGGTACTAATGCTTTACAAATGGGTTTTGAACGCACAATGTTACAAGTTATTTATCCTTTTTTGATTAGAATTGGTTTTTTGTGGCAAACAGGTGCTATCAATCCAGCACAAGAGCATTTTATTACAAATTTGGTCAGACAAAAACTAATCGTTGCTATTGATGGACAAGTAATTCACCCTGAAAAAAATGCCTCTAAATATTTACTTTATTTGCCTGAGGGAGAGATGCACGAACTTTCTTTACTTTTTGCTAATTATATTATCAAAACACGCAATCATAAAGTAATTTATTTGGGACAAAGTTTGCCTTTTGTCGATTTGGAAAGAGTCTGTAAATTGCACCAACCCGAATATATTATGACTATTGTTACTGCCGCACCTATCGAAGAAGGTATGCAAAATTATATTAATAGACTTTCAAATACTTTTCCAACATCTACGATTTTGATGAGTGGTTATAAAGTTGTCGGACAAGATTGGAAAACCCCTGAAAATGTAACTTTGATTAATAAAATAGAAGATTTAATCGATTTAGTAGAAAGAAATGTTTGATTTCAATAACTTAAATATGTCAATTTTGATACTAATCCTACAATAAAACCAAAAAGCTTTCATCATAATAATCTTATTTTGAGAGCTTTTTTGTCATTCAATAATTGATAATCAAGGTAATAATTTAGTCTTTTAGAAACTCCAATGTTTTTTCGATGACTGATTCTGTTCTCAATATTCTAAAATGTCCTGTTCCTTCTATTTCTAAAAATTGTGAATTTTTCCATTGATTGAATACATTTTTTGCACGCTTAATTGGAATCACTGTGTCTTTTGCATCGTGAATGATTAATGATTGTTTAACATCAATAACTTTTACAAAATCACTTACATTCAAATCATTGATATTAAGTTTCGTTTCTTTCTCCAAACGGCTAATAAGTTTATTTTTAACTTTTTCAGTTACGCCAACTTGTTCCACAACATCATTTATTCGTTCAATAAATTTGTCAGGAACAGTCAAAAGTAAATATTTATTGATTTTTATGTCTTGATTATTAAATAGTGCATAAGTGGTAGCAACTCCTCCAAATGAATGACTAATCAATTTTGTTACCCCATACTTTCGAATAAGTATTGCGACCAATTCGGTAAATTCAAATAGGCTTGTTTTTCCTTTACTGCTAAAACCATGCGAAGGTGCGTCAAAAGCATATACAGTATAGTTTTGTTCGATTAGTTTTTCAATTATATCTGCAAAATTACCGGCTTGCCCTTCCCAGCCATGAATTAGTAAAACTTTATCACTACCGCCTTTCCATGTATAAAGTTGAATATCAAAGTCTTGGAATTTTAATATTTCTTTTTCTGATTTATCCAAAACTACTAATTCGTTAGACCTTAATTTTGTGATTTGAGGATTTGTTAATTGCTTGTATGCAAATGAGGCTACCTGATTAGGAAAAATACTTGAGATTATTTTTATGACTAATTTCTTCATTATTTATATTGGTTTTGCATATTCTTTATATTGAGAATAATTTTTTAACATAGTTCAATTTTTCTTTATTTTGTTATAAAAATAAAAAATAATATTTATATTTTTGACGTTTACTATCACTTTGAATAAATAGAAGTAATTTCATTTGATAGAGTAAAAGCAGTAAAACAAGAGTTTATACCTTATTTTTAAGATTTTTTTGAAAATAAAATAGTACTATAAATAAAACTACCTTAGTTTTTGGTTCCAAAAAAAGTGAACTTATTTCACAATTCAACGTTACACTTATATATTAAATTATAAATTTTAATAATTTTATTGCCTTATAGTACGTCATACTGAAAATGTGTGCTATAATTTTTATTTTTCGTATAAATCTTAGTAGAACCTTTTTCATTAAAATTTATTTTTCACCCTATTAAATCATAAAAAAATTATGAAGTACTGTACTTTAAAACAAAATAATTTTAATTATTTTTTTACAACTTTGTTGTTGTTTTTTTTGTATTTTTCGCAAGGATTTGCACAAATTACAAGCACAGGCGCAGGAAGTTGGAATACTCCTGCTCTCTGGACAGGTGGAATTGTGCCTCCTCCAGGCGCTAATGTGGTTATTGCATCAGGGCATATAGTTACCCTTGATGTTAACACAAACAATTTAGGGTCACTTACAGTGACTGGGACATTGCGTTTAGATGCTTACAACTTAAATGTAACAGGGGCTACAATCGTAAATGGAATTTTAGATGATAATATTGCAGGTGGAAATAGTACTTTCGGTGGCACTTTTACAGTAAATGTAGGAGGAACGGTACAATCCACAGGTATCAATACTTGGTATTTTGGTGGTAATATTACCAACATGGGTACTTTTAATTTGAATAGTGCGGTCAGTTACCTTTTTACAAATAATCTTACCATTACTCCTACTAATAGTATGGTATTTGGGAATGCAGGAGGTGGAGGTGGTCAGATATCTGCAGGTACAACAGTAACCATAGCCAACGCAGGTGGAAATGTAGGTATGAATGGTAGCAGTGCATTGAATATATTAGGCACGCTTATCAATAATATTCAAAACCCTCGCACTTTGACTGTAAATGACATGTCTGGAACGGGTAGTTTTATAAATGGTACAAATGCTTTTTTTAGACATGGTGCAAGTGCTGCATCTACTGTTTCTACTTTCAATTGTACAGCAAGTGGTAATTTGGTGTATTATGATTCAGGAAGTACACAATCCATAAGAGCAAGTACCTATCATCATCTTAATCTTGGTGGAGGTGCAGTAACCAAAAATCTATCAGGCACAACTACTGTCAATGGAGATTTATCTGTGGGTATTACTACAACACTTGGCGTGGGGGCAAATACCCTCAATATTGGAGGTAATTTTACGCAAAATGGTACGCTTAGTATAACAGGTACAATTAATTTTTTTGGTGGTACAAATATCACAACCAATGTAACAAATTTGCCTAACCTTATCATCAATAAAAGTAATGCAAATGTTACAGTAACATTGAGTAATTCGCTCACAGTCAGCAATTCGCTTATCCTTACACAAGGCAGGCTACAAATAGGTAACAACAATCTTACATACGGTGGTGCAACAAGTAATCTTACCTATACAAATGGATGGATAGAAACCAATGGTGCGGGCGTACTTATAAGAAGTTTATCAAACGCAAACCTTGATTTTCCTGTGGGCAATGCTACAAAAGCACAGTCTATTAGACTTACAAATTCAGCTGCAGGTGCATCTGTACGTTTTGGTTCGCCTACTTTGTTAGTGCCTAATTCAGGGATTGGCTCTTGGTTTGTCAATAATACTTCTCCACCCTCAGATGTTATTTTCTTAAATCCACAAGGCAATATTAATCCTTCTTCCAAAGTATATGTGTACACAAGTGTTTGGAATTTGACGACCACTACCTATTCGAGCAACAACTATACAGTAACCAGTGCATTATCAGGTATCCCCGCAGAATTTTCTATCTATACGTCTGACCTCAATCCTTTTATTACTACTTGGTTGGCTGATGCAAGCGGAACTATTACTATACCTACCACAGGTGGTGGTTACAATTATACAGCCACTTGTACCAACATTACTACAGGCACTATAGGCAATGCTACTGTTTCAGGACAAACAGGCAATGTTACCTTCTCAGGTTTGACTAGTGGCAATACCTATATGGTAAGTATCACGGGTATTTTTCCACGTATTTTCTTTAACAATATAGGCGATATAACCAAAATCAGAACCATAGAACAGTGGGGAAATATTGCTTGGGGTTCGATGAGTGGTGCTTTTTATGGTTGTGCAAGCCTCCAATTAAATGCAAGCGATTCCCCTAATCTAAGTGCTATAGGTATGAATTTGAGTAATATGTTTCAAGGCTGCATTGCTTTCACAGGCAATGCAAGTATGAATAACTGGAATACAAGTACTGTTACAAATATGAGGTTTATGTTTGCCAATACCTCTGCATTCAATCAAAATATAGACGCTTGGAATACAAGTGCAGTTACAAATATGCAGGCTATGTTTAGTAGCGCCATTGCTTTTAATCAAAATATAGGGAATTGGAATACAAGTGCAGTTACTATCATGGCTACCATGTTTTTTAATGCTATTGTGTTCAATCAAAATATATCTTCTTGGAATACAGGTGCTGTAACAACTATGAGTTTGATGTTTAATGGTGCTGATGCCTTCAATCAACCCATAGGCTCTTGGAATACAAGCTCAGTTACCAATATGAGTAGTATGTTTATAGGTAATATTATATTCAACCAAAACATATCCTCTTGGAATACAAGTGCTGTAACTGATATGAATAGTATGTTTAGTGGTGCTACTGCTTTTAACCAATCTTTAGGTACTTGGCAATTAAGAACTGCAGGGGTAGCTATGACCAATATGCTCAATAACTGCGGTATAAATACTGCCAACTATGATGCTACGCTGATAGGCTGGGCTGGACAGGCAGGTGCGCCTACAGGCGTAACCTTGGGTGCAACAGGGCGTACCTACTGCATAGGCTTTGGCGCAAGAAATACACTTCTTACAACCAGAGGCTGGACGACTATCACTGGTGATGCGGTGTCTGGTTCTTGTCCTGTTTTCAGTGCTGTAACGGCTACCAATGTAACAAGTACGAGTTTTAGGGCAAATTGGACAGGGGTTGGTGGGGCAACTAATTATGAATTAAGCCTATCAAGTGATGGCGGTTCTACTTATAATACCATAAACGCACCATTTGTAGGTAATATTACTTCTTACAATGTAACAGGGTTAAGTCCAAATACAGTTTATTTGTATCGTGTGAGGTCACACGACGGGAGTGTTTATTCAGGTTATTCCAATATCAAAATGACTTCTACCATCTTGCCTGCGGGCAGTGGGAATACACTTACGTTTGACGGCACAGCAGGCAAGAAAATAAATGCTACCAATAATAGCGTTTATAATTTTACCAACACCAATAACTTTACTTTAGAGGCTTGGGTAAAAATCAATGCACTTGGCTCACAAATGCACGTTATATCACGAACAGATGGCACAACGGGTTATGCCTTATTCCTACAGGGTTCAGGGCAATTGGGGGTGATATATAATGGAACAGGTTCGGTTAGTGGGACACCTTTGACTGTAGGAAAGTGGACACACATAGCTGCTGTTTTTACATCAAGTGGGACTTTTCAAACCTACATTGATGGGGTAGCGACAGGTTCAGGTGGTTCTATTGCCATCACCACCAATACACATAATCTTACAATTGGCTTACGTACTGACAATAACTTCCCCTTCAATGGACAAATAGATGAAGTTAGTATTTGGAATACAGCCCGCCTCCAACCACAAATCCAAGCAAGTATGTGTTCAAAATTGACAGGCATTGAAGCAGGTTTGGTTGGCTATTTCCGACTTGATGAAAACACAGGTACTGTTACTGAAAATGAAGCATACAATGCTACTACAGATGGCATATTAGTTAGTTCGCCTACTTGGGCAACTTCTACTGCACCACTTGGTGATGTAAGTGCCAATACCTACGGAGGCTCAAGCGTAACGCTTACCGATACAGATGTTTTGACTGCTGATGATTTTTCAGGTACACCCATAGGAGTACATATTTATAAAATCAAACAAGCACCCAATAATGTTACTGCACCTGCCAATTATGCAAGTGTTTATAATTCGCGTTATTTTGGAATGTTTATTGTCGGCGGAACTAATCCAAAAGCAGATTTGACCTATCAATATGCTACCAATACACAAGTAGTGAAGCCTAATTCTTTGCGTTTGGCACGCAGAAATGACCAAAATTTTGATTGGACACAATACGGAGGTGTAATCAATCGCTTACAAGCCAAATTAGTGCGTCAAGCCTCTACAACAGGCGAATATATCTTGGCAGAAAGAAATGCTATTACTTCCAATGCAAGAAATGGTGGACAAATGGTATTATTCAATGGTACTAATCAATACGCACAAACAGGAAATCCTATTGTAGGCAATGATTTTACCATAGAATTTTGGACAAAAATGCCAACAAATAGCATTATTTCAGGCTCGAATTGGCATCAAGGCAGACCTTTCGTTACAATGGAAGCATCTAATAGCAAAAGTGATTATGGCATTACATTATTGAACAATAAATTTGCTTTTGGTACAAGAGATGCATCAGGCACACCTTCTACCATTCAAAGCACTGCTGTTGTGGCAGTAGATACTTGGAATCACGTAGCAGTAACTCGCAACAGTACCACAGGAGCAATTCAGTTGTATGTCAATGGTAAATTAAACGCATCAGGTACAGGTGCAACAGGTACATTGGCAGGTGGTACTTTGATGAATATCGCAAAAAACTTTGCAAGCAGTATTTATTGGAATGGGTACATAGATGAAGTTCGTATTTGGAATACGCTCTTGTCTGATAACACTATCAAAGATATGATGAATCTTCGTGCCAATGATACTCACCCTAATTTTCAAAACTTAGTAAGTTATTATCGTTTTGATGAAGGAACAGGTATCTATACAGAAGATTTACAATTAGGCTCTGATGCACAATTATTCAATAGTGCGTCTTGGGCAAATGCAGACCAGCCTTTGGGTGATGGATATGTACAAAGATTAAATGTAACTACCCCAAATTCTGTTCAAAATTTTGTTAATTCAGGGCTTCAAATTACTTTTGGAAACGGAATAGTACCAAATGGCGACATAGTAGTTACCCGATTAGAAACCGCTCCTGAGAGTTATCCAAATGTAGTAGGAATGAATTTTGTTTCTTGTTATTGGGTCATCCGTAATTATGGTACTAATACAACATTTTTTCGATTAGACGAGATGAAATTTGAAGTACCTGCTAACAATACCATATCAGCGGCTGATTTGGCTACTCCAAGCAATATCAAACTATTCAAAAGACCAGATAACGCCACAGGGAATACTTGGGGAATCCCAGTAGCTTCTGCGACAGGTTTTGGAAGTGTTAGATTTGCAGGACCTCCAACAGGTGCAACAGGTGCAGGCAATGTGATTACAGAATTTAGTCAGTTTATTTTTGGTAGTCTAAATTCGTCTTTGGCAGTAAGTTGGGTAAATTTTGATGGACAAAGAAGCAGCCAAAATCAAGTAGATTTACGTTGGACAACTGCTACTGAAACTAAAAATATGGGTTTTGAAATTCAAAGAAGCCTTGATGGTATTAATTTTACAACCATTGGTTTCAAAGATGGTGCAGGCAATAGTTCACAAACTCGTAGATATACTTTTTCTGATGAAAATGCTACAAAATCGTACTATTATCGTTTGAAACAAATCGATACAGATGCAGTTTTTGAATACAGCAAAATTATATTTATCAAAGAAGAAATAAAAGACGAGGTTTTAGTCATTTATCCTAATCCAACCACAGAAAGCATACAATTGCAAATCAAAACAGAATGGGCAAATAGTTTGAACTTACGCGCAGAA
>RDXZ01000115.1 GCA_004293265.1 Bacteroidota bacterium | reverse complement strand
TCTTCAAGTAAGTCCATATTTTTGTGGCTTAATTTTGATACAAAGATAAAAAATAAAAAATAAAAAACAAATATTTCACTGGTTTTTTTTAAATTATTGGTAACTATTTAGGTTATTTTGGTGCAAGCATGGACGCTTGCACCAGTTAATATCTCGTGCAAGCGTCCACGCTTGCACGAAGTTCAGAAAAAAACTAAATAAAAAGTTTAATTTTTCTTAAAATCATCTAACAAATCCATAATTCCTTTCAAAGGAATAATTGCCCACGCGGGACGCGCATTCAGTTCGTAACCCAATTCATAAATAGCTTTTTCTAATAAATGATATTTTAATAAATAGTCAATTTCAGACATATACCCAATATCCAACGAATTTTCCATCGCAGTTTTGATATATGTATTCAAAAATATAGCTACAATACAATTATAATATTTTCTACCGACCTCTTGCAAAGTATCATAACTCCATTCTCCTGTTTCTAATTGCTCAAAAATATTAGAATAAACTGCATAATGAAAAGAACGCAACATTCCTGCAACATCTTTGAGTGGAGGTTGTTTGACTTTTCTATCCCGAATAGTGCTTTCAGGTTCGCCTTCAAAATCTAAAATAATAAAGTCATCACCTCTTTTTAGCACTTGCCCTAGATGATAGTCACCATGAATCCTTACTCTTTTGCTAATCAATGAAGATTCATCAAAATTAAGAATAATATTGATAATATTTTCTTTGTTATCAGCAAATCTTTGGGCATATTCTTTGGATAAGCCTTCTAATTCTTCGATATTTTTATCAATCAAATCTAAACGCCTATCAAATTGGTACATCAATCTATTTTTTAACCACACAGAATAATCTTGGTTATACAAAACAGGCAAAAAAGTAAAATTACTTTTATCTGACGAAATAGCGATGTGCATTTCTGCGGTTCTTTGTGCTAATTTTTCAATGCTTTTGAGTGTATCATATCCGATTAAATCCACAATTTCAGGTTCTAATTCGCGAATAGAACGAGGTTGATACAAAGGAACATCTGGAATTTCTTGCCAATCTGTTTGATGAAATTCTTTTATTTTTTCAAAATATATTTTTATTTTTTCGTTCAAATACTTCCACGCATCTCCTTCATTTTGTACTTTTTCTTGCATTAATCCAAATGAAACATCAAAAAATTTCTCGCGTACCCAAGTGATACTGCCCGCATAGGTAGGAGAATTTTTGAATTTTGTATTTTCGGTCAAAAAACGAGTCGTTTCATAATCAGGATTGGTATCTCTGAATAAATTTCTATAAATTTTTAAGAAAAATCTATCGTTATAAATAACAGATGTATTGCTTTGGTCTGCTTTCAACACATAAGAATTTAAACCTTCTTTGCTGTCAAAATCTTTCAAAATACTTCCTTTTTCAAATTTCAAAGTACTTCCTTCTCCCAAATTGATGTCTTTTTGTTTGACAATATGTTTAAAAATTTGCCCTCTACATTCTTCATCATACAAAGCATCAATCAAAGTGCCGACTTTATCACCAATTTGTAATGAACAAATAATGGCTTTTTTATCAATTTTTCGTGGTTCTTCTTCTGTGAAAAACAAAGGCAAAAAATAACTTTCAGAATACGCCGCCACATAACTCGCCTCCAAAATCATCATATATACACAAGTGTTTCCAAAAGTGAAAGCAATATTATATTGGACTTTAAAATATTTTATTTTTTTTGATTTTCCACCAAACCAACGGCATTTTGGTAGATATGTAGGTAGTGATTTGTTCAAAAGAATTGAGATGGCATCTTTATCATCAAAAAATTTTAGCCACGCTTTCGAACTTGTGATAAGGTTTTCGTTTGAATCCGAGTTTTTATTATCTTTTTTTGTTTTGATTTCAGTTATTTCTGAGTTTGATATTTCTTGTGAGTCCATAATTTTTTTATATAAAAA
The DNA here is from genome assembly GCA_004293265.1 of Bacteroidota bacterium. Classification (GTDB taxonomy): domain Bacteria; phylum Bacteroidota; class Bacteroidia; order Cytophagales; family Microscillaceae; genus RDXZ01. The sequence continues at coordinate 11,742 of RDXZ01000115.1, read as the reverse complement.
ATACTTTTTTATTGTTTATGATAATTTCTGCACAAAAATATAATAAATTTTAGATTATTTTGTGTTTTTTACTTTTTTTTTGAAAATATTTTATTTTTATCTTTGAAGATAACCTTTCAATTCTACAATATTAAAAAAAAACAAAAAAAGGCTGTCTTTTCAGACAACCTTTTCAATTTCATTTATCAAAAAATATTAACGAATAGCATCTTTGAAAGAATTGCCACCTTTGTATTTATCAAATTCAACATCTTTGATAGCTTTTGCTTTCAAGTTAGAATCCAATCCACAAGCTTCTTTTAATTTTTGTGACATCATAGATTCGTTTCCTTTGCGTGAGTAAGCAATTGCTAAAGCATATTTAGTGATAGCATCTTTTGAATTTTTTTGTTCAGCAGATGTAAAACTTGCAATAGCGGCATCATAATTTACCCCTTGTAACAATTGTGCTAAACCTTGATTAAACAAATTTGGATTTGTGTTGGCTGCACTTCCTAATACATCTTCTGCTTCTTTGTATTTGCCATCATCACGCGCACCTGCGGCTTTGATTGCTAAATAACCTTTTGCACCATTGATTAGTTTGCCTACATACGGATTGCCATCGTTACCCAAATTAGAAGCTTTTTGTAAATATTCTTCCATTTTTTCTTTGTTTCCTTGCATTGAGTAAGCCATTGCTAAGTTATAAGCAGCTTCACCTGTTTCTTTTTTGCTCATTGAAGTTTGCAACGCCGCAATAGCAGGAGTTGCTTTTGATTTATCGTTTTTGAATAAAGCAACATCTAACAAAGCAGCTCCCAAATTATTATTAATTTTCCAAGAATCTCCATAAGTTTTTTGTCCTAAAGTCAAAATAGCAACTTTTTCGTCTAAATCAGGAGTGTTTGCAGCAGCATATAAATATTCAGCCTCTGTCAAATCAGTACCTGATTTTTTACCTTCTGCAATCATTTTAGTCAAAGCAGACATTTCAGCGGCTGATTTTGCGGCACCCGGTTTTTTGATAGCCACTTTTGCATAACGCATTTGAGGATAAACAGAACTCATTAATTCATTATAATAAGGTTTTGATTGTAATTTACGTTCTTTTTCAACAAAATCACCATCACCATTCATAATAGATTTTGCTTCTGCTTTTTGTTCGGCAGAAAGTCCGCTTTGATCTACTAAACTACTAAATTCTGGCAAAGTTTCTCCCATTACTTTTTTAGAGAAATCAAATTTATAAGTAGCAATTTCGTCTTTTGTATATTTGAATTTTTTAAGCATTTCACCAAAAGCCATTTGTAAAGCTTTTGCACGTCCTTCTGCTAAACCTGCGTTCACAGTTTCAGTACCTTCAGGTGAGTGAGAAGCAGTACCTGCGGCATTGAAAGCTGGCATTTTGCTATCTTTGAACAAAGTAGCAATCAATTCCATTGTTTCTTTGTTTTTTCCTGTGTTAGGAGTAATATTTACGCTACCTTTTTCGAAATTTACGCCAATTTCTTGCGTTTCGTCTGCGGGTGCAGAATAATTATGGTCGCCATACGCAAAAGGAGATTCGCCTTGTGTAGGGTTTAAGCCATCAACAGGGCTTTTTACTAATCTACAAGTAGTTACAACGCCTTTTACAAAACGTCCGTCTTTTACTTTTAATCTTACAGGTCCGAATTCTTTTGTTTTTGCTTTATCGCCTTCTCCTTTGCTAGCGATTCCTTTCAAAAACAATCCACCTACTTCAAATTTATCTTGATAAGCAAAGCTTCCGTTGGCAGATGTTTTTGGGTCTTCTTTTTGGTTATAATATTTATCACCGTCAAAAGCCACAGCACCTGCTTTTTGTGCATCACTTGAATAAGGTTGCATATCTTGTTTGTTTTCGATATCACCCGGTTCGTAAACAAATTCTAAGGTATATTTTGTACCTTTTTTCATCATTTTCACAGGTAATTTGGCAGATACTTTGAAATCTACTTTATTTCCGTGTAATTCTAATGGATTTGGATCCACTGTTATTTCTTGGTCTTTTGCCAACTTAACCATTTCGGCTAATGGATTTTTACAGCTAGTCGCTAAAAAAGCACTGCCTATAAAAGCTAAACTTAATACAAGCCTTTTTTGAGTTTTCATTCGAAATTAAATATTGGTTTTTAAATTAAATTCTCTTTCAAGGTGCAATTTTAATATTTTTTTTTATGAAAACAAAGAAAATTCAAAAAAAAGTTATACTTTTGCACAAAAATATCGTTATACTAATAAAAACAATGCAAAAAGTTACTAATTTTTTCGAAAAACAAGCCTTTGGCGTATGTACGCGCTTGGGTGAGTTGATGCGTGTATCTGCGAGTAGTATTCGTTTGTACTTCATCTATGCTTCTTTTTTAACCTTCGGTTCTCCAATTTTAATCTATTTGGTGTTGGCTTTTTGGTTCAATATTCGTAAACATTTTAGAAAATCAAGAAATTATTATTCTTGGGATAAATAAAATCGTGAACAAACGTACTGTTTTATGCTTATTGGTTCTGTTGATGGCTAATTCTTGCAATTTTTCCTTAGATATAAGGCAAGAGTTAGCGGGAATTGATAGCATACATTTTACTTTTTATATAAATAAAGAAAAACCACTCAAAGTATTGTTCAAAGATAAACATTATAGACGAAATTTTGTCAATAGTTTGTCGATTGAAAACATAGACATAGATAAAAAAAAACTACAAAAAACAGGAAAAATTATTTTTAAAAAAATAAATGTAGGCATAGACTTATTAGAAGGTAATATTTTGACTTATAAAAATCAATTTTATTTTCAATTTCAGTTCAAACAAAAAGAATATATCAGGCAAATCAATAAAGAAGGCATCGAAATCATTGAATTTGTGCAACAATTTCCAGAAGTAGCAGAAGGTTTTAGAATACTTTAAATCAAATTTTATTTTTAGTTTGATTTATTTTTCAATTTTTTGTCCTATCTTTGCACTCAAAAAAAACACGCAATCAACCTTCAAAAAAATGTTTTCTAAAAATATTGTAAAAAATTATTTTTTATTTTTGTTATCATTCCATCTACAAAAAAAATATACTCAAAAAACTTTTACTTTTTATATTATTTTTATTTCTTTATTTTTTCCACAATGCGTTTCTCAATCACAACAAATAGATGAAAATTCTATTATTCCATCACCCAAAAGAGAAATGAGAGCCGTTTGGATTGTAACTTTGGATAACAAAGATTTTCCTTCTAAACCCAACCTTTCGGTCAGTGAACAAAAAGCAGAACTAAGAAGTATTTTAGATTTTCATCAAAGGAGGGGAATGAACGCAATTTTTTTTCAAGTAAGACCTTCAGCAGACGCTTTTTATAAAAGTAAATATGAACTATGGTCAGAATGGCTCTGCGGAAAACAAGGAAAAGCACCAGAAACCGATTTTGACCCCTTGGCTTATATTATTGATGAATCGCACAAAAGAAATATGGAATTACACGCTTGGTTTAATCCTTATCGTGCTATTTATAGACAAAAAAAATCGAGTATTGCCTACAATCACATCACAAAAACACAACCGAGTTGGTTTGTAGAATATAATAAACAAATTCATTTTAATCCAGGTTTGCCCGAAGTCAGAAAATATTTAATTAATATTATTATGGACGTTGTAAAACGTTATGATATTGACGGCGTACATTTTGACGATTATTTTTATCCATATAAAATCAATAATAAAGAATTTCCCGATGAAAAAACATACCAAACACATCAAAAAAACTTTACAAACATCAGTGATTGGCGTAGAAATAATGTAGATATTTTGATAAAAACTATTCACGATAGTTTAAAAATTACAAAACCTTATGTCAAATTAGGCATTAGCCCGTTTGGCGTTTGGCGAAACAAAACAGAAGATAACAGAGGTTCACAAACACAGGTTGGGCAAACTTGCTATGATATTTTGGGGGCAGATGTCAGAAAATGGTTAGAAAATGGTTGGATTGATTATGTTGCACCACAATTATATTGGCAAATTGGACACCAAAAAGCTGATTATAAAGAATTAGTGAATTGGTGGGCAAAAAATTCTTTTGATAAACACGTTTATATTGGGCATGCTTTTTATAAAGTCAGAGGAGAAGAAGGCGACCAGTGGCAAAATAAAAATGAAATTAGTCGTCAAATTAATCTCAATCGGACTATACCAAAAATCAATGGAAGTGCTTATTTTAGAGCAAAATCTTTGATGGATAATTATTTGTTTATGACAGATAGCCTTCATAAAAAATATTATTATCGCCCTGCAATCATTCCTACAATGCCTTGGAAAGATAATACACCACCCGAACCACCTCAAAATATCAAAAAAATATTTACCCAAAAAAGAGTTGTTTTGCAATGGGAATCAGCACATACCACATTGCCACAAGAAAAAACGCATTATTATATTGTGTATCGATTCGAAGAAAAAGAAAAAACAAACCAAGATGATAACAAAAAAGTAGAAGTTTTTGATTTTGAAAATTCAGAAAATATTATTTCTATTCAAAAAGAAACAATTTTTTATGAAAAATTGACAGAAAAAAAATATAAATATTTTTTGACAGCAGTAGATAGATTGCATAATGAAACAAAACCTATCGAAATTTTAGAAGATAAACAAGAAAAATAAACAAGAAAAATAAAATAGTTGAAATCAATATTTATTGGTCATTTGAAATAATAGTCAAACTTTCGTAAATTACGACACAGACTATTATTTCAAATTAAATTTTTTACTTATTTTTACGCCCTCGCTTGTGTCCCACAAGCGAATATTGTAACAAACAAATCTTACACCAACGACGACTGCTTGTGGGACACAAGCAGGGGCGAATTGGAAAAATAAAATAGAAAAATAAAATAGTTGAAATCAATATTCATTGGTCATTTGAAATAATAGTCAAACTTTCGTAAATTACGACACAGACAGACTATTATTTCAAATTAAATTTTTTACTTATTTTTTGTGTGTATTTCAAAAACTTATCGCACATAAAAACGAACTCCCGCATACAACATACGCCCCATCACAGGTGCATAAACAATTGCGGCATCAAAATAATTACCAAAAGGTTGGTTACTCGAAATAATCGGATTGCTTTGCATAAAATTTAGTAAATCTTCGCCACCCAAATAAATATCCCATTTTTTATTGGGTTTGTAAGTAATTTGAGTGTTCAATAACCAATAACTTTCACTTATTTGTCGCCTGCGAAACTCTACGGGATTGTTTTGTGTGTTAGGTAAATTCATTTTTCCTAACCACTCACCTGTTACATCAATCACTAATTCTTCTGCTGTTTTTTCATTTTTTAAAGTATAATCAAAATTAGCAAAAAATCGTTCTTTGATGATTAAAGGCACATTTTGTAAACCAATATCAGTATAAGTAGTTCGAATATCGTAATTTTTGTAGGCTAAAGTCAAATTAAAATTTTCAAATAACTCATATTCTGCTTGCAACTGAAAACTATTAGCAAAAGATTTTCCTTCGAGGTTATAAAAAGAAATTTTTTGAGTTGTATTTATATCTGTAACGACTTGATTTTGAAAATCTGTATGATAAAAATCAAGAGAAATTTGTGCATCTTTTCCAAATAAATCAAACTCTTGCGTAAAATTAATACCATAATTCCAAGCCAATTCAGGTCTAAGGTTATTTGCCCAAAAAACTTGCCTCGAGCTCGCTAAAAAACTTGCTTGTTCAACCATCGGATTTGCTACACGCATACCTCTACCCACAGAGGCACGCAAAATTATTTTATCTGTGATTTGATATTTAAAATGACTTCGAGGAAATAAAAATCCACCAAATAAATTATGCACATCTGCCCGCAAACCATTTATCCAAGTAATTTTTGAGGTAGGTTTCCAAGTATATTCAGCAAAAACACCCGCAGTTTTTTCATATCTTTGTCTTGTAATTGATTGTAAATCAGGGATTTGTGCTTGCCAATTTTCATCATAATTATCGCTCAAAAAACTTGCACCCAAACGCAAAGTATTGATATGAGTTCGGATGATGGGCGTTTGATAAATGACCTGCGAATTGATTGTGTTTTGCCAAGCCTTGTATTGATTCAGTCCAAAAAAAGAATTTTGGGCGTGATGTTTCATATTCAAAATAAATCCTACACTTCTGCCTTCTACTTTTTTAGAAACAAATCCAATTTTTGTCCACGCTTCATATTGTTTCAAATCCGAACTTGCACCATATAAAATTTGGTTCAAATGATTATTATGATTGTGTTCAGATTGTCCACCTAATTTTGTATCGTTTACAAATCTAAATCCAAATTGTGCTTCGGTTGATTTTCCTTCGTATTTCCAACGATTGATAAGATTGTATTGAGAAAATTTTGGGGTATCCATATAGCCGTCCATATTTTGGTCAATCGCATTTTGGAGATGACTTGTGTGTGCTAACACTGCTGTACTCCATTTTGAGTTGATTTTTTGGCTTGCGTTTGCATTGAGTTCCCAGCGTCCAAAAGGATTGATAAAACCATTCAACAATAATTTTTCTGAACTTTCGGGCTTTGCCAATTCTACATTTATTTGTCCTGTCATTGATTCATACCCATTGACTACGGAGCCTGCTCCTTTGTTGATTTCGATTGATTTGATAGAAGTTCCTGAGATTAAATGCAAACCACTTCTTGCCGCCAGCCCGCGTACGTGAGGCATATTTTCGAGCATAATTTGAGCATAAACACCATCAAGCCCCAATAATTTGAGTTGTTTTCCACCTGTGATTGCGTCTGTAACGGTTACATCAACGCTTGCATTGGTTTCAAAACTTTCAGAAAGATTGCAACAAGCAGCTTTTTGTAAGGATTTTGTGGTCAATATTTCAGATTTAATGGTTTCAATATCCATTTTTTTATCTTTGATAACAATTTCTTTGAGTTGAGTATCGTCTTTCAAAAAAACTTCTATAAAAGTTTGGTTTTTGATGTCAATCGTGTCGTTTTTAAAACCAATAAAACTAAAAACTAATTGATTAGATTGATTTATTTTTTCTAATAAAAATTCTCCTTTTTCGTTAGAGGTTGTTCCTTTTTGTGTATTTGCCCAAAAAATATTGACACCTATTAAGGCTTCTTTTTTTTGATTTTTGGCATAGACAATGCCTTGAATTGTGTTTTGTGCGACTAAAAAATAAGGCATCAAAAAACACATCATATATATAAAAATAATTTGAAATTTCATAATAATATTGGAAAATATGTGAATAAACTAAAATAAATGTTTGTCAATCAATGATTTATAAAAAAAATAAAATCATTCAAAACAAAATTAAACATAGCATAAACACTTAGCAATTCCAATGTTTTTGATGACGCAAAAAATCTTTTGCTTTTAGTGGAGGGGGAGAAGAATCAGTAAAAAATATTATTTTTTGAAATAAAAAAGTATATTTATTATCAAAAATAAATTCAAAATGAGATAAAGTACACTCAAAATAAAAATTTGAAAAATCAAAGCCAACAATATTTTCAACATTATCAAAATCAATCTGTAAAAAATTATCTATAAATTCACAACAAGGATTGAGTGGTTTTTCTTTAGAAATTTTACAGGCTGTATTCGTTGTTTTTTGGCAACAATCTTCAACATCAGCCAAAAAAATGCTGGTTTTGACAGGCATTTCAGGCATACGGCATTTGCGTGTGTGTAAGGGCAAACCTATGCTCGCACCCAATACAAACAACAACATTATCCAAATATTGATATAAAAAATTGTTTTTTTCATAATTTTTTTTTCCTATTTTTATAACGATTTTTTTGTTTTGATAGTTTCAAAATAAGGTCTTATTTTTATATTTGATTGTATGATGATTCTAAACTCACATTGAACAATAAAAAAAACGATTGAAATACTATCAATCGTTTTTTTGATTATTTATGACAAATAAAATTTATGATTTTTAATTTTTTCCATCGGTTCTTGGTAAAAGAACTTTTCTTGATAATTTATATTTACCATTTTTTTCTGTTCCTACCAATTTAACCATTATTTCTTCTCCTAATTCCAACACGCCGTCCATTGTTTCTAAACGTTCCCATTTGATTTCAGAAATATGTAACAAACCTTCTTTGCCGGGTAAAAACTCAACAAAAGCGCCAAATGGTTGAATATTTTTTACTTTTCCTTCATAAACAGTACCAACTTCTGGGATAGCCACAATACCTTTTACTCTTGCTTTTGCCTTTTCTAAGCTTTCAGTATTATTAGCATAAATATTTACCCAACCTTCATTTTGTATTTCTTCAATAGAAATTGTTGCTCCTGAATCTTTTTGAATTTCTTGGATAATTTTTCCGCCTGGTCCGATAACAGAGCCGATTTGGTCTAACGCAATTTTAATAATTTCTACTCTTGGTGCGTGTGGTTTGAGTTGAGGGCGTGGTGCTTCCAATTCTTCCAACATTTTTCCTAAGATATGCAAACGACCTTGTTTGGCTTGGTTTAATGCTTCTGACAAAACTTCATAAGAAAGTCCATCAACTTTTAAGTCCATTTGACAAGCAGTAATTCCTTTTGCCGAGCCTGTAACTTTAAAATCCATATCTCCTAAATGATCTTCATCACCTAAAATATCAGATAAAATAGCATATTTTCCCGTTTTGCTATCCGAAATCATACCCATCGCAATTCCTGCTACTGGTGCTTTAATTTTAATCCCTGCGTCCATCAATGCCAAAGTTCCTGCACAAACGGTCGCCATAGATGACGAGCCATTCGATTCTAAAATATCAGAGATTATTCTAATCGTGTAAGGATTTTGTTCACCTGATTCAGGAATCATATTTTTCAAAGAACGGAAAGCCAAATTTCCATGTCCAATTTCTCTACGTCCTGGCGCTCTATTTGGTTTTACTTCACCTGTTGAAAAAGCAGGAAAATTATAGTGCAACATAAATCGACTCACGCCTTCAATCACTGCTCCGTCAATCATTTGCTCGTCTAATTTTGTACCCAAAGTAACGGTTGTCAAAGATTGCGTTTCACCTCTTGTGAATACAGCCGAGCCATGAGGCATTGGTAAATATCCAACTTTACACCAGATATCACGAATTTGTGTATATTCGCGTCCATCTAAACGTTTTTTAGCATTCAAAGTAAAATCACGACAAGCTTTTTTCTTAATTTTTCCAAAATATCTATCAAACATTTCTTTTGGAAACTCTTGTCCTTCTGTGAGTTCGGCTTTTAATTTTTCTACGAATGTAGTTTTGATTTCTTTGAATAATTCAGAACGAATATGTTTATTGTTATTCATCTGTGCGGCGGCATCATACAAAGGTTGATACAATTCCGATTCGATTCTTGCTAATAAATCCTCGTCATTTTTTTCGTGAGAATAAGTGCGTTTGATGGTTTTTCCGACCATTTCGGTCAATTTTTGTTGTGCGGCACAATGCTCAATAATAACACTATGGGCGATTTTGAGTGCTTCCAACATATCTTCTTCAGATATTTCTTTCATTTCACCTTCGACCATCAAAATATTTTCAGCACTTGCCCCAACCATCAAATCAAGGTCAGATTTTTTTAACTCTTCGAAAGTAGGATTGATAACAAACTTACCATCAACACGTGCCACGCGTACCTCTGAAATCAAAGATTCGATAGGAATATCAGAAACCGCCAAAGCCGCTGAAGCCGCCAAACCAGCCAAACAATCAGGTGGCGTTAAGCCGTCAGAAGAAATTAAATAAATAGCAATTTGGGTTTCTGCGTGATAGTCAGCAGGAAATAAAGGTCTTAACGCTCTATCAACCAAACGACTAATTAACACTTCATAATCAGATAATTTGCTTTCACGTTTCAAAAAACCTCCGGGAATTTTGCCTGTTGAAGAAAATTTTTCTTGATAGTCCACTGAAAGTGGCATAAAATCGATGCCATCTTTGGCATCTTGCATCGATACAATCGTTGCTAAAAGTACAGTATTTCCAAGTTTGATAGTTACAGCACCGTCTGCTTGACGTGCTAACAAACCTGTTTCGATTTCAATGATTCTTCCGTCTGGGAGAGGAATTTCTTGACGGTAAACATTTGGTAACATAATATAGATAGGAAAAAGTGATAAATCAAAACAAGTTATCTTCTACTTGTTTTTTTAATTATTAATTTTATTTTTTTTCGAATTACTTTTATACTATTTGTTATTTTCACTTATTGTCTTCGCTTTCTCTAAAATTATCTAATATTCTTTGGAAAATACCTAATATTTCTGGTAAATTTGTCAAATAATATTTTTGTATGTCTATTTTTATTATCTCATCTAATTGCATAAAAATCCAAGTATCTCCTGTGGTTACACAACCATACACTATTTTTATATTTTTGTTTCCTCTTTTTTCGTTAAATTTTTTTGCACCCAACATTTGTGCGGCACATTGAGGAATACCAATATCTATATCATTTTTTTTTGCTTCAACTACTTGAATAATTGGATAATTGATGTCAAAATTTTTAGTTTCTTTTGAAAGAATAAAATCACATTCTCCTTTTAATTTTTCATCAATGTTCAAATTATCGCCTGAATAAATCGTAAAATATTTATTATTTTTATTTCTCAATTCTATCAATATTGGCATCACAATTAGTTGTGATTTTGCTTTTTCACTTCTCAAAGGCAACTCTTTTGCAATTTGTAAAGCATTTTTTAGCCAATCACTTGGTTCTATGGCTTCTATTTTTGTATCAAATAAATTATCAATTTGGTTTTTAATACCAAATTCTTCTTCTATTTGCAACAAAGAATAATCGCTGTAAAGCATTTTATTGAAATATCTTTACTTAGTTTTATCTTGAAAAAAAGTTTCCATAATTCCGTCATAATAATTTTCATAAAACCAATTCGCATATTCTTCAAAATCTTTTTCTTTTAATGTAAGATTTTTATATTGTGCGTCATTTTCTTCGATGGCATCATCTATTACGTTCTGAAAATCAAGTTGAGTAACAACGATAACGGTTTTGTATGAATTTTTTACAAAGTCATCATTTTGAAGCAATCCTAAACTTTTAGCACTTTCTTCTGTAATAAAAAAGCCTTTCATAATCGATAAAATGTTTATTAGTTTTGAAAAAAAATTAAAAAAATAAGAATGAACATATTATAATATCCATTCTCATCTGAAAAAAATTATTTACGAATACCTAACGCTGCAATAATTGAGCGATAACGAGATATTTCAGTTTTTTGCAAATAGTCTAACAATCTTCTTCTTTTCCCAACCAATTTAAGCAAACCCAAACGAGAAGAAAAATCTTTTTTGTTTGTTTTCAAATGCTCTGTAAGGTGTGCAATGCGATGCGTGAATAACGCTATTTGAGATTCAGCAGAGCCTGTGTCAGTTTTTGACTTACTATGTCCAAAACTTTCAAACAATTCTTGTTTTTTAGCAACTTCTAAGTACATTTTACGAAAGTATATATGTTTTTAATTTTTTAATTTCTTTATTAAGGGTGCAAAGTAAATCATTTTTTTACAAATAAACAATTATTTTTTATTTTTTTTTTATTTTTTTTATTTTAATCTCAATAATCATAAAAATAATTGATTTGAATAATGGTTTTTGTTTAGTATTAGGTCAAAAATTTAAAAAAATATGTAACTATTTAGGTTATTTTTTGATAAATAAAAGAGTGAGCGTTATTTTGTCTTTTTGAGCCTTATTTTGTCTTTTTGAGCGAAGCGAAAAATCTAC
>RDXZ01000007.1 GCA_004293265.1 Bacteroidota bacterium | reverse complement strand
GTAACAACATTAACACTAAAAATGTTCAAAAAAAACAAGCATAAAACCATTTTTTAACCCAAGTCAACATATTACCTAATAATTTGAGAAGTTAGGGTTCAAATGAATTATCGCCTGCTTTTTGAGTGTAAGAGAAAAGAATTAAAAAATATGATAGATAATTTTATTCGTTTTTACTTACAAAATTTAGAATTAGTAAAAGATAAAAGTCCAACAAGAGAACCAAATCAAATGCGAAGTTCAGACAGACATATTACAGAATATAATTATAAACGTGCTTTTTAAATATTGATAAAATAGTATTTTTCTAAGATTAACAAAATTTATATAACACCGCTAAAAAATAGCGAGGCATACTCTATTGCCTAAAATTAAAAAATATACCAGAAAAAATAAAAAATGAAATCAAAAACCCTTAACTTAATGGCAGTGGTGTCCCACAAGCGAATATCGTAACAAACAAATCTTACACCAACGACGACTGCTTGTGGGACACAAGCAGGAGCGAATTGGTTGTCTAAGTACATATTTTTTTTAAATTTCAAATATATACAAAATTTTTACATCAAGAAAAAAAATTCTCCATAAAATTATAAAAAAAATTATGGAGAATTTAGGTATGTAAATTTATTTATACAACAATAAAATTATCTTGTTGAGTTTAGTTTTGCGACCATTTCGATGCGTTCTTTAGCCATTTTGATGGCGGCTTCTTGTGTATTTGAGCCGTCTTTTTGTGCTAAATCGTATATTTTTAACGTATTATCATAAATATTTTCGCAATGTCTTAAAGCACGCTCACGGTTATAATTATCCAAAATTTCGTAATATACATTAATAATTCCTCCACCATTAATTAAAAAATCGGGGGCATACAAAATACCTTTATCTCTACACAAATCGCCATGTATTTTTTCGTTTGCTAACTGATTGTTTGCTCCTCCTGCAATGATATGACATTTCAAGCGGCTCAAAGTATCGTCATTGATAGTAGCACCCAAGGCACAAGGAGTATAAATATCAACATCTAAATCATAAATTTCATCTAAGCCCACTGGAATAACACTTGGATATTGTTTTACGATTTCTTGTAATCTATCTGCATAAAAATCAGAAACATATACTTTTGCTCCGTCTTTGATTAGTCTTTCTAATAAATTTTTTCCTACATTTCCGATGCCTTGTAAAGCAATTTTTTTGTTTGCTAAACTATCGTTTCCGTATATTTTTTTTACTGATGCTTTGATTCCCATATAGACACCATAAGCCGTTACGGGTGAAGGGTCTCCACTTCCTCCCATATATTCGGGCTTTCCTGCGACATGTTTGGTGTGCATTGCAATATATTCGATGTCTTTTGTAGTAATACCAACATCTTCAGCAGTGATATATTTTCCTGCCAAGCTATCTACAAATTTACCAAATCTTCTCATCATTGCTTCAGATTTATCTTTGCGAGCATCTCCAATAATTACTGCTTTTCCACCACCTAAATTTAAACCTGCAATAGAATTTTTAAAAGTCATTCCACGTGATAAACGTAAAACATCATTCAATGCGTCTGCGTCATTCGTATAAGACCACATACGCGTACCACCTGCGGCGGCACCTAATGTAGTGTTATGAATTGCGATAATCGCTTTCAAACCTGTTGCTTTATCAGCACAAAAAACTACTTGTTCGTGTTCTGTTTGTTCAACTTGTGTAAATACTGAATAAGTTCCGACTTTTTCTTGCAATGTTAATTCCATTCTTTATATTATGTTTATTTTTTTGAGTAAATTTTTATAACTACTTACAATCGTTTGCAATTATATTTTATTGAACGTGCAAAGGTAGTAATAAGTTTCATAAAACCAAAATTTATTTTGTTTTTTTATAAAAAAATATTAAAATAAAGAATATATTTTGGTTTTAACAAATATTATAAAATAATATTTTGTTTTTACTTAAATATTCAAATAATATTTTAAGAAAATGATAAAAATTAAAATATTACAAAAAAATCTTTGATAAATACAATTATTTTTTGGTTCTTCGAAAGTTATTGCGGAAATATAATTTTTGGATAGCAGAAACGCTTACCTAAGCCTAATTTGAGCCTACCTTTTGGTAGCTCCGTAATAACTT
>RDXZ01000006.1 GCA_004293265.1 Bacteroidota bacterium | reverse complement strand
TATCGGATTTTGCAATTTGATTCAAATCTTCGATTAATATATCGTATCGGTCTTTAGATATAGGATATTTTTTTGCTAGTTCCTCAATAATATCGTTGTGCTTAATAGGTTCTACATCATTTGCAATTTTTTCAATTTCAGCGCATATTTTTTGTACCTCTTCGTGTCCATACCCATAGTTGTTATATAAAATCTTATTGGTTTTGATGCGAATAATTTCGATTTCTTCGGGGTAAAACATTGACAGTAAAAGGAGTAAAACCAATTGATACTGTCCTAAAAAAGTGTGTAAAGCGATCAAGATATTATATTTGAGGTACCACCCTTTAAATATAAAAAGATGCACTTTACACAAGACCAAATTAGTGAAATATTAACACAGATAGCAAGAGAAAAAGACGGATTTCGTAAAATAATGACTTTGAGTTTAGAGTCAATTATGAAAGCAGAGCGAGAGGTTCATAATCAAAAGGAAGACGATGTGAGTAATGGCTTTCGACCCAGAAAAGTATTTGGAGAGGGAAAAATGCTAGAAATACGAGTTCCACGCAGTCGTTCGGGGGAATTCTACCCATTTTTGTTAAGCATATTGAAAGACCAACAAGAGGAATCGCAAAAACTGGTTTATAGTTTATATTCATCAGGCTTAACAACAGCACAAATTGGCGATATATTTGAACAAGTGTATGGCAAACATTATAGTACAAGCCAAGTAAGCCATTTGATGGATTATGCCAGAGAAGAAGTAGATTTATGGCTTAAGCGGAAATTAGATAGCTATTATCCGATTATCTATATAGATGCTACGTGCATTCTCACACGCAGGGGAGATTCGGTAAGCAAAGAGGCCTATTATACAATTTTGGCGGTACGCAATGATAAAACAAGAGAAGTCTTAGCGGTGGTTAATTCCCCCAACGAAAGTGCTACGATATGGGAAGAAACCTTCAGAGAGCTTCAAAACAGAGGTGTACAATCGGTAGGGCTGGTGGTAAGTGATGGATTGACAGGTATTGAAAATGCAGTCACAAAAGTATTTACAACAGCAGCACACCAACTCTGTACAGTGCATTTGAAAAGAAATGTCATTAATACGGTAAACAAGAAAGATAAACCAAAGATAATCAGCGATTTAAAAGCAGTCTTTGACCCAGACAATCCATCTGATAATGCCGCAAGTGGTCATCAACGATGGATGGCATTTATAGAAGAATGGAACAAAAAATATCCAGATTTTAACAAATATAAAGATCCAAGATATTGGCTTTACTTTACCTATCTTAACTACAATGTGAGTATCAGAAGGATGATTTATACCACCAATTGGATAGAAAGACTCAATAAAAGTTATAAAAGAACTACCAAAATGAGAGCATCTCTTCCAAATGCAGATGCTGTACTCTTTTTATTAGGTTCGGTAGCACAAAAACAAAAAGCATACGATTATCCCATTACTAATTTTAATAATGAACAAAAATTATTCGGAAAATAAAACCAAATTCAATATGTTTATGATAGACAAAAAAACAAGGACGATACTCATCGACAAAATGAAAATCTTTTCCTTACAAAATGGTGTGGCTTACGCCACTCCATTTGTTAGTTTAGACAAAAAAACAAAGACTTCAATCTATCTCTAAAATGATATTTTTGATTCTCTTCATACACACTTTTTAGGATACTACCTTGTATTTGTTTTTAGGAACAACAAGAGAGTTTCATTTAATTGCACCAAATCCGTTTGTAATCATTGGGACTTTTCACCCAAAAAAAATCATTCAAACAACTTTATTTTGAAACTTAAGATCTGAAATGCTTTTTTTATATATTGTAAAAACTATATAAAAAAATTATGTAACTTTCTTAAACAGGCATTGGAAATGAAACAAAAAAAGTTGTGCCTTTATTAACAGCACTTTCGACATAGATTTTACCTTTGTTTTTCTCCACAAATTCTTTACAAATTTTCAAACCTAAGCCAGTTCCTTCTTCCTTGTTTGTGCCTTTTGTAGAAAGTTTGAAATCGATAGAAAATAATTTATCTGCAACTTCTTGTGGCATTCCAACACCATTATCAGAAATCGAAATTTGTATCATACCATTTCTTTCTTGCGAAAAGAAATCTATTTTTCCGCCT
>RDXZ01000114.1 GCA_004293265.1 Bacteroidota bacterium | reverse complement strand
CGAAAAAGTAGATTTTTCGCTTCGCTCAAAAAGACAAAATAAGGCTCAAAAAGACAAAATAACGCTCACTCTTTTATTTATCAAAAAATAACCTAAATATTTACCTTAATTTTATAAAAAATATTTAAAATAATTTTTATTTATAATCAATTGATTTTCAATTAATTATAAATAAAAACTATCTTAAACTTATGCTATTTTAAAACTTTTATTAAAAAATATCTCTCTTTTAAATAATTACTCAATTGACACCAATCATATTAAAAACAGCCCAAAATGCAGGATGTTTAAATTCTTTTTTGATTTCTTTTTGTGCATCATTAAAAGCCTGCCTTTTGTTGTCTAATTTTGCGTCATATTTTTCATAAAATTTTTCCATCAACCTTTCCGTAATATTATCATCAACACGAAACAAACTCATTACCACACTGCTCGCCCCTGCGACCAAAAACGCCCTTTGTAAACCATACACGCCCTCTCCTACTGACACATCACCTTTGCCTGTTTCGCAGGCTGATAAAACGACTAAAGTATTGTCTAAATACAAACTCAATGCTTCGTGTGCAGTCAAAATTCCCTCTGAAACATCAAAATTATCCGTATTGTTATCCAACAAATCACCTGCACCTCTGGCTAAAACTCCGTTTCTACGCATTGGGTCTTTCAAAATTTCTTTGTCAATTCCCATATCAGTTTCCTCAATGGCTTCCTCAAAAAATCCGTGTGTAGCAATATGCAAAACAGAAGGATTTTGTGCATTTTTTATTTCATATTCTAAGGCATTTTTTTCTTCAAATATTTTAATATTCCAACCTTTTGTGGTCAAAATAGTAGAAATTTCAGAAATTTCTTTTTTGGTGCCGGGCAAGGCATCAACTTTTTTATTAACAATATTTTCATTGATATAAAAAGATGGATTTCCAAACAAAACAGCACTAAAAACTTTGTTTTCTGTTTGATTTTTTTTGTTTTTACGTTGTTTTCTTCTTTCTTTTCTGGTAAGAGTGGCTAATAAATCTTTTGTATTGCTCACAAAACGGACATTTAAGTCATCAATCACACATTTTTCTTCATCAATTTGGAAACCTTCGGGGTTGATTTGGTTATAGACTCCATCAGGAGAAAAATAAATAATTTTTGCTTTTCCGATAATGTTTTGCAGAGGTTTCCAATATTGTGTATATGAATATTTATCAAATTGTTGATAATTCATCATATTTTTATAATATTTCAAATATTTTCCTTCCAACTCATTGCCATTTTCAATCAAAGCCAATTTGGGATGGCGTTTGGTTTCACGACTGACTGATAAAAACGCATAATGAATTTTATCAGTAAATCCTTCTTCAAATTTTCGATAACGAATAACCTCAATAGCACATTCATCTTTGTCTAATTTATCCTTTATTTTTTCCCAATCAAAATCAAGTTCTTCTTTTGCATTAGCAAAATCTTCGGATTCTTCGCTCAATTCTTTTTCTAATTGATTGATTTCTTCTTGGACTTTGTTCAAATCTACACCTGCTTGTT
Source organism: Bacteroidota bacterium (assembly GCA_004293265.1). Taxonomy (GTDB): domain Bacteria; phylum Bacteroidota; class Bacteroidia; order Cytophagales; family Microscillaceae; genus RDXZ01. The sequence goes on along the minus strand of RDXZ01000114.1, from coordinate 12,369 downwards.
GCCTTTCTTCATCTGAAAGTGCTAACAAATTAGTAAGTTGTTCTTTTTTTGTGAGCCATTTTTTAAATTTATCAATCAAATTTTTATCTTTTCCATTTAAAATTCTTTGACGCATTTTAAGAGCAGAACTTAACAAAAGTGCTTTGGTTGCCAATCTAAAATTATACATTTTGTCTAATAACTCAGGGCGACTTTCGGCTTGTTTGACCGCCAAAGAGTTAAAAAATTCAAAATCGGGCTGTATTTTTGCCCAAAATTTTGCTTTTTCTCTTTCAGATAAGGCAGGAAAATATAATTTAATATAGTTCAAATAACTTGTGGTTGTTTTTTCCATCAAATCATTTGCTTTTTTTAAATCACCTGTAATAAAAAACATTTGAGCCATTTTGCTTTCTGTTCTGACAAATTCAGGGTTTTCTTCGCTTAATAATTTACGATAAATTTTTCCTGATTTTTCATAAAAATCTCTTGCTTCGCTAAATTTTTTCTGTTTGACGTACACATCAGCCATCAATCTATACACATAAGCAGAATTTGTATTTCTTTTTTCTAATTTATCGAGCCAAATTTGATTAGCAATTTTCAAAACTTCCAAAGATTTATCATATTTTTTACTTTCGATAAAGATTTCGCCCTGTGTTTTGAGTGCTTCCGCGTACAAAGGATGCTTTTCATCAAAGTTTTCAAGCATAATTTTGCGTGCTTTTTCAATCAAATCTGCTGATTCTGTTTCTAAGTTTTCATATAATTTTACTAACGCCAAATCAATATACACATTGCCAACTTCGACATGATTTTCGCCTAATTGTGCTTTTCTGATAGATAAAATTTGTTGCAAATAATTATCGGCTTTTTTATAATCTCCAATATTAGCATAAAATTTAGCCATTGTCATCATCACTTCGCAAGTTTTTAGACTTGTTTCTCCGTATATTTTTTTAGCAATATTTTCGGCTTGTTTGATATTTTTTTCGGCTTCGGTATAATCACCTTTTACCAAAAACAAATTACCCAATTGATTATACGGATTGATTAGTTTTCTACTTTGCAAGCCATATTTTTGTTCTTTTTCTGCGATAATTTGCGTCAAAAGTTCTTCTGTATAAGCAAATTGCCCCAGACGTAAATACAAAAAAGCCATTTCTTCGACAGAAGTTCCTCTTTCTGATAAATCTTTGATGTCTAATTTATCATATATTTTTTCTGCATCACGCAAAGCATCTTCTGCTTCTTCATAATTTCCTACTGTGGCATATATTTTAGCCATCGAACTCAATGCCTGTGCAAATTCTCTCGATTTACGATTAGCATCTGCTCTGATGGCTTTCATTCCAAGTTTCATGGTGGCTTCTGCTTTTTTATAATTGCCTGTTTTGAGTTGCATTTCTGCTAATTTACTCATTTGGCTACCATAATGCAAATGTTTTTCTCCAAATTTTATCTTTGAAATAGCGGCGGCTTTTTCTAATAAAGGCAAAGCCTCTTGATATCTATCCGTAATTTCATAATAATTAACAATAATATTTGTAACTTCAATAAAATCCTTGTGCGTTTCTTTTCTTTCTACAAATAATTTTTTTTCAGGTGATTGGGTAAAAATAGTTTTAGGAATATTAAAATCATCTGTAAAAGTTAAATAAAAATTTGCTTTTCTCAACAAACGAAACAAATACGCAGGCGAATATTCAGAATATAAATCTTTGGCAAACTGAGTAACTGCCTCAATTTTTTGTTTTGCTTTTTCTACATCTGGCGTTTTGGTAATATAAGCTTGATACAAATTATCCAAAGCCCTCAATCTAAACGGGTGATATTGAGGTAGTTTTTCTCTTGAAATTTGTAATAATTTTTCGGTTGTTATTCGTCCTCTGTCTGCATTTTCAAATTTTATATCGCGTTCTGCCCCCAAAAGCATTTCGTTGAGATGATAAATAGTTGAGTCATTTTCAGTCCCAAAGCCATCAGCCAACTCCAACATATCTCCCAAAGCAGATTTTGCTCGATTAGGTTCTCCTTCGAGGTTGTAGGTATGTGCAATTTTTCCTAAAAATTCAATCGCAATAAAACTTTTTTTATTGATTTTTCCTTTGCCTGTTTTATAGCTATCAACAGCTTTGTCAAAATCTTCTTTATCTAAAAAATTATCGCCTACTCTATCCCAATATTTTGCAATGATATGTGGTTCTGTATTTTTTTCGATATATTTTTTATTGATTTTAAAAATAGAATCGGCTTTGTTATAATTTCCTTTTAACATTTCAATTTTTCCACCCAACGAAAGAGCCAAACCATACAAATTTTTTCTGTGTTGAATATCAACTTTTGTTACTGTTTTTGATTTTTTTTCTACGGATAGTTTTTGTAACTCTGGCAATAGTTTTGCATAATTTTGTCCTATCAAATCCCAACGTTCTAAATAAACTTGCGCCATCAAACTAACAAAATTTAACTCAGCCATCAAAGCAGGAGAAATAGTAGGTTTGGTCAATAAATAATTGCTAATATCGGTTTCGACTTTTGATAAAAAGCCAATTTGGAGTTCAATAAGACCTTTTTTGGCGACAATAGTGGCTTTTGCGTTTTCGTCTGCAAATGAATTAAAATCTTTGTCAATTTTATTCATAATCACAATGGCAGTATTAAATTGAGATTTTGCAACCAGGCATTTTGCTTCGTACAAAGACATATAAGCAATATAAGCAGGATTATCTTTGTATTTTTTACGAATAGTTTTGCTATTATCTTTGGCGGATTTAATTGCCTCTTGATATTTTCCTTTGTGATAATTTCTTTCAGCACTTTTAAAAAGATTTTCCCAAGAAATGCTTTGTGCTGATAAAAAGTTGAAAATAAAAATAAAAAAAATGGGAGATAAAAATATAATTTTTTTCATACAATATTATGTGTGTTGAAGTTTTTTGCCTTGTTTTTTCTCTTTATAACAAGTTTCTAACAAATGTAAGCAAAAAAATCAAAATTGTATGAAAAAAAGAAATATTTTAATAAAAAAAATTTATGTTTTTTTTCTATACGAAACTCCACCAAACCAATGGAGCATCAAAATTCGAGAATATCTAAATGAAAAAGGCAATGTAACCAATGAAATAATTAAAATCACGATAATATAATACCAAAGCGGTGCTTTATCGCCCATTAAAATAAAAATAGCCAATGAAACGCTGGCAAAAATGGCGGTTTGAAAAGCATAACTGATATACATTGCCCCAAAATAAAATCCGGGTTCTATGTCAAATTTTTGATGACAAACTTCGCAATATTCATTCATCATCATAAATTTAGAATGAACAGCGGGGTGTTTAAAAAGTTTGCCTTCTCTACAACGAGGGCATTTTCCCTGATGGATGGCTTGCAGTTTTGATACGTTGGGCATAATTTTTTTTACTATTTTTGTACCAAAAATAAATAACAATCACTATCGCTAAATAAGGAGCGGAAGCTAAATAAATAATACCATAATTAATGCCACGCACCAAATTTTCTCCATTGCTCATCGAATTTTCAAGGCTTGCACGACACATCGCACATTGAGCAAATAAATTATTGTTCAATAAAAACAATCCTATAAAGAAAATAAAATATCTTTGAAGTTTCATATTAAGTATTTTTTATGAGTGCAAATATATCATTTTTTTTTGATAAAACAAAAAAATGTTCTAATTTTTTTTTATCATAAAGAGCAACCACTAAGATTGCCCTTTATGAATTTTAAATTTCTAAAAACTTAAATTTTTGGCTTTTTCTAAGACTTTAGCCAAACCATTGACATCTTTTCCACCTGCGGTAGCATAAAAAGGTTGTCCACCACCGCCGCCTTGAATTTCTTTTGCTAAATCTTTCACAATATTTCCAGCGTGAATGTTTTTTTCTTTGACTAATTTTTCATCAATCATCACAGAAATCAATGGTTTTCCGTCAATTTCTGCTACCAAAATTGCTAACAAATTTGATGTTTTTTGTTTCAAATCAAACGATAATTGTTTTAAAGCATCACTTGAAGGAACATTTACTTGTGCGACAATGAATTGAATATTATTTTTATTTTCAATTTTTGCTAACAATTCGTCTTTTAATTGATTTACTTTTTCGTTTTCAAAGTGTTCAATTTTTTTCAATAGATGTTGTTTTTCTTCTAATAAATCTAAGACTGCTTTTTTTAAATCTTTTGGATTTTTTAAAATATCTTTCAAATCGTTCAATAAATTTTCTTGTTCTTTGAAATAATTTTCGGCTTCTTCGCCTGTAATTGCTTCAATTCTTCGCACACCTGCGGAAACAGAACCTTCTGAAATAATTTTAAAACGATTGATTTGAGAAGTATTTTTGACGTGAGTTCCCCCACATAATTCGACAGAATAATTTTTATCAAAAGTAATCACACGCACAAATTCGCCATATTTTTCTCCAAACAAAGCCGTTGCATTGAGTTCGTCGACTGCTTTTTGAAAAGGAATGTTGCGTTGTTCGTCCAGATTAATGCTTGCTCTTATTTTTTCATTGACTCTTTTTTCTACTTTTAAGATTTCATCTTCGTTCATTTTTGTAAAATGAGAAAAATCAAAACGTAAAATTTTGTCATTGACTAATGAACCTCTTTGTGCCACGTGTTCACCCAACGCCTCACGCAAAGCGGAGTGCATCAAGTGCGTTGCAGAGTGATTATTAGCAATTAAATCTCTGCGATTTTCATTGATTTTGGCTTGAATAACGGCTTCTTTGAGATATTGTTCTCCAAAACCAATCCAATTATCGTCCTCTGTGAGATGAATAATCAAATCATTTTCTTTTTTTGTATCAAAAATTTCAATTTTTGTGTCGTAAGTATGCAAACGAATATGAAAAGCACCTGTGTCGCCTACTTGTCCGCCACTTTCAGCATAAAAAGGAGTTTTGTCTAACACAATTTGATAAAATTCTTTCTCAAAAGTATTGATTTTTCTATATTTGATAATTTTTGATTGCGTGCTTACTTCGTCATATCCAACAAAATTAATTTTATCTGTTGTATTGATATTTATCCAATCCGAAACCTCTTGTTTTTGGGCGGCTCTTGCTCTGTCTTTTTGAATTTGCATAGCATTTTTAAAGCCATCTTCATCAATTTTTAAACTATTTTCTTCTGCAATCAAAGCCGTTAAATCAATTGGAAATCCAAAAGTATCGTATAATTCGAATACAATTTCTCCCGAAATTTGCGTTTTATTTTGCTCTTTTGTACTCGTGATAATACTTTCTAAACGTTCCAAACCAATCGATAAAGTACGCAAAAAAGCCGTTTCTTCTTCTCTGATAACATTGGTAACAAAATCTTTTTGTGCTAATAATTCAGGAAAAACTTGCTCAAATTGTTTGACCAACAAAGCCACCAATTGATACATAAAAGGCTCTTTAAAACCCAAATAACTATATCCATAACGCACTGCACGTCTTAAAATACGACGAATAACGTAGCCTGCTTTGTTGTTTGAAGGCATTTGTCCGTCTGCAATAGCAAAACTTACGGCTCTGATATGGTCAGCAATCACACGCAAAGCAATGTCTGTTTTTTCGTTTGCTCCATATTTTATACCTGATTTTTCAGACAAAAAATTCAATGTATTCGAGAAAACATCGGTATCATAATTAGAGGTTTTTCCTTGAATTGCGACACACAAACGTTCAAATCCCATGCCTGTGTCCACGTGTTTTTCAGGCAAAGATTTCAATGATTTGTCTGCCATTCTTTCAAATTGCATAAAAACATTGTTCCAAATTTCGATGACTTGTGGGTCGCTTCCATTGACTAATTCTCTGCCTGCTTTTTTATCAATTTCTGTTTGAGGACGCAAATCGATATGGATTTCAGAGCAAGGACCGCAAGGACCTGTTTCGCCCATTTCCCAAAAATTATCTTTTTTATTTCCAAACAAAATTTGATTTTCTGGGAGATATTTTTTCCAAATTTCTAACGCCTCTGTATCTGTTTCTAAATTTTCTTTTTTATCGCCTTCAAAAACCGTTGCGTATAATCTTTCTTTTGGTAATTGATATACTTCTGTCAATAATTCCCACGACCAAGCAATGGCTTCTTCTTTGAAATAATCACCAAAAGACCAATTTCCAAGCATTTCGAACATAGTATGGTGATAAGTATCTTTGCCCACATCTTCCAAATCGTTGTGTTTGCCTGTTACACGCAAGCATTTTTGCGTATCTGCGATGCGTCTATTTTGAGGTATTTTATTGCCTAAAAAAAAGTCTTTGAATTGAGCCATACCTGAATTAGTAAACATCAAAGTTGGGTCATTTTTTAAAACCATTGGCGAAGATGGAACAATTTGATGTCCTTTGCTTGCAAAAAAGTCTAAAAATTTTTGTCTTATTTCGTGAGAAGTCATATTAAATATAAAAAATTACCGATTTTTTTTTAAATTGGTTTTTATTATGATTGTATTTATCAAAATTTAAAAATTTTGCAAAGTTAGTCTATTTTTATAAAACAAAAAAGATTTTTTATGTAAAGTTCAAGTATTTTTTTAACTTTCCAAAAATTCAAAACTTTTCGAAAATTCTCACGTATATATGAATGAATTAAAAAACAAAAAAAATGAAAAAAGTACTTATTTTTACACTGCTAATTATCGTTTGTCAAATATCAATTTTATCAGCACAAAATAAAAAAGATACACGTAAAGATACAAAAAAAAAGATGACAGAAAAAACATTTGAAGGAAAAATTGAAAAAAAGCCTTGGTCAAAATCCACACAAAGCTATTGTGCAAGAGGCAGTGAATATTTTGTTTTGGTACTTCCTGACCAAACCGAACACGTAATTCAAAATAATTCAAAAACAGACCTTGAAGCCTTAGACGGACAACAAGTAAAAATCACAGGAAAAATGGAAACAAGGGTAATTAAAGCCAATCCAATGGAACAAAGACCTATAAATCCTTTTGAAAAAGATGACGGAACTTTTAGATGCGAAGTTTTGGCAGTATCAAAAATTGAGAAAAAATAGATTTCAAAGTTTATCATAAAAAAATAACCTACGTTTGATAAATCAAAATACGTAGGTTATTTTTGTTGTGTTTTATTATCTAAAAACTATCTAATTAAAGATAATTGTCCTGTTTTTTTATTTTTATAAGATACATTTTCACCACTAATTTGCCACATATACACGCCTGCGGGCTGTTGTACGCCGTTGTAAGTGCCATCCCAACCATTGAGGCTTGCTTCTTGAAAACTTCCTTCATATACCAAAGTTCCAAATCGAGTAAATATTTTGATTTTAAAATCATTGATTATTTCACCTGATACCAAAAATTTATCATTTTTTCCATCTTGATTGGGTGAAAACAAATCAGGAATAAATAATTGTTTTACAATGCAATTATTGATTTGAATATTATTAACAAGGGCTGTATTTGTACAATTATTTTGTGTCAAACTATACACAATATTATAATTTCCAATACCTAAAACATTGGGATTGAATGTATTAGTACTTACTCCATTGATAGTAAACGAGCCTCCCGCAGGCGTACCCACCAACGCAAAAGGTGCATCAGAAGTACAATAAGTAGGATTAAAAACTGTCGTAATACTTGGAGTAGGAATTGGATTGACTGTTAAAGTCATTTGTGAAGAAGCCGTACAAGTACCTTGTGTTACGCTCACAGCATAAGTGCCTGATGTATTGGCGGTAATGGTGCGTGTGTTTCCTCCAAAAGTAACTCCATTTCTTGTCCAAGCGTATGTAGTCATATTAGCACCTGCATCTAAAGTAATAGATTGCCCTTGACAAATACTTTGATTTGCACCAAGATTTGTACTGATTTGTTCGACATTAGAAAAATACGCATAATTTGAGCCTACTATATTATTGGCGGCATTTCTAAAAGCTGATGATATTCCTACGTGAAAATTTCCTATGCTATTAGCAATCGTATGGCTACCATTCGCATTGACTGCAAAAGGAATTTGTGCAATACTAAAACCTTTATTCGCAAAAGACCAACCCGAAGTGCCGATAGCAGTAAAATCACTTGCAGTTAGTAAAGTAGCATTTCCATTGATAGTAAAACCACCTTTTGCAATATCTTTTACTAATACATACATATTAAAATCGTTGGGAGTATTTCTGGTAAAAGATAAACTTGTTGCACCACCACAAGAAATAGGAGGAAGGATTGATGAGTTACTTTCAATGCCATTGTTAAAACCAATATGTCCTGTTAAGTGCATCACACAAATAGGTTTATCTGAAGTAATATAAACTGTAGGCGTAGTAGACATATCAATAATATCTAATTGTTGTCTACGATTCATAGTACTTAAATTTCCGTTTGAGATAACATTTGTGTTATCTTCAGCGGCAACAATATAAACTCTGTCTTGTCCCACGCCCGTAAGATTTCTAATCACAATGTATTCTTTGCCCCACTGTTCAGCAGCTAATAATTGGTCACCTATCAAATCCCATGAGCCACCTCTATCGATAGAATCATCACTGATAGTAACAGCAATAGGCTTGTTGGCAGATACACTTGACCCTCTGAACGAAAAACTACTATTGCCTGTGGTAGATTTGAGTGCAAAAGTTTGTCCGCGATTCAAAGTAATGATATAATCTTGGTTGGCTTGATATTCAGGCGAACCTTGTGCTTGGGCAGTAAGATTAAAAGTAACAGATGTATTATCTTCTGTTGCCACAATATCAATACTTTCTCTTGCTTCTGATACAGCATTAGCAAAAGAAGTCTGAGAAGGAATATAAAAATCTTTTCCTAATGCTTTACTTCCTTTTAATGAAAATATTTCAGGGTTTAACTGAAATGCTTGGTTTTGAGCAGGGTCGCCTACTCCCCACACTTCATAATAAGCACTGATGGGTGTGGTAGAAGTAATCAAAAAACCTTTGTTGTTTACTTGTCCAAAAGGTCTATTTTCTACTAAATCAATACTTGCATCTAATCCAAAACCTCTAACTGTATTGGCAGGTAAATTTACAATAATGGGAGCAAATGAAGGATTAGAAGGTATTGAAACAGTAACCGTCGCGGGTTGTGTAGTAACAACTCTAAAAAAAATAGGTCTATCGGCGTGTCCTTGTGCAATGCTAACCACATCAGGAGCAACAAACCAAAATTCCGTATCAATTTGTGCTTTACAAACAAAGTGAATGATTGATAAAAGTAAACATAACAATATATATTTTTTCATACATTTAAAATTTAATACTCAATCTTATAATCTTGATATTTTCTTGCAATTTGATGAATTTCGATAATAGGCTTCATAAACTCCTCCAAATCATACATAGATAATTGACTTGCGGCATCACACAAAGCACTTGTTGGGTTTGGGTGTGTTTCTACGAACATTCCGTCAATACCTGCTCCCGCTCCTGCGCGTGCTAACACAGGTAAAAACTCTCTTGCGCCACCTTTTTTGTCTGCACTTGGGATACCATATTTACGGATACAATGGGTAACATCAAACACAACAGGATAACCAATTAAATTCATGTGATAAAAACTTCTTGGGTCGACAATCAAATCATTGTAACCAAAAGTAAAACCTCTTTCTGTCAAAATAATATTATGATTTCCTTCACTTTCTATTTTTTTGACGGGATGTTTCATATTATCAGGGGCTAAAAATTGTCCATGTTTCAGATTGACTACCTTTCCTGTTTTAGCAGATTCGACTACCAATGTGGTTTGCATACACAAATAAGCAGGAATTTGAATGACATCTAATACTTCTGCGGCTGGTTTGGCTTGTTCGGGATAATGAATATCAGAAAGAAGCGTAAAACCAAATTCTTGTTTTATTTTTTGTAAAATTTTTAAACCTTCATCTAAACCTGGACCTTGATAATAATCGACAGAGCTACGATTATCTTTTTGAAAAGAAGATTTATAAATGATTTTGATATTAAGATTTTCGCTTACTTTTTTGAGGTGTTCGGCGGTTTTCATCATAATACTTTCTTCTTCGATGACGCAAGGACCTGAAATTAAAAATAATTCGTTGCCTCCACAATCAATATCTCCTACTTTTACTTTAAATTTTGACATAATTTTATTTTTTTTGTTTAATTTTGTATTAAAAAATTTCTTCAATTTTATAGGTTTTATTCCTAAAAGAAAAAGAATCGCCTATTTTTTTTCCAATCATTTCTTTTGCTAGCGGAGAATCTAAAGACATGCCAAAAAAACTATCATTATTGACGTTGAATTGTCCAATATTGATACAAAAGAAAAAATTTTGTTGGTTTGTTTTAATAATTGCTCCTAAGGAAGCCATATCATTTTTTAATTGATATTGAATTTTTCTTAAAATATTTAATCCGTTCAATGCTTCATTATATTGTCGGGCATACATATCTTGGTCATTTCTTAATTGTTCTTTGAAAGAATCAAAACCTTCTTCGGCAGAAGGCTCTTCATCATTGGCTACTTCATTAATATTTTCCATTGCCTCCCGCGAAGTATCTACTCTTTGGCTTTGTGTATTGACGCAATATTCTAATAATGCTTTTTTTAATTCTAATTGTGATTGTGATAGTTCCATTTTTTATTAATTCTCCTATTCCCAAAAGGAGTTTTGCAGTTTTTTAATATTCCGTTTGGGCGACAGAAACGATATTTTTTTGTTATATATATTTTTTAATGATGATTTTTCAAAAATAAGCACAAAATTAAACAAAAAAAAATATTTTCGCAAATATATAAAAAAAAATCATAATTATTTGGAGATTTTCAGTATTTTGTATAAAAAATTATTATTTTTGCAAAACAATATCTATTTTTTTTGAACTAAATTAATTTATTTTATTTGTTTATTTATTGATTATCTAAATTTTTTTATTTCTTTAACTTTTATTCTTTTAATTTTTATAAAAAATGAAAATCGGTTTATTTTTTGGCTCTTTTAATCCAATTCATATTGGTCATTTGATTATTGCTAATACAATGGCAGAAAATACAGATTTAGACCAAGTTTGGTTAGTGGTTTCACCTCAAAATCCTGCTAAAAGACATAGTAATTCTTTGTTACACGAGTTTGATAGGTATGATATGGTCGAAAAAGCCATTGCTGATAATCATAAATTGAAGGTTACGGATATAGAATTTCATTTACCACGCCCAAGTTATACCATTGATACGCTTACTTATATTCAAGAAAAATATTCAACACATCAATTTGTGATTATTATGGGTGGTGATAATTTGGTAAATTTACCAAAATGGAAAAATGCTGATAAAATTTTAGAATATTATGAAATATATGTCTATCCTCGCCCACATACAGAAAAATCTGATTTAGAAAATCACCCAAAAATTAAAATTGTTGAAGCACCTTTGGTGGATATTTCTGCTACTTTTATTAGAAATCAATTGCAACAAAATAAATCTATCAAATATCTTACGCCTGAAAATGTAGAAGAACATATTAAAAGAAAAAAATTTTATATTTAAAAAAATATGCTTGTAATTATTTATTTTTTGTGCTAATTTTTTTTGTAATTGCTTATTTTTTATTTATCTTTGCAAGAGATAAAAGTACTTAATTTTTTTATTTATGAATAAATTAGTTTTAGGTGATTGCCTTGAGGCTTTCAAAAAAATAGATAGTGAAACGATAGATTTGGTTTATATTGACCCTCCTTTTTTTTCTAATCGTACTTATGAAGTTATTTGGGGAGATAAAGGAGAAATAAGAAGTTTTGAAGATAGATTTTCGGGAGGAGTGGATCACTATATATCTTGGCTTAAAGAAAGAATAAAAGAAATTTATCGAGTTTTAAAACCCACAGGAAGTATTTTTGTGCATTGTGATTGGCACGCAAATGCTTATATTCGTGTACATATATTAGATAAACTTTTTGGAGTAAGCAATTTTCGTGGTGAAATTATTTGGCAAAGGCACAACGCTCATAATGATGCAAAAAAAAAATTAGCCGTTTTAAAAGATACAATTTGGTATTATTCTAAATCTGATAAAATGACTTACAAGCCTATTTTCACACAATTAAGCGAAAATTATAAAGCTAATTTTTATAAATATAGAGATGAAAAAGGCATATATAGATTAGGCGATTTGTCAAAACCTGATAGTAAAGGTTATAAATATGACTATAAAGGATATGGATACCCTGCAAATGGTTGGCGTTGTCCGATAGAAACAATGCAAAAACTTGATGAAGCCAAAATGTTATATTTTCCTAAAAATAAAACAGGAAGAATTGCTTTGAAAAGATATTTAGGAAAATAAATTAATTAAAATGATATTTTTTTATTATCTTTGCATGGTTTATTAATGTAAAATAAAGATGAAAAAATACGATATTACTTTAGAGCA
>RDXZ01000113.1 GCA_004293265.1 Bacteroidota bacterium | reverse complement strand
TGTAATAGCTATTTTGACTATGACTTTGGGAAATTTTGGTGCGTTCAGACAAACTGATATAAAAAGAATGTTGGCATATTCATCGATTGCCCATGCAGGTTTTATGTTGATTTTTGTGGTGATAGGTATAAGCGTATCGGCAGATATTTTTTTCTATTATATAATTTTGTATAGTTTGGCAAATTTCGGAGCATTTTGGTTGGCAGAAAATTATTACCAAAAATTCAATACTTTTGAAATGAAATATTTAGCAGGTTTGGGTAGATGGAATGTAGGTTTTGGTATTATATTTTTAGTTTTTTTACTCACTTTAAATGGCTTGCCTCCGACTGCGGGTTTCAATGGTAAATTACTTTTATTTTCTGCTTTGTGGCAATCTTATACACAAACAAAAATTTTTATATTGCTTATTTTATTATTTTTTGGTATTTTAAATACAGCCTTTTCTTTATTTTACTATCTTAAAATTCCTTACTTATTATTTGTTAAAAATCAACCAACAGAAGAAAAAATCAATATTAAATATCATTATTTTATTAATTTTTTATTTGCTTTTGCTTTAATATTGATGTTTTTTGGGATAAATTTATTTTTTTAGAGAATGTTTTTGTAAGAGAGGAAGATAAATCTTATGCCTGTGTCTATGCTGTTGCTATTAAGTTAAGAAAAAACGTACCAACTTTAGCCTGTTGTTTCCAAAAACAATCACAACAGACTAAAGTGTGTTGGTACAATGACGGCTAACAACAAATTAAAAATTACAATAATCTATCGAATTAGTAAGTTCCGCCCAACGAGCCGCTAATAATTTAGCATAATCTAAATGAAAAAAGCCATACGCACCAATCGAATAACCATCATTGACTTCTATCAAAAGTGTTTCACCTTTATCAGTTAGTCCAAAATCTATCGCGTAGCCCGCAGGAGCAGATGTAAATTGTTTAACTGCTTTTTCTATTATTTGATAATCAAAATGCAATCGCCAATTTCCTTTATACATTCTCACATCTTTAATTTCGCCATAACGAACAAAACATCGCCATTCGGCTAAAAAATTGACAGGTTCGGAACACCAAATTTCTGTGTCAGTATTTTGGTCGCCACAACCAATCAAATCTTTGGTGCTTTTGACCAAAACTCCTGTGAATTTTTTAGTATCTTTGACAGGTTTGATAAATATGTTCCAATTTTTAGGTTCGTTAGCAATCGTATTGACCGTTGATTTCCAAATTTTTCTACCTAAAAAAGAATAAAGTTCTTCAGGATAATTAAAAGAAGGCAATTGAATATCAAATTTTTGTAAGACATTTTTGACATCATCAATATATCCAATCACTACATTTTCTTTTTCATTATCAACAATATCTTTACTATGATAAAAATCACAAATTTCCCAACCCATTTGTCTAAAACCTTCAAAAGCTGCTGCAAAATTGATGCTTGGATATTGATTTTGTTTGTCTTTTTGGATATATACTTTCATTTTTTTGTAATTATTTAGAAGATATTTTAGTTTTTATCTACGTTGTTTTGTGCCAATATATTTTTTATTTTTAACAAAGGTAGATATTTTTTCTTATCTAAGCAAAATTTATCAAAACAAAAAAGAAAAATATTAACATTACAAAATTTGATTTTTTTTTTATCAAAAAACAACCTAAATAATTACCTAAAATGTTTGTTTTTTTAAAAATAAGTTATTATTTTTACATTTTAATACAAAAATTCATTTTAAATTTTAATTTTTTCATTACAATGGAACAACTTATTATTAAAAAACTGACATCCTCTTTTGAGGAGCATACACAAAATCAAGAAGGTTTGGAATTTTGGTATGCACGTGATTTACAAAAATTATTGGAATATCAACGTTGGGAAAAATTTCTCAATGTCATTGAAAAAGCAAAAATTTCCTGTCTAAATTCAGGTGAATTAATTGAAAACCATTTGTTCCATGTGGAACGTATGGTTGGTATAGGTTCAGGAGCAGAGCGTAAAGTCGAAGATTTTTTACTTACTCGTTACGCTTGTTATTTGATTGCTCAAAATGCAGACCCGCAAAAACAAGCCGTTGCTTTTGCACAAAGTTACTTTGCTTTGCAAACGCGCAAGCAAGAACTTATCGAAGAACGCATCAAATTAGCAGAGCGTTTGGAAGCAAGAGAAAGGCTGACTTCTACAGAAACACAACTTTCTAAACTTATTTATGAGCGTGGCATTGATGAAAAAGGTTTTGGACGAATTCGAAGCAAAGGCGACCAAGCCTTATTTGGTGGATTAACTACTCAAGAAGTCAAAACTAAAATGAATGTACCTACTAAACGTGCTTTGGGTGATTTTTTGCCTACGGTTACTATTTTGGCAAAATCTTTGGCTACTGAAATGACAAACTTAAACATACAAGCAAAAAATTTACAAGATGAGAAAAATATTAGCACAGAGCATATAGATAATAATAGCAAAGTACGTGGTGCATTATTACAAAGCAATATTATACCTGAAAATTTACCTGCAGAAGAAGACATCAAAAAGGTACAAAGACGAGTAAAATCAGAAACCAAAAAATCTTTACAAAAAAAATAATTTTTATTTTTGTTTGTTTTCTCATAAAAAACTAATTTCAATTTGTATTTTTTAGCGTTGTTTATGTAACGGACTTAAACAACGGCTAAAAAAATTATAATCCATAAAATTCATGTTATTTGTGTACTTCTTGCAATAATTTTCAGTATAAATCTTAAAATAACCTCCAAAAAAACAATTTTATTGATTTTAATAAAATTAGTATAAAAAAACGAAAAAAAATTTGGAAATTAAAAATATGTATTTTAACTTTGCACACTCAAATTTTGCGAATGTGGTGTAATTGGTAGCCACACTAGACTTAGGATCTAGTGCCGTGAGGCGTGGGGGTTCGAGTCCCTTCATTCGTACTCAAAGATAATACAACAACCTCAGCCTTTTGGGTTGAGGTTTTTTTAATTTTTATTCATTCATAAAATTTTTATTATATTTCAAAATGGAATTTATTTTAGATAAAAAAAGTACAACAGAAGGAATAGTTACCGTTAAAGTTACTAACGAAGATTATGCAAAAGAATTAGACCTCGAACTTAAAAAAGCTGCAAAATCTGTCAAAATAAACGGATTTAGACCAGGTAAAGTACCTGTACAAATAGTTAAACAAATGTATGGTGGCTCGATTGTTTCGCAATTGGTTTTTGATAAAATAAATAAAGAAGTTTCGAGGTATATGTCAGAGCAAGATGTTCACTTGGTAGGTGGTCTTGTGATGTCTGCCGAAGCACCTGCACAGGATTGGAACAAACAAAAAGATTTTGAACTTGTTTTTGATATTGCTTTTTTAGGCGATTTTGAACTTGATTTATCAGCTATTCATATTAATACATATACAGTTGAAATTACAGACGAGGAATTAGAGGAGAAGATAACATATCTCTTAGAAAGAGATGCAAAACGCACCGAAACTGATATAGCCAAAGAAAACTCTTATCTATATTTTAATATAATAAAAGATAACGAACAAATACACACAATTGAAAAAGTAACGTCTGATGACTTTAGTGATGCTTATAAAACTTACTTCGTTGGAAAAAGTTTAAACGAGGAGTTTGTATTGAAAATCAAAGATGTTTTTAATACTGAAAATATTGATGAACTGCTTGAAAACTTGGAAGACGAAAATGTTTCAATGGAAGATGATTTGACATTTAGACTTATAACCATAGAAGATGTTGAGTTTAATGAAATGAACGAAGAATATTTCAAAAGACTTTTCCCTCAAAATGATATAAAAACCCTCGAAGAATTCAAAGAAGTCTTGAGAAAAACAATAGCACACGATACGCAAGAATTATTCGATGATAATACTATATCTGATTTGGAAGATGTGACATTATCAAGTATTCAGGTCGAGGTGCCTACTCAACGATTGAAAGAATGGGCTATTGAAGCATACGTTAAAACTGATGACACAGGTAAAGCATTCAAAATGACAGAGGCGGAGTTAGAGAAAGAATATAGTACAATAGAAAAGAAAGTTTTATGGGGAGTGGTTTTAGAAAAATACTTAAAAACAAAACCTGATTTCCATCCTCTACCCGAAGATATTATCGAGGGAGCAATAGAACGATTAAAAATGAATATGCCTTACTTTAGAAATATGCCAAAATCTTCGTTGAAACAATTCGCAATCAAACAACTTGGCGAAAGTAAAGACATAAATGAAAAACACGAGGCACTTCAAATTGGATTTGAAAAAAGAACTTCAAGGGAAATGCTTAAAGAAGTATCATCTACTAATATTAGTATTACCACTAAAGAATATGTAGCGAAAATAGCGGGAGCAATAGTAAAAAATCATGAATTGACCGAAGCCATTGAAAGCGAAACAGAGGCATAGTTTTTTGCCTTATTCAATAAAAAAAATAGGAAATGTCAAAATGACATTTCCTATTTTTTTATTTGTGTAATATTCCTTCCATATCCAGTATAGGAATTTTTTGCAAATTTTTTTCTTGAATAGTGAAAGGTAAAAAAATAAATTTTTTATCATATAATTTTTCATCAATATAATAACTTACCCAAAATTCATTATTCAATCTAAATACTTCTTCGGTAACAATTTCAATCATTGCGTAATCTTTTGCGCCTAATTTTGGAATGGCGTGCCTCAAAATAGATGTTTTCTCAGGAAAATCTACGCCTGCTTCACTGCTCGCATACCCTTGCGAAGTAACAAAAATTGTATTTAGTTCTTTTTCGTTGTCATTAACAAGATAGGCTTTCCATTCATCTTGCTCTAATTCATTTTTTTCGCGTGCAATTACCACACTTACTCCTTCAACTTGTGGAAATTCAATGTCTTTTTTCATAATACTATAATTTTTTAGCCCGCAACCCCAAAAGTGAGTTTTGACTAATTTTATGAATAAAAATAAATTTATTTGTTTTTAAAATTTTGTTACAAATATAAAATAAATTATTCAAAAAAAGAAAAGTAAAAGCATTAAAAACAGAAAAAAACAGATAATTTATTTTCTCAAAATAAATAAATCATCTTTTTCTATTGTATTTTCTTGGTTATATTTTTCTAAAAAATGATGCAAATATGGATATAAATCGCTTATTTTTTCAAAATGATTAAATTCAGCATAAGTCGGATTAAGATTTGGTATCAAAATTTCAGGTTTTTTTATACCAATTGTTCTTAATATTTTGTTCCAAATTCTTTGAAAAATAGAAGGCGTTTTTTGATTTTTTTGTATCAAACTGATAGGTATTTTATAATCATAAAAACCAACAACTTTATTTCTTTCGAACTCAAAAACATCTCTCGAATTGACCGAACTGCTATTTTGATTGACGACAGAACAAACCAATAAAGGTTTGTAAAATGCGATATTGGCTTGTTTGGTTGTGATTCTGATGCTAAATTCGAGGTCAGTATATTTAAAAGAACTATCTAATAAGCCTAAAAAAGAAAATGATTTTTTTCTTATCAACAAAGATAAACCACAAAAAAAACAATTTTTTGTTTCCTTATTTATCCATTCTTCAAACCATTTTTGGTATTGTTGCATCAATATAATAGATAATTTATCTTTATTTTCTGTAAGATATACTGATGCTATATTGCCAATTATCACATCAATTTCTTTATTTTTTAACATAAATTGTTTACAAATTTGTATATTTTGATAATCATACAAATCATCATCAGTAATTACTTTTACTAATTCACCTTTTGCCATCAAAATAGCTTTATTAAAACCTTCTGCTTCTCCGCTATCTTTTTCAGAAATAAATTGATGAATTTTTCCTTGTTTGTATAAATTTTCTATGTATTGCGGAGTTTCATCGTTGCTTCCTCCATCAACGACGACAATTTCTTCATCTTCTTGACAATTATCCAATAAATACGGCAAAACTTCTTTAAGATAGTTTATTTTGTTATAAGTAGTAAGAATATAAGAAAGATTTATATTATTTTTCATGATAAATATCCCATTTTTTTAGCATTTTCAATCATAATTTCTTTTTTTTATAGTATTGTTTTGATAAATTTTTTACACTCAGAATGATATTTGTATGGCTTCATAAAAACATCATAATCTTACTTTGTGTTTCATTATTTCTGATAAAAGTTTATAATAGTATTTGTAATATATTTAATCTCCTCTTCGGTTAATTGTGTATAAGAAGGCAACCACAAACCGTGATTAGAAAAAAAATCTGCATTTGGAGAATATTTATCTGTTTGATGATAAGGTGCCTGAGTATGTAATACAGGATAAAAATTACGACTTCCTATTCCATTTTTTTTTAAGTAATCTTGTAATGGTGCTACTTCAGGCACTATAATATCATTAAACCAAGGAGCAACATCATCAGTAGTATTTATAAACTCTATTTCTTTAACATCTTTGAGTAAATCTTTGAATAATCTGTAATTTTTCTTTTTAAGTTCTACTCTTAATGGTAGTTTTTTCATTTGTTCTATACCAATAACAGCTTGCAAATCCGTAAACTTAAAATTTACTCCATAAAAAATATGCTTATCTATACCTGCACTTTCTCTGCCAAAATTTTTAATTAATTCTATTTTGCGATGCCACTCTGGGTTAGATGTAATTAAAGCACCTCCTTGCCCAGTAGTAATAATTTTTGGCATACTAAATGAAAAACTACCAATATCTCCATAAGTACCTACATGTTTACCCTTATACCAACAGCCCAAACTTTGTGCTGCATCTTCTACAATAAAAATTTTATTTTCCTTGCAATATGCTACAATCTCATCTATTTTAGTAGGGTATCTACCATTAATACTTACTAACATAATGGCTTTGGTACGAGGAGTAACTTTTGTTTTCATACTTTCAAAGTCAAGGCAAATTGTTTCCCGTTCAACATCTGCAAAGATTGGAGTAGCCCCAGCCATAATTACTGAATTGGCGGTTACAACCATTGTATAGTCAGGTACAATCACTTCATCTTCTTTATTTATTATCCCTAAGGCAATAAGTGCCGCAATTAATGTAACCGTACCATTAGAACAAATAGAACAAAATGGTGATTGTGTATATTCTGCCAAACTTTGAGCAAAATCTTGTGTTTTTTTGAATTCTGTTAGATAGCCTCCTCCTTGCATATATTCAAGGACAGCAGTGCTTTCTTTTTCATCAAGCCAAGGTTTATATTGTTGGATAAATTCCATAAGTAATATATTTATTTATTGTAAATATCCCAATTGTTTGGCATATTCTATCATTTTTTCTTTTTTACGTGCTTTAATAGGTCTTGCGGGTACACCCAAATAGATTGTCCAAGGTTCTGTATTTTTTGTAACCAAAGAACAAGCGCCAACCACTGAACCTTCTGCTAAAGTAATACCGGGAAAAACTACTACGTTAGTTCCTATACTTGCAAACATTTGAAGTTTTATTGAAGCTATGTAGATTTCATCTTTATAAGGTTCTGGTATTGTCGGACCTATAAGCCCTTCTCCCAAATGTCCGTCACTTCCACAAATGATTCTTGAACCAGCAGCAATTGTAGTAAAGTGTTCCATTTCTAATAATGCTTCACTCCCCCCAATGATGGTGGTATAAGGAGCAATATGAGTATAATCGCTAATATTCGCTTGTGTTGTTATATAACATCCGGTATCTATTGCCACATGACTACCAACTGAAACCAGATGAGGTCTGCGAATCTCTACATTGGCACTAATAAATACATTTTCGCCTACACTTTTGAGTAAGCTATAATCAAATTGTTTTGAATTCATTGTAAATAATTAATTTTGGTCTAAATATTTATTTACCAATTTCTTTTGCGTAAATAAATGCTTTGTCTTTTTCTACAGAAACGAAAGGTCCATTTTTTATTTCGAGTACTTTTGTGTGGTCTTCCAAAATATGGTAACCGTGTCCACCCTCTATAATGATTATAGTGTCACCTTGTTTCAAAATCTCTTGATGAAAAACTTCTTTATCATCTCCATATAAGTCCACACGCATTGAGCCATTGACTATATAAACAGTTTCTTGTGTTAATAGAGATAATCTTTCATTTTCTATATGCCAATGCGCTCTTATATGTTTGTCTTTGTGATAATGACAACTAACTACTTGGATAAATGTTTCATCAGGTGTTAAAAAATCTATTCCTTCTTTCCATTCCTCTGCTCTATGCACAATAGCACGTAATTTACCATTATATTCAATTTTATTCATTTTAATATTTTTATGTTATATTCCTTTATTGTATTTGTTATGTTAAAGTTTAAAATATTTTAAAAAAATAGTTATAATTTATTTATAAAATACAAAGGTATTACTTTTTAAAAATACGCTTAGTATGATTGTATTTCCCACATTTTGTTAAGTGTTAGATAACCAAAAGGTCTTTCAGTAGGAAATGCTGTGTTATAATCAGATGAACTATAAATTTGTATATTTTTGGTTGTCAGTTCTTCTAAATAAAAATGTTTAGTGGGGGTAATACTAGCATGAAGTTGAAATTTGAATAACCCAGTATTAAAGTATCTATTTGGAATTTGAAGTTTCAAAGAATAATTACCTTTTTTTAATGAATTTAGTTCAGCGTCCCAATCTCCAATCAAAGAAACTAAAATTAACTCTGATGCATCATTGAGTATTTTTAAACCAATTCTAAAATTATTAATATTTAAAAAAATTGATAAATCTATATATATATAAATCTCATAATTGCAAAGAATTTCTGATACTTCAATACTATTTTGGATAATTTTAAATGATTTTATTACAAACTCTTCGAACACAATTGGATATTTATTTTCATTGTTAAGATTGGTTTCTGAAAAATATTCACTAATACCATTCTCAATATTACCATTATAACAAATTTCTCCACTTTTTAACAACATTATATTTTGGCATAAGTTTTTAATTGCCCTCATATCATGGCTCACAAAAAGCACCGTTCTACCCTGCCCGCTTACATCTTTCATCTTACCCAAACATTTTTTTTGAAATTCTGCATCACCTACCGCCAACACCTCGTCTATAATCAAAATTTCAGGCTCTAAATAAGCCGCCACCGCAAACGCAAGTCGCACATACATACCCGAACTATAACGCTTTACAGGCGTATCAATATATT
Organism: Bacteroidota bacterium; assembly: GCA_004293265.1. GTDB lineage: Bacteria > Bacteroidota > Bacteroidia > Cytophagales > Microscillaceae > RDXZ01. The sequence goes on along the minus strand of RDXZ01000113.1, from coordinate 4,770 downwards.
TACTAACGCCTGAAAACTCTACAATTTCATCAAATTTGGAACGAATATCATTTTTGGTCATTCCTAAAATTGCACCATTCAAAAAAATATTTTCTCTCCCCGTTAATTCTGGGTGAAAACCTGTACCGATTTCTAATAAGGAAGCAATTTTTCCTTTTATTTTAACCTGACCTTTTGTGGGAGAAGTGATTTTTGATAATATTTTTAATAAAGTAGATTTTCCTGCACCGTTTTTGCCAATAATTCCTAAAATTTCACCTTGTTTTACTTCAAAGTTTATATCTTGCAATGCCCAAACATAATCTCCTTCCATAAAATTTCTATTATTTACTTCTCCAATTTTTAAATTAGGGTCTTCTTTGCCTCTTATTTTTGCCCAAAAGCGAGCCAAATCGTTTCGCATTGTGCCTGTGCCTACGGTTCCTAATCGGTATTGTTTGTATAAATTTTCTACACTTAAAACGATATTTGACATTTATTTTGTGATTAAAAGTATAAAATATTAGTAATTATTTATATAATTGGTAATTTTTATGTTTATAATGTTTATCAATGAGTTTGATGAATAGAAAAAAAATTTATTCTATGGAGTAAAATCAGTTTTATACCTTGTTTTTTTAAGATGTTTTTGAAAATCAAATTTTTATTATTCGATGGCACAAATAATTTTAGTAGCCTCCAATAAACTATTGACCGAAAAATCTGTGATTTCAGAAGGCTTTTCGTGGCTTGCTTTTGTACCTAAAATTTGAATAGTTTTGATACCTACTTTTTTTCCTGCTTCAATATCTCGGTTACTATCACCAACTATCCAAGAATTTTTGACATCAATTTTGTATTTAGCGATGGCTTTTTCTAATAACAAACTATCAGGTTTTCGGCTCAACGATTCTGTGGTGTATTTTGGGTGATGCGGTGCAAAATAATGGTCATCAATTAAAAAATTACACTTTTGTTGTAAATATTGCCAACATTTTTCGACTTCAATTTCTGTATAAATGCCTTTGGCAATGCCTGATTGATTTGTAATGACTACCAATACAAAACCATTTTTTTTCAGTATTTCTATTGCCTCGATTACACCATCTAAAATATGAAAATCCTCAATTTGATATACATAATCTACTTTGTCTTTATTCAAAACGCCATCTCTATCCAAAAAAACGGCTTTGTTGTTTGTAAAAATCATAATAAAATTATTTTTTTTTGCAAATATAAACTAAAAATAAGATTGTTTATATTTTTTTTCTTTATATAACGATAAAAAGTATCTATTTAACTCAAAAGTGAGAAATAAATACTTTTTATTATTATATTTTGACTTATTTTTTATTCAAATAAAGAAATTTCTACGCGTCTATTGGCGCGTGCTTGTTCTTCGTTCAATTCTTGAAAATAAGTAGGATTAGTACGACCTGCATTTTCAGTAATCAATCTATGTTCAGGAATTCCTTTTGACATTAAATATTTTTTAGCCAATTCTGCTCTTTTTTGAGAAATAAGCAAACAACCTTTTGACGAACCTTTCAAATCAGAATGACCAACAATTTTGACTACCGAAGAGGTATGTTTATTCATATATTCTATCACTTTATCCAAATCTTGATGGTAACTATCTTGTATTTTCTCACTATAAAAATCAAAATTAATAGCAAAATTTCCAAATTCAGAAACCAATGTAGGTTCGTTCTCAACATCATACATATAGCTGTGTTCTATACTTTCTGCTCCTTTGAGATGATAACCGACAGATTTCTTTTTATCTTCTGTTTGTTTGTTGTTGCCTACCAAAACTTTACCTGCCTTTTTTAACACAGTATGCGAATAATTGCTCTCACGATACGCAAACTCAATATTAATATTAAATTTATTTATTTCTTCGTCAGCATTGACTTGTAAAAAACCTTCAGGAGTTAGGTTATCTTTGATGATAATTTTTTCTCCATTTTTTTCTTGAGTAATATAAATTCTTTTTGCTCCTTCTGCCACACGCCAAGTTAAAGTGGCTTTTTCATTGCCATACACTTTAGTCTGCCCCGTAAAAAACGCATCAACTACTTCTACTCTATGTTTGCATCTTGTCTGTGCGTGTTCACCTACCAAAGCCAAAATATAATCTGTACTTTCTTTAGGTCTTACTTTTAGATTTCCTTGAATTTTTAAATTGGTTTGCAATACAATCGTAGTATAACTATTTTCTTTTTCTTCTAATAATACATCTTTTAAATTTGGAAATACTTGCCAAATCAAAACTGCTTCCTCACCACGTAACACAGTGCGTGTACCTGTAAAAAATCCATGCCCAACTTTTATTTCATGGTTATATTTAATCGTTTCTTCATTGACTACTACATTGAGTTCATATCTTGTATTTTTAACAGGATTTACTCTATAATTGCCTGTTTTTGGTAATTTATCCCAAACCAAGTGTTCGTTATCTTCAATGATTTCCTTGATAAATACATCAGTTGCATCGGGATTGACAGACCATTCGATATGAGCATTTCCTCCAATAGAAATTGTATCTTCTCCTCTAAAAAAAGGGTTTTCAACTACTACGTTTACTTTTTTACGAATTACTCCAACTTTTTCATTTTGTTGATAATAAACACTCAATTCATAATCTTGTGATTTATCAGCGATAATTTTTTGACTTCCTTTTATTTTATTGGTATCAAGAACCGCTTTTCCATTGATTTCAATTTTTTTGATAGAAGCAGAAGGCGTAAGTTCCCATTGCAAAAAACTCTGTTGTCCTTGCACTAATTTTTGTGGAACAGCCTCAAACTTCACAATTTCGGGTGGCGTATTTTCTATTATTTTCACTTGGGGCAATTGTTCACGTTTGCATCCAAGTAATGCGATGACAATGATAAGTAATAAAAACTTATCTTTAATAGGTTTAAAGTGCATAAAATTAAAGGTTGCTATTAATTCTTTTATACTATTTCGAATAAAAAAACTGGTATTTTTTGTAAAAAATTACATCTAACAATATAAGACTTCTTATGAAAATATTAAATTTTATGGATACATTTTTGTATATTTTGCAAATATAACGTTGTTTTATTAAAAAATTGTATGTTTTTTATTTTTTTATGAAATATTTTTTTTAAATCTGTGTTTCATTTTAATTTTATTTTGTATTTATTCTGAAAATCTTGTCAAAAAAGAAAAATCTTGTCAAAAAAAAAATCAATTTCTTTCATCTCAAAACCAATTCTTTTTCTTCTTCTGTCAAATTATATAAATCACAAACAAGATTATCGATTTGCTCGTCTAAAAATAAAATTCGTCCTTTGGCGGTATCAATTTGAGAAGGATTGACCAAATTTTTTAGTTGTTCATATAATTTTAAAATAAAATCTACATTTTTTATAATTTGATTAATTATGTTTTTTTGTGATTGATTTTGAGCATCTATAACTATGATTGGTAAATTTTTTGCATCATTAGGATAAAAATTGAGATTATCACTCAAAAAATTCACAAAATACCAATTTATCAAAGACGAATTTAAAAGTGCTAACAAAAAACGATAATCATATTGTTTACAAAAATCTAAATCAGCATTTTTAACTGCACTTTTGGCGGATACATGTGTAGCATTTTGTAACAAATCAATTCTTACACAATTAATAACCGTATGACTATTATAAAATTTATCTTTATCAAAAGCAAATCTTAATCTATCTTTTATAATTCGAATAAACATTAATTTTTCATTTTCAAATAGTTCTTTAAACATCGAATTATAATGTTGTGTGGGTTGATAATCTAACCAACCATATTGCGAAAAATTATATCTTTCAATATTTTTTCCTTCTAAAAAAGGTTTCAAACCTTCTTTTTTTTCTTTGAATATATAATTTTTTTTACTAATTTGTTCCTCTTTATGATTTAATCTTGCACCATAAGCAACTAAACATATTTTTTCGAGTGGTTTTACATTTTCCCAAATTTTATTTTTTATATTGATAACATCAAAAACAGGTTTAGTTTCAAAACGATATGATTTTAGTTCTAAAAATTTTTCTTGATTGATGTGGTATGTTTTAAAACTATCATCAGTAAAATCTTCTATCTCTTTACTAATGCTAATTTTTGTTTTACCATCATTTTCTTTTTTTTGTAAAATCAAAATAATATTTTTTACATTTGCATTTCGGAATACATAATAATTGCTCAAATCTACTATTTCCTTAATATAATATTGTTTGATAAGCATTTCTCTTAATGCTTCTCCATAATTTTGATTGGTAAAAGCATAAGGAATAATAAAAGCTAATTCACCGTTTTTTAACAATAATTTATTTAAACTATTTTCAATAAAAGCAATATAAACATCGGTTCTGCCTATACACGATTTAAAATTTTTAAAATAATATTCTTTTACATCTTTTTGTAAATTTTCTATATTGACATAAGGCGGATTGCCAATAATCAAATCAAAACCTTTATTTTTATTGAAAATCTGCGGAAATTTTTGTTTCCAATTGAATGGCTTTATTTCTTTTTCAACCAAATAATTATCAAAATCAATTTCAGCATCATAAAAATCCATATCGACCAAACTATTTCCACTCTTAATATTTTCATCTAATGTGGGTAATACTCTTTGTTGAAACATATTTAACGATTGATTAATAGACGCAATCGTTTCGTTTTCTAATGCCTTCAAAAGCAAAGAAAGTTTGGTAACTTCAATCGCATTTTTATCAATATCAACACCAAAAATATTATTCAATAAAATTCGTTTTTTAATCGCAG
>RDXZ01000112.1 GCA_004293265.1 Bacteroidota bacterium | reverse complement strand
CACTTTTCGTCCACCAACAACTTTTATTTATTCAACATCTTTTTTATTTTGCACAAAGATAGAAATTTATTTTTGAAAATATAAAATAACGAAAAAAATCAATATCTATATACTAACACATAAACGCTGAGTTGTCGGTGGTCGAAAAGTGCAGAAATAAAATATTTACAAAAAAATAAATTTTACTGCACTTTTCGACACACCGACAACGGCGGAATAACAGAATTAGCATCACAATCCCAATTTTCAATATATTTTTCATAAAGTTGTATAAATGTTTATTTTATATATAAACGTAAAAATAAAAATAAAAGATACAAAAAAAATTATTTTAAATATTTTTCAAAAAACAAGGTCAGACCTCCGTAAACTTCGGTAAAGACCTTGTTTTTTGAATTATTGTTATCCCGAACTCACGTTTGGTTTAGAAAATACAGCCTTTTATTGGTAAATATTTTTTTCATTATTGATAAAAAAGCGTTTTTTTATTGTACCTTTGCATATTATTTTTTTATTTATTGTATTTTAGGCTATCAAAAACTATGATTTCAGTTGATAATGTTTCTTTGCGTTACGGAAAACGCATTTTATTTGAAGATGTAAACATCAAATTTACTTCTGGCAATTGTTATGGCGTGATTGGGGCAAATGGGGCAGGAAAATCTACTTTTTTAAAAATTCTCTCAGGAGAAATTGAATCAAACACAGGCACTGTAAATATACCCGCAGGGGCAAGAATGGCAGTTTTGAAACAAAATCATTACGAATATAACGATATCGAAGTGCTTTCGACGGTAATGATGGGACACGAAAAACTATGGAAAGTGATGCAAGAAAAGGACGCTATTTATGCAAAACCTGATTTTAGTGAAGCAGATGGAATTCGTGCCTCCGATTTAGAAGGCGAATTTGCAGAACTAAATGGCTGGACAGCAGAAAGTGATGCCGCAGGAATTTTATCTGCCTTAGGAGTCAAAGAGGACAAACATTATAAGTTGGTTGGCGACCTCAACGCACCCGAAAAAGTAAAAGTTTTGTTAGCACAAGCACTTTTTGGCAATCCTGATGTGTTATTGTTAGATGAACCTACCAATGATTTGGACGTGGACACGATTACTTGGTTAGAAGATTTTTTGGCGGATTTTAAAAATACGGTGTTAGTTGTTTCTCACGATAGACATTTTTTAGATGCCGTTTGTACTCACGTGGTAGATATTGATTTTGGAAAATTACAAATTTATTCAGGAAATTATACTTTTTGGTATGAATCAAGCCAATTAGCCGCCCGACAACGCGCTGACCAGAACAAAAAAAGTGAGGAAAAAAAGAAAGAATTACTCGAATTTATCGCTCGTTTTAGTGCCAATGTTGCCAAATCAAAACAAGCAACAAGTCGCAAAAAAATGATTGAAAAGTTAAATATTGAAGAAATCAAACCTTCAAACAGACGTTATCCCGGAATTAATTTTCAACAAGAAAGAGAAGCAGGCGACCAAATTTTGATTACTGATAAATTGAGTTACACTTCTAATGACGGCAATTTATTATTTAGTGATGTGAGTATTAATGTGGATAAAGGCGATAAAATTGCTATCATTTCAAAAGATAGTTTGGCTGTAAACTCATTTTACCAAATTATAAATGGAGAATTAACTCCTACCAAAGGCGATGTAAAATGGGGAATTACAATCACAAAAACCTACTTGCCGATGGATAACAGCCAATATTTTAATACAGATTTGAATCTGGTCGATTGGCTTCGCCAATATTCAGCGGAAAAAGATGAAACCTATATCAGAGGATTTTTGGGTAGAATGTTGTTTTCAGGAGAAGAATCTTTGAAAAAAGCAAATGTACTTTCAGGAGGCGAAAAAATGCGTTGTATGACCTCAAGAATGATGCTTTCACAAGGCAATGTTTTGATTTTGGACGAGCCTACTAATCATTTAGATTTGGAGTCGATTATCGCTTTTAACAATGGTTTGAAAGATTTTAAAGGTTCGATTTTATTCAGTTCTCACGATAGAGAATTTGTCCAAACTGTCGCTACCCGCATCATAGAAATTACGCCAAAAGGCACTATTGACAGAAGAATGACTTATAATGAATACCTCGAAGATGCTCAAATTAAAGCATTGAGAGAAACTATGTACGTATAAAATCAAAAAAATAGGTGCGTTTTTATTTTTTTTTGAAATGAATTTTGCACCTATTTTTTATAAATATTTTTATTTTTTTAACTTTAATTATGAAGAAAAATATTGTATTCGTTTGTATTATTTTTTCTATATTTTTGAGCCATTTTTTTTTATTGGCACAAGATAGAGAAGATACAAAAAAAGTATCTTTTGTTTTTAAATTAGATAATAGATTTTCCTTTGCAGAAAGTCAAATGATTTCTATTCACGGTTTTCGGACAGGGATTAGGCTCGCAAAAAAACATGAATTAGGTATTGCTTTGAATTGGCTTGGTTCAAAAAATATCTATGACATCACTAATCCAAATACTCTTGAAACCAATCAAGGAAGATTTTTTTATAAATATTTTGGAGTTTTTTATGAACCTATTTTATACAAACAAAAAAGATGGACTTTGAGTTTCCCTATCCAATTTGGAGGTGGTAAAGCAGGTTTAAATATCACTGATTCAAAAACAAATATTTTCCTTGCCAAACGTGAGGTATCTTATTCCTTAGTTGAGCCTTCTTTTAATGTAGATTATAAAATTTGGCGATATGTAGGCATAGGCTCAGGCGTGGGATATCGCTTCGCATTTAGCAAAGAAGCAATCATTCAAAATAATTTAACAAGACCTGTTTTTATTCTTAAATTAAAAATATATATAATGGAATTTTTTAAAAAAACAACCAATGAAAAAAGTAAATAATCATAAAAATAAAAAAAAATCAAGTGAAAAAGTTGATCCCAAAAAACATCTTGGACAACATTTTTTAATTGATATGAATATCGCTACTAACATTGTAGAAGCTTTGACAAATCATAAAAGTTATACACATTTACTCGAAATTGGGGCAGGAACAGGCGTTTTAACGACTTCTTTGATGAAAAGAGAAAATTTTTTTGTGGTAGAAATTGATACAGAATCTGTTGTATTTCTCAAAAAAAAATATCCAACATTGGCATTGTTAGAGGCTGATTTTTTGGAAACAGAGCCAACTGATTGGTTTCAACAAGAAAATTTTAATGAAAAATTTGGTGTCATCAGTAATTTTCCTTACCACATATCTACCCAAATATTTTTCAAATTATTACCTTATAAAAATCAAGTGATGGAAGTTGTCGGAATGTTACAAAAAGAAGTGGCGATGAGATTGGCGGCAAAACCAAAAACAAAAGATTATGGAATTTTAAGCGTATTTTTACAAGCATATTATCATATAGAATATTTATTTACCGTAGAGCCTGACGCTTTTGACCCACCACCAAAAGTTCGTTCTGGCGTGATAAGATTGACAAGAAATGAAGTTGAAAAATTAGATTGTAATGAAACAAAACTAATGCAAATCGTAAAACAAGGTTTTAATCAACGCAGAAAAACACTTAGAAATGCTTTGAAAGGTTTGCAAATGAATGAAAAAGTATTACAAAGTCATTATTTAGACAAAAGAGCAGAAGAATTATCAGTCGACGATTATGTTATTTTGACAAATTTATGGGAAGATTAGTTTTTTTATAACTTTACTTTTTAATTTTATAGTTTTTTAATTTTAATGTAAAATAACCATTTTTTTTCGAGATTTTTTTAAAATTATACACTTTTTTTAAAAAAAATATTTATTTTTGTAGGTTATTTTAAACACATAAGAATATGAAAGTTGTTGCTACACAAAGATTTGAAGTCGTTTTTTCTATTTATGAACACGAATTTTTAGGATATTTATTGAGAAGTTTTGTAATTCAAAAAAATACAAAAGGCGAACTTACTTATCAATATCAAGTTATTTCTCCAAAAAATTGGGACGAGTTTAGGATTGTGTTATCTCCTGAAATACTAAAAGCAATACAATTATGTGATGATATTCAACAAGACCAATTATATAAAAAACATAACACAAATAAAAAATATTCAGTTCACGATTTTTTTATTAAAATATATGATAAAACTGCCAAAAACGAATATACTGTCGTAAAAAAATATATAGATAATATAGTTGATGAAAAAAAACGAGAGATTTTAGAGATATTAAAAGGCTACGAATTTGTATATATTGAAGGAAAAGACGGCTATCCAATTTGGCAAAAACTCACTTGGGCAACCGAAGATGCAAGCGTTTTGTTTCATTTGCATCGCAACGCTGAAGAATCACATTATTATCCAACGATTAAATATCAAGGCGAAAAATTAGATTTTCAATACAAAGACGGAACTTTTATTTTGGCAAACAAGCCTGCGTATATGGTTTTGCAAAATAAAATTTATTTTTTTACAAAAAACGTAGATGGTAAAAAATTACTACCTTTTTTGTACAAAAAATTTGTAGTTGTTCCTCAAAAATTAGAAGATGAATATTTTTCTAAATTTTTTATTCCTTTGGTGGCTTGGTTTGATGTGTTGGCGGTAGGTTCGGCAAAAATTATATCCAAAAATTCTGATTTTATTCCTACTCTTAAAATTCAAGAAATGAACGTAAGTAATCATTTGTTTGAAGATAAAACTGCTGAACAAGTTACAGAATGGCATTTTGAACTTTTTTTTCAATACGAAGAATATAATTTGCCTGCATCAGAAGATTATGAAAAAAATCCAATTAAGTATGATGTCAAAAGTGAGAAAAAAGATGTCTATTATTTTTATAAAATCAAAAGAAAAATCAAACTCGAAAAAGAAATTTTTGATAGTTTAGTTGATTTAGGTTTGCCGTTTTACAAAGGCAAAACAAAATTATCTAAAAATAAGGCTTTTGGTTGGTTAGCAAAAAATTGGCAATTTTTAACAGATAAAAAAATTAAAGTCATCGAACCACAAATCAATAATAAAAAATATTTTTTAGGAACTTCAGAATTAAGTTTGGAAATCAAAGAAAATAGAGATTGGTTTGATATTTTTACTAATATTAAATTTGGAAAATTTAGTATTCCTTTTTGGCAATTACGAAAATATATTTTACAGAAAAAAACTGAATTTTTATTGCCCAATGGAGAAACTGCCATTATTCCTGATGTTTGGCTCGAACAATTGAGCGAATTAGTCCATTTTTCTGAAGCTGAAAAAGAAAATGATGAGATTTTTAAACTTAAAAGACATCATTTGGCAATTATCAACGATTTGCAAACAGGCGAATACGCACAAGTGCGCATGCAAAGAAAATTAGAACAATTTAATACTTTTGAAAAAATTGATGAATATGAACTACCAAAAAAATTTGCAGGAAATTTAAGACCTTATCAAAAAGCAGGCTATAATTGGTTGCAATTTTTACACGAATATAAATTGGGCGGTTGTTTGGCTGACGATATGGGTTTGGGAAAAACAATTATGACTTTAGTGCATTTGCAGGCAATCAAAGAACAAAATCAAGCTGAAAAAATGCCTTCTTTGTTAGTAATTCCGACTTCTTTGATTTATAATTGGGAATTAGAGGCAAAAAAATTTGTATCTGATTTGAAAGTTTTTGTTTATATTGGACAACACAGACGCAAATCTACGGACTATTTTCATCATTTTGATTTGGTAATCACTTCCTACGGAATTATGCGAGCAGATATTGAAATTTTGAAAAAATATTTGTTCAATTATGTAATTTTAGACGAATCACAAGCCATCAAAAATCCAAGTTCTAATGTTTCACAAGCCGTTAGAGAACTCAAAAATTTGAATCGATTAATATTGACAGGCACGCCACTCGAAAATACAACGCTTGATTTATGGTCGCAATTGACTTTTATTAACCCGGGAATTTTAGGCAATCAAAGTTTTTTTAAAAATGAATACCAAACGCCTATCGAAAAAAAACAAGACAATAACAAAAGACTTAAATTGGCAAAAATTATAAAACCTTTTATTTTAAGAAGATTAAAATCGCAAGTAGCGGCTGACTTGCCCGCAAAAATTGAAAATATCCAATATTGTTTGATGACTCCAAAACAAGAAGAATATTATGAAAAAATAAAAGCACAATATCGAAACGAAATTTTAAAACAAATTGAAAACGAAGGTTTGGCAAAATCTCAATTATTGGTTATTGCAGGCTTGACAAAACTAAGGCAAATTGCCAATCACCCTTATTTGATTGACCAAGAATACAAAGACGATTCAGGAAAATTGGAAGATGTGATGTATAAATTAGAAAATATTGTCCACGAAGGACACAAAGTTTTGGTGTTTAGTCAATATGTCAAACATCTTAATTTAGTCAAAGATTTGATAGAAAAAAAACATTGGCAATACGCATATTTAGATGGAAGTACGTACAAAAGGCAAGATGAAGTCCATAAATTTCAGACGCAAGACAATGTAAAAATATTTTTAATTTCGTTAAAAGCAGGTGGCGTAGGTTTAAATCTTACTTCTGCAGAATACGTTTTTATTTTAGACCCTTGGTGGAATCCCGCCGCAGAAATGCAAGCAATAGACAGGGCGCACCGAATTGGACAAAAAAATACAGTTTTTACGTATAAATTTATCACTAAAAATACAGTCGAAGAAAAAATATTGGCAATGCAAGAAAGCAAAAAACAATTAGTGCAAGATTTGATTATGGCAGAAGATGGTTTTTTGAAAACTTTGACAAAAGAAGATATTATTGATTTATTGGCGTAAAAAATAAAAAAAAAGGCTAAATATTTTGTATTTAACCTTTTTTTTACTTTTTTGGAAACTAAACCAAGAAAAATTAGCCTAATTCTGCCGCAGCAATATCTGTAAAAGAAGAAGTAGTTTCTTCTTTTTTGCTCAAAGTAGTTCCTGCTTTTCTGCCTCTTGTTTTTTTCTCTTCAACGATAGCGACTTCTTCAACACCTGCTAAAATACGTCCACAATGTTCACAAACAATAATTTTCTTTTTTTCACGAATATCGGCTTGTCTTTGAGGAGGTACAATATTAAAACAACCGCCACAAGCATCACGTTTTACCATTACTACTGCCAAACCATTAATGCTATTATCTCTAATTTTATCATAAGAACGTAAAAGTCTATCTTCGATATTTTTAGTTTGTTTTTCGCGGTCTTTCAATAATTTTTGTTCGTCGTTTTCGCTTTCAGCCAAGATATTATTTAGTTCTTCTTTTTTTGCGTCAAGGTCTTTTTGTCTTTCAGATAAGTTTTTATCGACTTTAGAAATTTCATCTTGTTTACGCATAATTTTCTCTTGTGCGTCTTTTATTTTTTTGTCGCAGAGTTGCATTTCAAGTTCTTCTGCTTCAATTTCCTTGCTTAACGCTTCAAATTCACGATTATTTTTAACGTTATTTTGTTGGTCTTTGTATTTTTGAATGAGTTTGTCGGCATCTTTTTTTCGTTGTCTGCGAGATTCCACTTCACTTTCAAAAGCACTTACATCATTCCCAAAATTATTGATTCGGGTTTGAAGACCTATAATTTCATCTTCTAAATCTTGGACTTCGTTTGGTAAATCACCTCTTACACGCCTGAGTTCATCTAATTTAGAATCTACGCTTTGTAATTTAAGCAGGGCGTTAAGTTTTTGTTCTATAGTACGTTCAATCATAATGAATGAATTATTTTCTTGGGTTGCAAATGAATATACAAAAAATGAAATGCAAAGTTGGTGTTTTTTTTGGTATTTTCCAATAAAAATTCTTATTTTTTTTATATATAATCTAAATAAAAAAAAATATCTATTTTTTTTCATATCTATTTGTTTGATTTTATTTTCTTATTTTTATATAAATAATTGATTATCAATATTTTATTTATGAAAATAGACTAAAAAACAAAATACTACTACTTTTTTGAAACTATAAAAATTTTATACACGAAAGAGTTATAATTTTTTATTTTTCAAATAAACATAATAAAGCCATCAAATTCTATTGTTTTTATTTTGATTTTTATATCTTTTTTAAAAAATATTTGCTCGTTTAAAAATTCTTATTTAATTTTGTGTGTGATAAAAATAAAACTAAAACGCAAATGAAAAATATTTTTTTTATAATTTTTGTAGTTGGACTATCATTGTGGTTAAATGCTTGTTGCACTATGAAAGGGTGTATTCCCAGTGATATTGTTTATAGTATTACTTTTTATAATTTTTCACAAGCAGAAACTGATACGGTTCAAATCATTAGTTATGCTAAAAACTCTAATTTTAATACAAAAGTAGATAGTTTAGTGGTTGGTTCGCGAGCAGTTGATGATTATTATGCCGCATACACAAACAGAGGATTAACTGCTGATTTAGATTATAAAATTAAATTATTGAGTACAGGACAGGTTTTTACATTGACAGACTTTGAAATTAGGAAAGAAAAATGTAATTATTGTTTTCCATATAGTCCTCCAAGTAATTTTTATAATCAATTGAGTGCATATCGAATAAATGGACAAAAACAAACGGATTCACAAATTAAAATTTATAAATGATACCCCAACAAGTTTTTTTATTAGATAATTATGATTCTTTTACATTTAATTTAGTACAAATTTTGGAAGAATTGGGTGTGGAAGTTATTATCAAAAAAAATAATAAAACATCTATCGAAGAAATCAAACAATATTCTCATATTTTATTAAGTCCGGGAGCGGGTTTGCCTTCCGAAGCAGGTATTTTATTAGATGTAATTCGAGATTTATCACCAACACATCATATTTTGGGCGTTTGTTTGGGACATCAAGCGATTGCAGAATGTTTTGGAGGAGAATTATTTAATTTACCTTGTGTGGTACATGGACAAAAGGAAATTTGTCATATTGTTCAAAAAGATATTATTTTTAAAAATATTCCTACTCATTTTGAAGTGGGTTTGTATCATTCTTGGGCGGTCAAACAATGGAATACTGATAAAATTCCTTTGACAATTTTAGCCAAATCACAAAAAAATATAATTATGGCTCTCAAACATAACACTTATAAAATTTGGGGCGTTCAATTTCACCCAGAATCAATGATGACAGATTATGGCGTTGAAATTGTTAAAAATTGGTTAGAAAGTTAGTTGCCAAAAGCGGAGTCGAACCGCTATCAAAGGCTTCGGAGGCTTTCGTAATATCCATTATACTATTTGGCAGTTTTTTTTACAATTTGAGTTTTATGATTTGAGTTTTAGGCTTCGTTTTTATTGTTTTACTTCTATAATTTTAAAAGGTAATTCAACCATTCCCGAAAAATATTCTCCTAATTCTTTAATATCTTCATCATCTTCATCAAATTCCCAATAAATTTCTACTTCGTGGTCATCTTTTTGATTTAATTTTTCTAAGGTACGAAACAAAGCAAAAATAGGCGTATTTGTACCTGTATTAAAATAAGAAAAACGAAACCTTACATACGTTTTGGGTACAGGTGGGCTTTGTGCGTATCTATCTATTTTATCCAACAAATAATTATAAAATGCCTGTGCATTTTCAGGATAAGAAGCACCACAAATATCAATTGTGCCTTCCTCAGGAGCAAATCTTACTTCTGGGGTTTTGTCAGAGCCTGACAAAAAAAAGACGTTTGGTTTCATTGATTAAATTTTTATAATTAAAATATTTATGATGCTTGTTTTAAAATTGTAATACCTAACATAAAATAATAGTTACCATCTTTACAATGTCTAAAATTATATTTAAGTCTTTGTTCTGATTTACGCAACATTTCGATAAAGCCCAAGCCTGCACTATTGCGTTCTTTGTCAGATTCTTGTTGTCTATCTCTATCACGCAGATTATGTTTGATGACTTGTTTATAAGCCTCTTGTATTCCAAACCAATCGAGTGTATTTAACTCATCTAATCGCCCTTCCAATTTGTTTTTTTGAACTTCACTGATAAGATTTCCACAGCCAATCAAATAATATTCGCCTTGTCTATCAAACACGAAGCCAGGCAATGTGTCATCTTCTTTTTTATCCACAGAATATCTCACAACGTTTTGCAAACATTCAGTGATAATATTAAAAGCTTTTCTTGTAACTTTTAATTTTTCACCAATTCCGTCCATCGTTTTTTCCAAGTCATTTAAAATTTTTAAAATGATTTCTTGGTGCATTTCGCCTTGATATTCTATAATCGGGTCTTTAACGGCGAAAGATTCTTTTAAATCGGTAAAATAGTTCATAGCAAAATCTAAGTTCCCAATCCCAATAGGGAGTTATTTTTAATTTACCCTTTGGGATTTAGGGTTTTTTTAATCTTTTTAGTATTATTTTTTGCGACAAATATTTTATTTTTAGAAAAATATTTGAGTTGTATTGGGTAGAATATTTTTTAGTTTATTTATATCTTCTACTTTTATATTATTTTCTTTTAAATGCAATTCTTTTAATTTTTTTAAATTTCCCAATTGTTGAATTGGATAATTTGTAATTTTTGTATCAGAAAGATTTAAAATTTCTAAATTTGTTAATTTTAAAATACTTTCAGGAAACGTAGTCAAAATATTAGCACTCAAATCCAAATGTTTTAAGTTTTTTAGATTTGATAATTCGTTTGGAATGGTTGTGATGCCATTTTTACGCATAATCAAAACTTCTAAATTATTTAATTTTAATACTTCTGCTGGAATATTTTTTAATTTATTTAGTTTAAAATTAAGATATTTTAAATTCGTTAAATTTCCAAAACTTGCAGGCAATTTGCTCAACATCAGTCCTTCTAACTTCAAAGTTTCTAAGGTTTTTAAATTTCCAATTTCAGCAGGAATAGTGCCAGTTTTTGCTAAATCGAGATTTAAACTCATATCTAACGATTTTAATTTAGGTAAACTTCCAATAATTTTTGGAATCATCAAAAATTTATTTTTTCTTAATTCTAATTCTTCTAAATTTTTCAATTCGCTCATTTGTTTGGGCAAATCTTTCAAAAAATTATTATTGACAGACAACACTTGCAAATGGTCAAATCTACCAATGATTGTACTATCAATTTCTTTCAAATCTACGCCATTCATTCTCAAAATCTGAATATTTACCATATTTCCCATTTCTTTTGGAAAAAAAGGACAACAAAAAGAAGGCATATCTAATATAAAAGTACTATCAGGTTTTATTTTGGCTTCGTCTAACTTTCTAAAAACATTGGCATTCGATAATTCTTCTTTGTTTAATGGTCGCCTTAATTTTTTAATCGTATCCGAAACTGCGTTTGTATTATCCTGTTTATTATTTTCTTTTTTAGTGTCGTCTTTTTTAATATCTTCTTTTTTTTCTTCTTTCTTATCTTCTTTTTTTTCACCACGTTTTTTTTGTGCATTTGTTTGATGAGAAATAGCAACACAAAAAAGTAATAAAAATAAAAAGAAATTAAATAGATAGTTTTTCATTTAGGTAAATTATTGATTATCAATGAATTATATATCAAAATATAGGTTTTTTAAACTAAAAATATTTTTTGATATTTATTTTAAGCCAAAAATATTTCTTTTTTTTGAGAAAACCAAACTTTTTTTATAATTTTTATTTTAAAAATCTTACAAGGTAGTTTTTTTTTATTTAATTTATATTTTTTCGCATAAATTCTAACAATAATAATGACGCAAATTGAATATTTTGAAGTCTATCATTGACCAAAGTTAGTTTACGAGCCAATGTTTTGTTTTCATCACTATACGCTATCCAAACCGTTCCGACAGGAGTTTGTTCGTTACCGCCATCGGGTCCTGCTACGCCTGTGGTGGCTAATCCAATATCAGTTCCCATTTTTTTTCTGACACCTTCTGCCATTTCTCTCACAGTTTGTTCGCTTACTGCTCCAAATTCGTCCAAAGTAGCAGGATTTACGCCCAAAAGTTTGATTTTTATATCGTTTGTATAACTAATAATTCCGCCTTCATAATATCTCGAACTTCCTGCAATTTTTGTAAATAAATGCCCTACGTGTCCGCCTGTGCAACTTTCGGCAGTGCTGACGGTTTTTCTTTTTTCTAATAACAAATGAGCGACCACTTGTTCTAAGGTATCGTTATCAAAACCAAAAATATATTTTTCGATTTGTGGCAAAAGTGTATCCATTTGAGCCTGCATTTGTTGTTCTAATATTGTTTTGTCATCGCCCATACCTGTCAGTCGCAAACGTACCTGAATGTAGTTTGGCAAATATGCTAATCCCATATTTTGAGGCAAATTATCTTCCCAATCAGCTATTTTTTCTGCAATCATTGACTCGCCAATGCCAATAGTATGCACGATTTTATGTAAAATAATAGGTGTTTTAAAATATTGTTGCAAATTAGGAATTATTTTGTTGGTCATCAAGTTTTTCATTTCTGAGGGAACTCCGGGCATCGAGATAAATATTTTTCCTTCTTTTTCAAACCACATCGCTGGTGCAGTTCCCCAATCGTTATAAATCACTTGGCATTTATCAGGGACAAGGGCTTGCATTTTGTTCAATTCGGATAATTCTCTGCCTCTTTTTGTAAAAAAATTATGCAACCATTCCATTACTTTTTCGTCTGTGTGCATAGCTGAATCAAAATATTCCGCCAATGTTTTTTTGGTAATATCGTCTTTGGTTGGACCCAAACCGCCTGTCATCAAAACCACATCAGCCCGCGTTTCTGCATCTGTAATGGCATTTTTGATGTCATTTCCTTTATCACTGACCGAAACTTGCCTGCTGACTTTGATACCAATTTTATCTAATTCACTGCTTATAAATTGTGAATTTGTGTTTGTAATTTGTCCATATAAAATCTCATCACCAATGGTGATAATTTCCGCAAAAATAGTTTTCATTTGTGTTTATCTTAATTTTTAAATAATTTTAAAAAAAATATTCTTAACTTTGCAAAAAAATAAATTATCGTCAATTTTTTCACAAATATCGTAAAAATTGTATTAAAATTCAAACAATATGTTGAAAATAAATTTACTTCCTTCAAAAAAAATATTTTTTGCGTCTGATTTTCATTTGGGCGCACCTGATTTTGATACAAGTCTTCAAAGAGAAAAAAAAATTATTCGATGGATTGAAGAAAACGAAACCCAAATAGGAACATTGTTTTTAGTTGGTGATATTTTTGATTTTTGGTTCGAGTACAAATCGGCTGTACCAAAAGGTTATACTCGTTTGTTAGGAAAAATTGCTCATTTGACAGATAAAAATATTCCTGTTTATTTTTTTACAGGCAATCATGATTTATGGATGTTTCAGTATTTTGAAAAAGAATTAGGAGTAAAAATATTTCATACACCTCAAACTTTTGAAATTAATCAAAAAACATTTCATATCGGACATGGAGATGGTTTGGGTGATGGTGATTATGGTTACAAATGGCTGAAAATATTATTCACAAGTTCGGTGGCGCAATGGCTTTTTGGTTGGTTACACCCCAATTTAGGCGTTGGTTTGGCGAGTTATTTATCAAGAAGAAGTCGGGCAAAAAATCTAAAAAAAGGCGTAGATAATACTTTTTTTGGTGAAAAAGAATGGATTTTAGAATATTGTGAAAAAATAGAACTCAAACAAAAACACGATTTTTATATTTTTGGACACCGACATTTACCTATTGATTGGACGATGAAAAATCAAAAAAGTCGATATATCAATTTAGGTGAGTGGTTTCATTATGATAGTTTTGCGACTTTTGATGGCGAAAATTTGGTTTTAGAAGCGTTTGAAAAAGATGTTGAAATTCATACAAATTTTAAAAAAAACGCAACGATTTGATGTAACGAGTCAAAATATTTTTAATGAAAATTATTCTGAGTTTAGGCTTAGAAAGTAGTTTTTTTTGGTTCTTCGAAAGTTATTGATTTTTGGATAGCAAAAACGTTTACCTGAGCCTGATTTGAACCTGCTTGTTTGGTAGCCCTACAATAACTTTCTAAGAACTTTTTTATAAAAAAAATTCGTAAAATTCGCGTTATCAGCATGTAAAAACTTCATTTATTTTAAAAACTCAATTATCACTTAGGAACAATAATTAAATAACTTGATTTTTTGTATTTATTTTATATGACAATTTTGTTAGTGTTGTATTAAATTTAATTCTATTGTAATCAACTTTTT
>RDXZ01000111.1 GCA_004293265.1 Bacteroidota bacterium | reverse complement strand
GAAAAAGTAGATTTTTCGCTTCGCTCAAAATGACAAAATAAGGCTCAAAAAGACAAAATAACGCTCACTCTTTTATTTATCAAAAAATAACCTAAATAGATACAAAAAATGTACCTATTTAGGTTATTTTGGTGCAAGCGTCCCGAAGTTCTTTTTAACCAAAATAATAATTTAAAAAAAATACGCATTAAAAATACGATTATTTTTTATTATTTTATCGTATTCTAAGGCGTATTTTGATGTTTTCTTACTTATTTTTCTTACATATTTTCTGCTACTACGCTTTTTACTTCGGGAATCATACTTTTCAATAAATTTTCAATTCCTGATTTCAAAGTCATAGAAGAAGAAGGACAACCACTGCACGCACCTTGCAACTGCACCGTAACCAAACCATTTTCAAAAGATAAAAAACTTATCGCACCTCCATCACCTTCTACTGCGGGCTTAATATATTCATCTAAAATTTGTTTGATGCGTTTGTTAATTTCTGGTTCGTCTTCGTTATTGAGTGTTGCGGCATATTCTTTGAGAACATTTGGCACTAACAAAGGTTTTCCTTGTTCGAAATATTTTTTGATATATTCTTTGACCTCTGCGGCAATATCGTGCCAGATTACGTTTTCGTTTTTTGTAACGGTTATAAAATTATTCATCACAAAAACTCTTTGGACAAAATCAAAATTATCAAATAATTCTGTAACCAAAGTTGATTTATGAGCCGTTTGTTTGTCAGGAAAATCGAAAGTTACGCCCTCAGGCACCAACATAGTATTTAATACAAATTTTAAAGAATTTGGATTGGGATTGGCTTCTGTATAAACCGTAATATATTTTGAATGTAATGTACTCATTTGTTAAAAAAAAAATTGATTGATAAAAAAATTTGCTTTCACAAATCATAATCCTAAGTATAACATAAATTTAAAAAAAAATGTTCAAAATAATAATAAAAATAGGAACAAAAAAAAATTAAAATTGTTATTACTATATTACTCTTGTAACTTTTTTTGGATTATTGCGTAAAAATAAATAAAAAAAATAGCGGACTTTTCCACTAAAATAATAAAGTAATGAAAAAAATATTTGTAATCTTGTGTGTAGTATGTTTTTGTTTTTCTTTTCAAGTTGTTTTCGCTCAAAGTTTTCAAGAAGAAGTAGAGAGAGAACGAAAATTAGAAGAAAAAAGACGGAAAAAAAATGAAAGAAAAAAATCAAAAGAGGACATCAAAAAAGAAGAAAAAGAAGTCCACCGAAAATCTCAAAAATGGGACACAAGGTATGATAAAAAAATAGGAAGACGCTCAAGGGGAAGCCAAGTGCCAGCCGCCTCTTCATCTCTTTCTAAGGAAAATAAAAAAGTATCAAGTAGCAAAAAAAACAACCGAAATAAAGCAAAAAACGGCGTACCAAAAGCCGCCAAAAGAAAAAATAAGTAAAAATAAAACAACTTTATTGTTCACTTTTAAAATCACAAGATATGAAATATTTTAGTTATGGCTTAATTATCGCAATTTTTATTACATTTTTTGTGATGATTTATTATGCTTCTTATCAAGGTTGGGGAACTACACCTTTGCACAATTCAGTAGGAATTTATAGAGTCGGTGGATATTACTCAGGCGGAGGCGGCGCTGGAAACACAAGCGTAAGAACGCAAACAGGCGGATCAAGAGGCGCATCAGGAAATTTTAGAAGTGGTAGTAAGTCAGGACGAGGAAAATAAAAAAATATTTTTATTGAGAGGCTTTATCAACCCAAAACTATATGCTTTAAAATCGTTTTTAGTGGAAAGCATATAGTTTTTTTTGTATAAATATAAAAATTTTTTTTTTAAAAACAAGATAAAATTTATACTATCCATATTTTTTTTGTTAGAACTTCATTTTTGGCACAAAAATAGAATAAGTAAAATCAAAACAAAAGATAGAATTTTTCATCTATTTATTAAAATAAATTTTTACTCAATGTTATTTCCAAAAAGAAATATGAAAACCACATCATTTTTATCACTTGTGTTTGCTTGTTTGATTCTAAGTTTGACTACTATTACTGAACTAAAAGCACAAAAGAAAAGCAAAGCTGATATCGCCGCTGAAAGAAAGAAAAAAGCAGACGATAAAAAAGCCGCTGCAGAAGCTAAAAAACAACAAAAAGCAGATGCAAAATCTGTAAAAGATGAACTCAAAAAGTTCCAAAAAAATCCACAAGCATACTTGGAATACAAAAGAACTGCCACCGAAGCAATGAACGAAGCAGGAAAATTGAAAGAAGAAATTGCTAAATTAAAAGCATTGGAACAACAATGCGCCCAAGAAGAAGAAAATCTTAAAAAACAAATCGAGGAATTATTAGGTAAAAACAAAGCATTGGAAGAAGGAAAAACTGCTAAAAAAACAGGCGGATTTTCTATCCCTACCACAGGTACTTTTTATGTCGTGCAAATTGGTGCTTTTCAACAACGCGATGTAGAAGTTAATAATGATAATCCTGATTTCAGAAAAGATAGCGAAGGCGGATTTAATCGTTATATTATGGGTGTATTTGATGACCCTGCCAAAGCAAACGAATTGCGTAAATTTTTGATGCAAATTGATTTCAGAACTAATAAAGCATATCGCCCTTTTTTAGCACCTTATAAAGATGGTAAAAGAGTTTCGTTAGAAGAAGCAATGGGTGCAGAAGAAGCCGCAAAATATAAAAAATAAATAACTATTCTGGTGCAAGCGTGGACGTTTGCACCAGTTGAATTACCTCGTGCAAGCGTCCACGCTTGCATGAGGTTCTTTTTAACTAAAATAATCGTTTGATTGATTATACCTAAGTAGTTATAAAATAAAAATATTCTTTAAAAAATACGATAAAAAAATAACTTTTTTTGTCGTATTTTTGTTTTAAACCTAAATTGATTATAAACTATTCTCATTAAAAAATTATGAATTTTGATTACATTATTGTTGGTGCTGGCTCAGCAGGTTGCGTGTTAGCCAATCGCCTTTCAGAAAATCCATCTATTCAAGTGTTACTATTAGAAGCGGGTGGAAAAGATAATAAATTAGAAATTCATATTCCTGCCGCCTATTCAAAACTCAATAAAAGTGATGTAGATTGGGCTTTTTGGACTACTCCTCAAAAAAACGTAGATAATCGTGTGATGTTTCAACCACGTGGAAAGGTTTTGGGTGGTTGTAGTTCTACCAATGCGATGGCGTACATCAGAGGCAATGCAAAAGATTATGATGATTGGGAAAAATTAGGAAACAAAAATTGGAATTATGAAGCAATATTGCCTTATTTCAAAAAAGGAGAAAATAATGAACAATTTAATGATGCTTTTCATCAACAAAATGGATTATTGAATGTAACTTTTCCAAAAAAATTTCAAACACCATTGGCAAAAGCATTTGTGGAGGCTTGTCAAGAAATAGGAATACCTGAAAACCAAGATTTTAATGGCGAAAAACAAGAAGGTGCAGGAATTTTTCAATTCACTATCAAAAATCAAAAAAGACACAGCACCGCACAGGCGTATCTCGTGCCTGCATTGACGCGTAAAAATTTGACGGTTTTGACTTTTGCACACACGAAAAATATTATTATCGAAAATGATAAAGCCGTAGGAGTAGAATTTTTTTTAGGAAAAAATAATAAAAATACAACCCAAAAAGCATTTGCAAAAAAAGAAATTATTATATCAGCGGGTGCTTTTCAATCGCCTCAAATTTTGATGTTATCAGGAATTGGTGAAAAAGAGCAACTCAAAAAACACAATATTACACTCAAAAAAGAACTTTTTGGAGTAGGAAAAAATTTACAAGACCACGTTTTTTGTGTAACAAGTGCTTTGGCTTCTCAAAAAGTAAGTGCCAATCAAATGTTTAAACCTTTGAATAAAATAAAAGGTTTTTTAGAATATTTGGTATTTAAAAAAGGTTTTATGACAATAAGTCCTTTGGAAGCCTGTGCTTTTTTTAAATCAGACGCAACACAAGACAGACCAAATTTACAATTTCATTTCACTCCTGTACACGCAGGAGATTATGATATTGATTTGTATAATCCTGATAAATATCCAACTACTGATGGATTTAGCATTTTACCAACGCTTTTAAGACCAGAAAGTATTGGAGAAATTTCGTTAAAATCTTCGAATTGTTTTGACTCGCCTTTGATTGACCCCAATTATTTATCTTCTGAAAATGACACAAAAAATTTAATTGTTGCGTTTAAAAAATCCATCGAAACGTTGAGTGCCAATGCTTTTTCAGCGTTTAGAAAAGAAATTCATTATCCAAAAAAATCTCAATCTGATGATGAAATTTTAATCCATATCAAAAAAACATTGGAAACAGTTTATCACCCTGTCGGCACTTGCAAAATGGGCAATGATGAAATGAGTGTCGTTGATGACAATTTGAGAGTGAAAGGAATAGAAAATTTGAGAGTAATTGATGCGTCAATGATGCCTACTATTGTGATGGGCAACACCAACGCACCTGTGATAATGATTGCAGAAAAAGGAGCAGATTTGATAAAAAATGACCAATAAATGTAAAAAAATATTACAAAAAAAGCCATTTCAAAGATAGAAATGGCTTTTTTACAATAATCTATGAAATAACTCATTTATTTTTTCCATTTGATACCACAACCAACGGCTTTGGTTGATGTTTTATCAATATTTTTACCTTCTACTAAAGCATCGATAGCGTTTTCTAAGAATTTTTCACTTACTTTGCTTTCGTCTTTGGCGGCATCATCAATAGCACCAATATATTTTACGACTAATTTTTTATCTAACACAAACACGTGTGGCGTTTTTGTAGCACCAAACGCTTTAGCAACCTCTTGTGTTTCGTCAATCAAATAAGCAAAATTAAAGTTTTTTTCTTTTGCTCTGATTTTCATATTTTCAAAAGAATCATCAGGATAAGCCACTACATCATTAGGATTGATAGCGACAACAGGATAGCCTTTTTCTTCATATTTTTTGTGCAAAGCAATAATTCTATCTTCGTTTGCCACAGAAAAAGGGCAATGGTTACAAGTGAAAATAACGATAAAACCTTTGGCTTTTTTATAATCTTTGAGAGAAACTTTTTTATCATTGATATTTTTAAGTTTGAAATCTGCCGCAGTATCTCCTACTTGATAACCTGTATTTCTCATCGATAAAAAGGCGAAAGAAATAACAAATAAAAATACAAAAACTATTTTTTTCATTTTTTTTAATTTTTTGTTTAAATTTTATAGAGCAAAGTTATTTTTATAACTGATATTTTCATAATATTTATCGGCTTTTAACACAGATTTAACCTATTTTTGTATGGTAACTTTTCAGAAGTTCAAAATTTTTAGAAAGTTATAATCGAATTAAAAACCAACAATAATGAAAACTACCTAAAAAACTACCTATTTTTTTAATATTTTGTATCTATTTAGGTTATTTTTTCGTGGTGTTGCAGATGTCCTATTTTGTCCTACTGAACGAAGTGAAGCAACTAACTGCTTGTTAAAGGTGGTTTGTAAACGAAAAAGTAGATTTTTCGCTTCGCTCAAAATGACAAAATAACGCTCACTCTTTTATTTATCAAAAAATAACCTAAATAGTTACAATATTTTTAACTATATTTGCAAATAATATTAAATACAAAAAAAATGCAACACGAAATTCTTACCATATTAGGAAAAAAACTTGAAAAAATTGATTTGGATACTTGGAAACCTTTGACTTGGGCTTACGAAAAAAATCGTTGGTTTACTCCTATAAATCTAAAACTTTGTATGCAAGAAATTATTAAAAGCTTACAAAAAGAAAATATAGAAAAATGGGTAAATGATTATTTACCAAAAATACCCAAAAAAAGTAAAAAAATAGGAATTATTATGGCAGGCAATATTCCTGCGGTAGGTTGGGCAGATTTTTTGGCAGTTTTAGTTACAGGACACGAATCACATATCAAATTAAGCAGTCAAGATGAGGTTTTGATTCCTGAAATTGCTAAAATTTTATTTAAAATCGCCCCAGAATTAAAAAATAAAATTCATTTTGATTTGCGTTTAAAAAATTGTGATGCCTATATCGCCACAGGCAGTGATAATTCTGCGAGATATTTTGAACAATATTTTGGAAATAAACCCCATATTATTAGAAAAAATAGACATTCTTTGGCAATTATAGATGGCACCGAAACCAAACAAGATTTTGAAAAATTGAGCAATGATATTTTTACTTATTTTGGTTTGGGTTGTAGAAATGTTTGTAAATTATTAGTACCTGAAAATTATGATTTGAAAGATTTTTTTGAAGGAATTTTTATTCAAAAAGAAATTGCTAACCACTACAAATATTTTAATAATTATGAATACCAAAGGGCTGTTTATTTGGTAAATATAATAAAGCATTTTGATAATGGTTTTGTATTATTAAGAGAAAATAAACAATTAGTCGCACCCACAGGCGTAATTTATTATCAAAGTTATGAAAATAAAACCGATTTAGATTTATATTTGGAAGAATGGAAAGATAAAATTCAGGTAATTGTTTCCAAAGATGGAACTTTTCCAAATAGCCTGCCCTTTGGTACTGCACAAACTCCTTTTTTGTGGGACTATGCAGATAATATCAACACACTTCAGTTTTTAGTGGAAAGTGATAGTTGGGATTAATGTTTTTTTAATATTGATGTCAAAAATAAAAAAGTTTTTGTTCCTTGCCATTCCTTACCACAGCCATTTAGTTAAGAAAAATTGTACCAACAGCTTTAGTTTGTTGTTTCCAAAAACAATTACAACAAGCTAAAGCCGTTGCACAATTTTTAGTAAAATCCTTAACTTAATATATGCTATAAACTTGGGAAATCTTTGAAAAAGGGGATTTGGCTTGGCAAAAATGCCATTTTTTTACATAAAAAGATGTTACATTATGTATAGTGGTGGTATTTATGCCACCTTCTGCAAAGTATTTTAGAAATTTCCCAAGTTTATAGTATATAACAAAGAATAGGCAACCGCTACAAAAAATATTTAAAAAAATTAAAAAAACTTACACCATAAAAATTTTAATATTATGCAACAATGTTGCAAAAAAATAGAATTTTTTACAAAAATAATATTTTTTTAATAAAAACATACAAATAATAATAGTAGTATCTTTTTAAAATAATATTTGTATAAATATTAAAATAATTATAAAAAATATTGAAATAATTATATTTATGTTTTTTAAAACCATAATAACCAAATAATATTTTGTTTTTTAGTTATAACTCAAATCTTTCAAATGTAATTTTTGAAAAAAAATTATAAAAAAAATTGTAAAAAATGTTTTTAGTTCTAAAATCTTACTCTACTTTTGCACTCGTTATTTAAGTTATCCTACTTAAACACCATCAAAAATTATAGTTTTCTTACATAAAAAAGAATTACAACAAAATGCTTAAAAAATTACTTTTAGTAGCAGGTCTTGCATTGACCTCTCTACAATTTGCCTTTGCGCAAAGAAATTGCGGTACACCTTCACACGAACACATCTACCAAAATGGTACGCAAGAAATTCGTAACAAGATGAATGCAATTGAGCAACACACAGAAAATTTTACACAAAATTACAATTCTCGTACAAAAGTATCGGGCGTAATTACTATTCCTGTAGTCGTGCATATTGTTTATAACACTGCCGCACAAAACATTACCGATGCGATGGTGCAATCACAAATTGATGTATTGAATGCAGATTATAGACGTACTAATGCAGATAGGACTAATACTCCAGCTGCTTTTGCAGGAATTTCAGCAGATTTTGAAATACAATTTCGTTTAGCCACTCGTGACCCACAAGGAAATGCTACCACAGGTATTACTCGTACCTCTACTACTCGTACTTTTTTTGAATACGGCGGTACTGATGCGGCAGGAGTTTTTGTAAAACAAAATTCTACAGGTGGAAAAGATGGTTGGAATCCAAACCAATACTTAAATATGTGGATTTGTAACTTCGGAGGAGCAAGTGCAGATTTATTAGGATATGCAACGTTTCCAACTGACGCAGGTACTTTCAAAGATGGCGTAGTAATGGGTTATAAATTTTTTGGCGTAAATCCAACTTTAGGTGGCGTATATGGGTATGGACGTACCACAACTCACGAAGTAGGACATTGGTTAAACTTACGTCATATTTGGGGTGATGCAAATTGTGGAAACGACTTAGTTACTGATACTCCTACACAACAAACGTCTAACGGTGGTTGCCCAACTTTCCCAAAAAGAACTTGTGGCAATACAACTAACGGAGATATGTTTATGAATTATATGGACTACACCAATGACCAATGTATGAACGCATTTACAGCAGGACAAAAAGTAAGAGCAAGAGCATTGTTTGATGTAGGAGGAGCAAGAGCAAGTTTATTGACTTCTCCGGGCTTGGGTACAGCACCTACTTGTCCTACAAGTTTATCAGCGGCAACAGGTTTAGCAAGTTCATCTGTTACTACTTCTTCAGCAACTTTGAGCTGGGCGGCAGTTACAGGAGCCACTTCTTACACATTACAATACAAAACAAGTGCGGCAACTACTTGGACAAGCGTAAGCACAGCCACAACTTCTGCGAGTGTTTCGGGTTTAGTAGCAGGAACTTTATATAACTATCAAGTACAAGTCACTTGTGGCACAACAAATAGTGCATTTTCAGCAGTTTCTAATTTTACAACTTCTGCGGCTACGGTTTCTTATTGTGCTTCAAAAGGAAATAGTGTAGCAGATGAGTGGATTGATTTGGTTTCATTAGGAACTATCAACAGAACTTCTGCAGGTGATGGAGGTTATTTTAATGGCACTTCACTTTCTACTTCTTTGGGAAGAGGGCTTTCAGCAACCATTAGTTATAGTGCTGGTTTCCGTTCAGGTTATTCAGGTTCAGAAGCGTGGGCAGTTTGGATAGATTGGAACAGAGATGGAGATTTCTTAGATGCAGGCGAACAAGTGGTAACTCGTACCTCAACAAGTGCCGCTACTTTAAGTTCTACATTCACAGTACCTACAACTGCTACTTTGGGTGCAACACGTATGCGTGTATCTATGAAATGGAATGCCGCTCAAACTTCTTGCGAAGCATTTAGTTATGGTGAGGTAGAAGATTATACAATCAATGTAATTACAGGAACTGTACGCACATCAGCGATTGAAAATGCTGCGGAAGGCGGAATCAAAACTGAAATCAAAGTATATCCAAATCCAACAGCAGAAGAAGCAAAAGTAAGTATTGAAACATTAAATAGCGAAAATTTAGGAAAAGTACAAGTTATTTTCCTCAATACAATGGGCAAAGTAATGAAAGAAGTTACTACTGATGAATTAGAAACTTCTCAATGGGAAACTTTGATTGATGTACGCGAATTACCTGTCGGTGTTTATTTTGTAACTATTAATAATAATGGTACAAAACAAACAAAACGTTTAGTTGTTGCAAGATAGTTAAAGTAATAACTAAAATAATAATTAAAATAATAATTAAAATAAATACAATTTTAAAAAACCTATCAATTTTTTTTGATAGGTTTTTTTTTGGTAAAAAATAAAAAAGTAGAACTTTCCAAAAATTTAAAACGTTTGGGAAGTTAAAAAAGTAAATAATTAAGAAAAAATCCATTTTTCTAACCATAAAATTACTTTCTGAGATTATCATAAAAAATACATTACAAAAATAATTCTAAAAAAAACAAAATAAAATATTAAATATTTATAATAAAATTGTAATTTTGCATTTAAAATGAAAGATTATAAAAATAGACTTAAAAAATTATGTTCGAATCACTCACAAATAATATAAATCAAGCGTTAAAAGGGCTGACAGGAAAAAACAGAATTACTGAAATAAATGTCGCTACTACGATGAAAGAAATTAGAAAAGCGTTAGTAGAAGCCGATGTAAACTATAAAGTAGCCAAAGATGTTACGGATAGAATCAAAGAAGAAGCACTTGGAAAAAAGATTTTTATCAATGTAAATCCGGGTGAAATGCTTACCAAAATTATGGCTGATGAATTAGCCAAACTAATGGGAGGCTCTTCAGAAGGTTTACGATTGACAGGCTCACCTTCGATTATTTTGATGGCAGGTTTGCAAGGCTCTGGAAAAACTACTTTCTCAGGAAAATTAGCGGCACATCTCAAAAGATTAAATAAAAAACCACTTTTAGTTGCCTGTGATGTGTATAGACCTGCCGCAATAGAACAATTAAAAGTTTTAGCAGAACAAGTTGGAGTTGATGTTTATACAGAAATTGACAACAAAAACCCATTAGAAATTGCAAAAAATGCCTTAGCAAAAGCCAAAGAAAATCATAATCAAGTTGTAATTGTCGATACAGCAGGACGTTTGGCAGTTGATGAACAAATGATGAACGAAATTTCAGATTTGAAAAATAATCTTAAACCAAATGAAATTTTGTTTGTCGTGGACTCAATGACAGGACAAGATGCGGTCAATACCGCAAAAGCATTCAATGATAAGTTAGATTTTACAGGAATAATTTTGACAAAATTAGATGGTGATGCAAGAGGTGGAGCCGCCTTATCGATTCGAAATGTAGTCGATAAACCTATCAAATTTATCGGAACAGGTGAAACAATGGACGATATCGATGTGTTTTATCCTGACCGTATGGCAAATCGTATTTTGAATATGGGAGATGTACTTTCATTAGTAGAAAGAGCGCAAAGAGCATTTGATAGTGAAGAAAGTAAAAAAATTGCAGCAAATATTCGTAAAAATCAATTTGATTTCAATGATTTTTTATCCCAAATTGAACAAATGAAAAAAATGGGTAACATCAAAGATGTGATTGGTATGATTCCTGGCTTAGGCAAAATGATGAAAGGACAAGAAGTAGACGAAAATGCTTTTGTGCCTTTGAAAGCAATTATTCAATCGATGACTCCCAAAGAAAGACAAGAACCTGATATTATTGACGGAAAAAGAAGAAAAAGAATTGCAGACGGAAGCGGTACATCTGTTACACAAGTCAATAATTTGCTCAAACAATTTAACGAAATGAAAAAAGTCATCAAAAAAATGAATGATTCGTCAAAATCAGGCAGAAGATGGTTTTAATGAAAATATCTTTGCCTACGCCCCCACAGGCAAAGGCAAAGATACAAATTTATTAGATTTTATGCAAGCGAGGTTAAAAACTCGCTTTATTTATATTTTTTTTTACGTTATTTAGAAATATTCTAAATAAAATATTTTACTCCAATGAAAATATTACTTGTAGGCAATCCAAATACAGGAAAATCAACATTATTTAATCAACTGACAGGTTTACGTCAAAAAGTTGGTAATTATGCAGGCGTTACTATTGATAAAAAAACAGGAAAAGTTATTTTTGAAAACCAAACCGAAGCAGAAATTATTGACCTACCCGGTACATATAGTTTGTTTGCCAAAAGCAAAGACGAACAAATTGTCATTGATACATTAAAAAAACCTGAACAAAATTTTGATAAAATTTTATATGTATTAGATGCCCATCATCTCAAAAGAAGCCTCATTTTATTTTCCCAAATCAAAGAGTTGGGTTTTGAGATAGTTGTGGCTTTGAATATGCTTGACGAAGCCAAAAAAGAAGGTTATCATATCAATATTGAGGCGTTAGAAAAAGAATTAGACACAAAAATAATACCTATCAATGCCCGAAAAGCAGAAGGAATCAAAGAACTAAAACAAATGTTGATGAAAAATAAAACCAATCATCAGCAAAAAAAAGATGTTTTGTTCGGTAAAAATCAACACATAGATAATTATTCTTTGGAAAAAAGTGATGAAAAAATCGTTTCAAAACTTTATCAAAGGTATGAAGTTTTTAATGAAATTGAAAAAAAATGTGTTTCAAAAGAAAAAAAACAAAATAATTTTACCAAAAAAGTAGATAAGATTTTATTACATCGTTTTTGGGGATTGACTATTTTTTTTGTTTGTTTATTGATTATTTTTTCTGCTTTATTTACTTTGGCACAATATCCAATGGAATTTTTAGAATGGATTTTTGGAAATTTGCAAGCCATCACAAAAGCCAACTTGCCTGAGGGAGTTTTTACAGATTTATTGGCTGATGGAATTTTAGCAGGTTTGGGCGGAATTGTGGTTTTTATTCCTCAAATAGCCATTTTATTTATTTTGATTACCTTATTGGAGGAGTCCGGTTATATGTCGCGTGCTATTTTTTTGACAGACAAATTAGTAAAACCTTTTGGCTTGAATGGACGAAGTATTGTGCCTTTGGTGTCAGGTGTGGCGTGTGCTGTGCCTGCGGTCATGGCTACGCGCACCATCGAAAATTGGAAAGAAAGACTTTTGACTATTTTTGTAACTCCTTTGATGAGTTGTTCGGCTCGCTTGCCTGTGTATGTAGTTTTGATTGCTTTGGTTGTTCCTGAAAAATTCTTTTTGGGATTTATTCCTTTGCAAGCCTTATTTTTGTTGGGTTTATATTTATTAGGTTTATTTTCGGCGTTGTTTTCGGCATTTTTATTAAAAATATTTATCAAAAATAAAGAAAAATCTTTTTTTGTGATGGAATTGCCCACTTATAAAACTCCAAGCATCAAAAATATTACTTTGACCGTCTGGGAAAAAGTAAGGGTTTTTGTGATTGATGCAGGAAAAATAATTTTAGCTATTTCAATTATTTTATGGTTCTTAGGCAATTATGCTCCTGCGGGTATGATGGAAAAAGCGGAAAAAAATACAAAAACTGCCTTTAAACATTTACCAAAAAAAGAATTAGAAAACAAAATCGCCGCCGCCAAATTGGAAGTTTCTTATATGGGAATATTAGGAAAAACCATCGAGCCTATTATCAAACCTTTGGGTTATGATTGGAAAATTGGAATTGCTTTGATTGCATCTTTTGCCGCAAGAGAGGTTTTTGTAGGGACAATTTCAACTATTTATAGTTTGGGGCAAGGCAATGATGACCTCAAAACAGTACAACAAAAATTAAAAGCAGAAATAAATCCAAGTACAAACAAACCACAATACAATTTCGCTGTTTGTGTTTCTTTGATGATTTTTTATGCGTTTGCGATGCAATGTATGAGTACAATTGGGGCGGTATATCGTGAAACGAAAAGTATAAAATGGACGCTTTTACAACTTTTTTATATGACTTTATTGGCTTATATCAGTAGTTTTGGAGTGTATAATTTATTGCAATAAATAATTTTTGTCTTTTAGCGTTTGCCTGTGAAACACAGACAAACGCTAAAAGATAACGACATAAAAAAATATTTATATTTATTTTTCGTTATTTATTTAATTCACAAAAAATAAAAAAATTATGTACACAGCCATTAAAGGTATTTTTAAAGACGGAAAAGTTATCTTACAAGAAACCCCGCCAACCACCGAATTAACAGAAGTTGTAGTAATGTTTATGAAAACTACCCAAACCCAAGATACAAAGCAAGGAGTACGTTTGGAGAGTAAAAGACAAGCAGGAAGTCTGCAAAAATTAGGACAATTAGAGGGAAAAACTTATAGTATTCCTGATGATTTTAATGAACCTCTGGACGACTTAAAAGACTATATGTAATATGCAACAATACATTATAGATACTCAGATTTTAATTTGGTATCAACTCAAAAGCCAAGCATTAAGTGCAAGTAATTATACATTACTTCTTGACACAACCA
Source organism: Bacteroidota bacterium (assembly GCA_004293265.1). Classification (GTDB taxonomy): domain Bacteria; phylum Bacteroidota; class Bacteroidia; order Cytophagales; family Microscillaceae; genus RDXZ01. Next base: position 455 of record RDXZ01000111.1, on the reverse strand, counting down.
ATCATATTTTTGTAAGCCAAGTTTCTCTTTTTGAGATAGCTATCAAACAAAAAATAGGTAAACTTCCTGCTTTAAATTTATCTATTGAACGTTTGGTGGCTATTATCATCGAAGATGGTTTTGAGATTTTACCCATTGCCAACGCACATATCAACGCGTATCAAGATATTCCATTTTTAGAACATCACAAAGATCCTTTTGATAGATTGATTTTAGCCACTTCTTTGGCTGAAAATATACCTCTTATTTCTTCTGATGCTAATTTTAAATATTATACGCCTCAAATTACACTAATATACAATGATATATAAAAATATCTCAGACTAAAAGTTAATTAAATAAAAAATACATCAATATGGACTACAGCAATTATAACAAAAATAGAACAAGTTACTAAAAAATTTGGGCTTTTGTCAAAAATGCAAGTATATATTTTTTTTTTTAGAAAAAATTTT
>RDXZ01000110.1 GCA_004293265.1 Bacteroidota bacterium | reverse complement strand
AAATTCCGCTTTCAGAAGTGGCACATATCGATTACACCAAAGCACCTATGCAAATCACGAGAGATGATGCCAAACGAAGAATCACTATTGGAGTCAATACAAGTGGGAGAGATATAGAAAGTGTGGTCAATGAAATGAAAGAAAAATTACAGCCTGTTCAATTGCCTGTGGGCTATTATTTCAAATATGGTGGACAATTTGAAAACTTAGAAAAAGCAAAAAATAGATTATTGATTGCTGTTCCTGTGGCTTTATTGTTGATATTTATGTTATTGTATTTTACTTTTCGTTCTTGGCTACAAAGTATTTTAATTTTTACCGCCATTCCTTTGTCTGCTATTGGTGGTATTTTTGCCTTGTGGTTGCGTGGAATGCCGTTTAGTATTTCTGCCGGAGTTGGTTTTATTGCATTGTTTGGAGTGGCGGTTTTAAATGGTATTGTGTTGATTGGTTATTTTAATCAACTCAAAAAAGAAGGAATTGATGATGTTTTTGAGCGTATCAAAATAGGCGTAACTACTCGACTTCGCCCTGTGATAATGACTGCGGTAGTGGCAGGATTAGGTTTTTTTCCGATGGCTTTTTCACATGGCGCAGGGGCAGAAGTCCAAAAACCTTTGGCAACCGTAGTGATTGGTGGTTTATTGACTTCAACGGCTTTGACTTTGTTGATTTTGCCTATTTTATATGAATGGATAAATCGAAAAAGTGATGTTAAATTTTGATTGATAAAAATATATAAAAAACTTAATAATATTTTGATATTTTTTGAGTTTTATAATAAGAAAATTATACTGAATTATCTTTATGAAAAAAATATCCTTTAAAATTACAATTACTTGTTTTTTTTATTTTCTGTCTTTAATATATAGCACATTTTTGATGAATGGCTGTTGTATGATCACTTCTTGTGGTTGTGGTCGTGTAGAAACATCTACCTCGTTTTTTAAAGTAAAAGGTCTAAAAGGCAATGTCAATCCTTATATAGTTGGTACTCAGGCAAATATTAATAATCTTTCAATTAATTTGTCTGTTGAGTATGACTTTTATTCTAAATTACATTCAAATTACAATGGTGCTTTTTTGATGGCTTGTAGTCCTGGTCAAAATCCAACCTTATCTAAAGAAAAATTAACGAATTTAACAATTAAAAGCAATGCAAAATTTTCGAGTAACTTTGATGCAAATGTAAATTTGAGTAATACTGTTCAAATATATACTATCGATAGTGTAGAAGGTTCTAATAGCAGCATGGGTAGTTTTTTTAGTAATATTCCTTCTTATTTACAAACCAATCCAACCTCTCCTTTTCAATTAAAATTGCGTTTTAATGAAGCACCAACCACAGATAAGATACATATTTTTACTATTAGTTATGAGGAAAGTAATGGAAACATTTATACCTTTACTACTCCTGAAATTACATTTCCTTAATGAGTTGTAAAAATTTGGTACTACTAATGTTTATACGGATAATATTTTAGTTACTGTAAAATTTTCGTATATTAATTAAAAACGGCGAAATATTTGTTTTACGCCCTCGCTTGTGTCCCACAAGCGAATATTGTAACAAATAAATCTTACACCAACGACGACTGCTTGTGGGACACAAGCAGGGGCGAAAAATGCTTATAGTGTTTATAAAGTTTTTAGGAAATAATGAAAAAAACTTAGCCAAATAAAGTTTTTATTTTTATTTGGGCAAGTTTTTTTTGGGGGTGATTATCTTAGGAAAGGAAATTAAATAATCTGATATTTTATACCAGCAAAAGTAGTGTAACAGAATTTTTTTCACAACATACTAACGAAATTCGTTATTGATAGATTATCACTTTATTTAATGATTGTTCCTTACTCAATAAAAAGATAATTTATAAGTTTTTTTATTTCTGTTTCTTGACGTTTTAGGCAATCTTCTAAATCCCAATTATTATTTTCACATAGTTTTTTGACCGATTTGTAAATACTATTATCATACTCTTTTTTCTTTTCAGAAAAAGGCTTATTGCTCACAGAACGATTTTTAGAACTTTCAAACATAACTAAATTACCTATTGAATTTATATTTTGTCCCCATTTTTCCCAAATATCTTTTCTTTGATTTTCATCTTGATGATTGTAAGCTTGTATGTGTTCTATATCAAAAGAAGTATTAAATAGATTTGTTTTTGCTTCTATAAGATTATTTTCATCAAGCATTGCAGAAAGTCGACATAATAATACTTTTTTCTTGGCATTATAAAAAATATTATTTTTTAATATATTTTCTACTGCTTCATTTCGTCCCTTAATTTTCTCGTGAATTTTTTTGATAATTTCTTCAAAAGTTAAGTTATTATACAAAATATCCTTATTTAAAAAATATGAGAAAGAGTCTATTTCATTGATTTTTTTATCATGCAATACACTAAACACAATATATAATTTACTTAATTTTTCAGTAAAATCATGTAATTTGTTATAACTTTCTTTTTCTATTCCAAATTTATAAAGGAAAACAAAAATAGAATACCAATGTTTAGCATATCTTGAATCCCAAATGAAATTGATAGCACAAGATTGATTTAATGTTTCGGGATTTTGAGCCTTCCAACTATACCAAATATCTATTATTTTGTCAATATCCTCTAAATTTAGGTTAAAGTCTGTATGTAAATTTTTATAATATTCCCATTGATTGATATTAAGCAATGTATCAAATAATCTTTCAAAAAAAGTATCAGTTCCAAAAGAAAACAAAACATTAGACATATTATACTTTGATATCAAGATTTGTTGATATATTCGAAGTATTTGCTGCATATTAGTTTGGTATTGAGGATATTCTTTATTTTTTATGTCTATTTTTTGATACAAGTTACTTATTTCAGTAAAAGCATTTTCATCTGCATTTTTTTTATCTCGCAAATATTCATACATTCTTATTTTGAATATATCACTTCCATTTAAGTCTAAACCTGTTGTATTGATAGCATTGAATATTTGTAAGGTTTTTGACAAACCTGCCAATGTTTCTATGACTACAAAATAAATATTACTTAACAAATGTTTAGAAAAATCATTAATATCAAAGATGATATCACTATCATCATCAATGCTTAAATTTTCCTCCAGAATATTTTTAGTTATTATTGCGTTTTTAAGGTAAATATTTGTTTCTTCTCCATTGATTTGATAATTTAGTATATCAATTTTAAGCATATCTTTAAAATATGTTTGTTGCTCTCCATTATTTACTCTTGTTTTCAAACAATTTAAGTCAATATCTTTTAATTCTTGGCAGTCAGGAAATTTTAAACTTAAAACTTTGATAAGTATTAAAAATGTGCTTAATCTTTGTTGCCCATCTACTACTTCTTGTTCAAATGTTCCTAATTTACTATCAATTAGTTTTTTTTCAGATAATTGTATCGTACCTATAAACATTGGTTCTTCTATAATTTTTTTATCTACACCCCAATAAGACAGAAAAATATCAGATATAAATTTTTTGATTTGGTCTTCAGTCCAAGAATAAGGTCTTTGATAAATTGGAATTGTGTATTTTGCCCCTTGCTCAAAAATAATAGCATTTCCATTTTGAGAATTATACTTTAAAGTTGCAGTTTTGGCATTTATAGAAAATGTTTTATTTTGGGTTTCCCATAATTTATGTATTTTATTTCTTTCTTCATTGTGTAAACCGTGAAAACGCCCCATTTTTTGATAATAAAATTTATCTTTTTCAGATAAATCAACAAACTTTACCTTTACAGCAATTACATTATCATCACCACAATATTTTTTTATGTCGTCTTCAAAATGGGCTTGTACAAAATTACCAATCGATTTAGCATTTGATAAAGCCTTGCTAATAGCAACTATATTAAAACCATCTGCTACAGCAATTAAATCACCTTCTTTAACTTTATTTTCAATGCCAAGACTCGATACGTCATCAGGTTTTATGTTGTAAGCAAACACAATCCCATATTTTCTAAAGATTTGTAAAACAGAAGAGTCAGCATTACCATCTGCACTCCAACGTGATGAAAATTTCCAAACATTCATAATTATTTTTTTAAATTTTTAAAAACTTCGCAAATCTAAATAAAAAAATTTAATATTACAACTATAAAATATAGTAAAATATTTTATTGTGATACTTTACAAGATGATATTTTCCAAACATTATTACAATCGTTATCCTCTGAGTTTTAGAAAATACGTCCTAACATAGAGGTTAAAGAATTTATATACGAGGACACCACTGCCGAAAGCGTGATAACCCCAACTGGTGCAAACCTTGTCTGTTGCAAAGCAACAGCCTGCGTGTAACAAATCAAAGTCCCCAACTACCATAAATCTGTAAAAAAAATACTGATGTAAGTGGAAAAAGACCTTTGTTTGACATATATTTTTATTTTTCAGTGGCAAACAAATCTAACAAGGTTTGTTTTATTTCTGTTTCTTTTTGGCTTTTTGAATAAATGCTTCGCATCTACAGAAATTGTATTTTTAAAAAAATATTATAAAAATTAGTTAAAAAAAAATTTTTTTGACTAATTTTGCGATTGATTAGCAAAAAAATATACATACAATAAAATATTATGGCTCAAAAACAAAATAATCAACAAGAAAATCCATTATTTCAAAAAGTAGTCGCACACGCAAAAGAATATGGTTTTGTGTTCCAATCAAGTGAAGTGTATGATGGTTTGCAAGCAGTGTATGATTATGGACAAATTGGCGTTCAACTCAAAAACAATATCAAACAACTTTGGTGGAAAGCAATGACGCAAGTCAATGAAAATATTGTCGGAATTGATGCCGCAATTTTTATGCACCCGCTTGTATGGAAAGCCTCTGGGCATGTCGATAATTTTAGCGACCCAATGATTGATAACAAAGATTCGAAAAAAAGATATAGAGTCGATCATCTGATTGAAGAAAAAGCGGAAGTTTTGAAATCGGAAGGAAAAATACAAGACGCTGAAAACTTACTTGCACAAATGGATAGTTTGTTAGCAAAAGAAGATTTTGCAGGCTTGTATCAATTGATTATTGACCAAAAAATTGCTTGTAATATTTCAAATACAATCAATTGGACAGAAGTAAGACAATTTAATTTGATGTTCTCAACGCAAATGGGTGCGGTGGCAGGTGAATCTGATACCATTTATTTGCGCCCCGAAACAGCACAGGGTATTTTTGTGAATTTTTTGAATGTTCAAAAAACAGGTAGAATGAAAATTCCGTTTGGTATTGCTCAAATTGGAAAGGCTTTTAGAAACGAAATTGTAGCCAAACAATTTATTTTTAGAATGAGAGAATTTGAACAAATGGAAATGCAATATTTTGTAAGACCGGGCGAAGAAATGCAAAATTATAATCATTGGAAACAAAAAAGAATGAGTTTTTTGCACGCTATCGGTTTGCCTGCTGAAAAATTACGCTTCCACGACCACGTAAAATTAGCCCATTATGCCAACGCCGCAGTCGATATTGAGTATGAATTTCCATTTGGATTTAAAGAATTGGAGGGAATTCATTCTCGAACTGATTTTGATTTGACACAACATCAGGCTTTGTCTAAAACAAAAATGATTTATTTTGATGAAGAAATCCAAGAGAAAGAAAAACAACGTTATGTGCCTTATGTTGTCGAAACTTCTATCGGTGCAGATAGATTATTTTTAGCGATTTTGTGCAATTCTTATACCGAAACCACAGGAGTAGATGCCAAAGGAGAAGAAAAAACACGTTTGTATCTCAAATTACACCCTGCGATTGCCCCTGTCAAAGTAGCCGTTTTTCCATTGGTAAAAAAAGACGGATTGCCTGAAAAAGCAAGAGAAGTTTTTGAAGAACTGCGTTATGATTTTGATACTATTTATGAAGAAAAAGGTGCAATTGGTAAAAATTATACGCGAATGGATATGATTGGAACGCCTTTTTGTGTTACAATTGACCACGATACTCTAAATGATGAAGCGGTTACGGTTCGTTTTAGAGATACCACCGAACAAGTACGCATTGCTATCAAAGATTTAAAAGCGTTGATTGCCAAAGAAGTAAGTTTGAAAAATATTTTTGATAAATTAAAATAGTTTAGACTTTGGACATAATTTGATAATTTTTAACAAAAAATTACCAAATTATGTCCAAAGTTTAAATATTATCCGAGCTTATGTTATTGAATAGATGCTGATTTTTTAACTAACAACACGACATTTTCCACGTGATAAGTTTGTGGAAACATATCAACGGCTTGCGAATCAGCCAATTCGTATATATCACTTAACAAATTTATATCTCGGGCTTGTGTAGCAGGATTACAACTTACATAGACAATTTTTTGCGGAGATGCTTGTTTAATGACCGCAATTACGTCCTCGTGCATACCTGCACGCGGCGGGTCAGTAATAATCACATCGGGTTTTCCGTTGTCAGCGATAAATATTTCGTTTAAAATATCTTTCATATCTCCTGCAAAAAAAGAAATATTATTTAGTTGATTTAGTTTTGCATTGGCATTAGCATCATCGATTGCTTCTTGTATATATTCAATTCCAATTACTTTTTTTGCCTTTTGAGCGACAAATTGTGCAATAGTTCCTGTGCCTGTATAAAGGTCATAAACGATTTCAGTGCCTTTTAAATTTGCCATTTCGACAGCAATTTTATATAAATTATATGCTTGTTCGGGATTAGTTTGATAAAAAGATTTTGCACCAACTCTAAAAATTAAGTTATCCATTTTTTCTTCTATATATGGTTTTCCTGCGAATAAAATTGGTGTCAAATCAGCATAACTATCATTATTTTTGGGGTTAATGAAATATTGCAAAGAAGTAATTTCTGGGAATTGTTGTTGTAAAAATGATAATATTTCCTTAATTTCTTCTTTTTTATCTTCAAAAAAAATCAAAGCCACCATCAAATCGCCCGTATTTGAGTTTCTGATAAGTAAATTTCTCAAAAAACCATTTTTATGTTTGAGGTTAAAATAAGCCCATTTTTTTTCTTGTGTAAATTTTTTGACTGCTTCTCGGATAGCGTTAGAGGGTTCTTGTTGCAAATGACAATGATTGATTTCCAATACTTTATCAAAATGTCCGGGTAGATGAAATCCTAAACCGCCTTCTCTTTCTGTTCCTTCTTCTTTTTGTTTTTGGAAAGTTTGAGTATCTAACCATTTAAAATTAGAAAAAGTAAATTCTAATTTATTTCTATAATTATATATTTTTTTGGAAGCTAAAATAGGTTTGATAGGTGGCAAATCGACTTTTGCCAAGCGAGTTAAATTATCGATTACTTGTTGTTGTTTTGCTTCTAATTGTACTTGATAAGGTAGATGTTGCCATTTACACCCGCCACAAACTCCAAAATGTTCACAAATTGGAGCAGTTCTTTTTTCAGATAAATGATGATATTTGATAACTTTTCCATAACTATATCCTGTTTTTTGTCTAAAAATTTGGACATCAACTATATCATCAACTGCCACTGTGTTTCCTTCTAAAAAAATAACTTTATCGTTGTATTTTGTGATGGCTTTTCCTTCTGCCCCTAATCTTAAAACGGTCAAATTTTCGTGGATAGGTAATGGCTTTTTTTTTCTGCTCATTTGTTTTTGCAATTGTTTTGAATTTAGTCTGCAAAAATAATAAGAAATATTTTAATTTTAGATTTTTTTGTAGAAAATAATTATTAGTGTAACATTTTTATAACTATTTAGATGTTTTGGGCAAGCACTCAAAAAATAATATTATGTAAATAATTACGTTGAATTTAGTTTTATAACTCAAAACCTATGACCAAAATATCATCTCTTTGTGTAGTTCCTTTCATATAATCTTCTAAATATTGTTGAAAAGCTTGCTTTTGTGCGTTCATTGGTTGAGTATGATTTTGTGTAATAATATTAATAAAAACTTTTTCACTAATTTTTTTTCTATCTGCATTATTTTGGTCAAGAAATCCATCACTTGTCAAGTATAATTTAGTTTTTTTAGCAAGAGTAATTTGTTTTGTGTCAAAGTTTATTTTTTTACTTTGTTCTCCGCCAATAGATTTTCTATTGCCTTTTAATTTTTCTAATTGTTGATTATTTTCTTGAATAAAATACAAATCTTGTTTGGCTCCTGCGAATTCGATGCTAAATTCTGATTCGTTGATAGGAGTAATGGCAACAATCGATGCGTCTAAACCATAGTCGTTATGGGTTTCGTTTTGTCTTAAAATAATTTGAATTTCGATGTGCATTCTTTCCAAAATATCAGCAGGATTATAAATATCCCAAACTCTTATGATTTTATCCAACAAATTACTGGCTATCAAAGTCATAAAAGCACCCGGTACGCCATGCCCTGTGCAATCCATCAACACCAAAAAAGTAGTATTTTTGATTTGATTGAGCCAATACATATCTCCCGAAACGACATCTTTGGGTTTATAAACGACAAAATATTCTTTTAATAACTCATCTCTTTTTTGTTGATAAGGCACAATCGCATTTTGAATTACTTGTGCGGCTTTGATACTGCTTTGAATTTGGGCATTGATTTGAGAAAGTACTCTGTTTTTTTCTTCGATGGCATCTTTTTGAACAATAATTTCTCCTTGAATTTGTTGTAATTCTTTATTTTGTGTAGTTGTTTCTTTGTTCAAAACCTCTAATTGTTCTGTTCTTTCTTTTACTTTTCTTTCCAAATTTTGATTGGCTTCTTTTTGTGAATCCAACAATTCTTTTTTTAGTTGTTTATAACGATTGGCTAAAGCCAATGAAAACAATATACCTTGCAAAACAAAACCAAAATAAGCGATATTATTGGTAAAAAAATTATGCTCTAAAAAACCTGCTTGCTTTATACCATAAGTAAACGCACCCGTCATCGAACTAAAAAAAGCAAAAGTTAGTAGTTGTGCAGAAGGTTTTTTTTCTAAAATAGCATAAATACAAACACAAAAAACATAAAAAGAAACCGCAGGTGGTGTTAAAGTCAAAAAACCTACTGATATTTTATAATTGAATGTAAACAAATAATACACAGAAATAAGCAAACAATATAATTGCACAAATTGCAATATTCTGTGTGTGTATTTCATTTTTTGTTTTGTCAATAAAAAAAATTGTATAAAAGAAGTAAGCATTACCAAAGATAAAAATCCTGATAATACTAAAGTTATTTCTGTCCATAAACTCGAATTGGGAAACAAATACTGAAAAGTATGCCCTGTAATGGAAGCAGAAAACAAGAGCGAAAAAAACATATACCCTACATAAGATAAGTATAGTTTTGCTCTTAATACAAAATATAAAAATAAATTATAAATACTTAGCACCAACATTATCCCAAAATATGCCCCAAATAATGTTTCTTCATACACACTATACGCATAATAATGTTCACTTTCGTAAAAAACCATTGGGTTCATCAGAATACCATCACTTTTGATACGAATATAAAAAGTATGTACTGCATCTGAATAAAGTGGTAAATGAAAGGCAAACAATCTTGAAGATAAAATATCTCGCTCTGAAAATTTTTTCTTATCACCTGAATAAATGGTCTGCCAATTTCCACTTTTATCTCTATAATAAAAATCAATGTAATCCAAAGACGGATGTTCGTTTTTAATTATCCATTTTTTTAACTCGTCAAAAGGTTTGTTTTGAAGTTTGAAACAAAACCAAACAGATGATTGTGTGCGTCCAAAATAGACTTGTGAAGGGTCTTTGATAAAGTTAAATTGTTGAGCATCAAAAGCACTTTTGATTTGATGAAACGATAGTTGGGCGGTTTTATCTTCTATAAATCCAATTTTATCTTTCAATAAATAATTTTTCTCATTGATTTTTGATACATCAATAACTTCCAACTCTTTTTTTTGAGAAAAAAGAACCGAGTGAAAAAGATACATCGTAAAATAAAAAAATAGAATTCGTAGCATAGTTTTAGTAAAGCCAAAAATAATGCAACTTTGTTATAATACCAAATATATTTAATCATTTTTTAAAAAATAATTAAATATATTTTAATAAGTGTAAAATGTTTGTTAAATTAAACAACTTTACTATTTTAATTCGTTCCAAATCAAAGCAGCTGCACCCAAAACTGCGGCATTTTTGTTTTGTAGTTCTGATAACATCAGCCTGACTGTTCCTTTAAAAATAGGAAAAATAAATTTTTCCATTGATTTTAGAGTAGGTTGAAAAATCAAATCTTTTGCGTTTGCTAATCCACCAAAAAATATAATTGCTTCGGGACTCGAAAAAGCAATCGTATCTGCTAATTTTTGTCCCAAAATATCACCTGTATATTCAAAAGCTTGCAAAGCAATTCTATCGCCACGCAAAGCTGCATCTGTAATCATTTCTCCTGTTAAATTTGTCTGACTAACTTCTCTCAATTGGCTTTCTTCGGTCATATCTGCCAATAATTTTGAAACGGTGCGTCTAATTCCTGTTACAGAAACGTAGGTTTCTAAGCAACCTTTTTTTCCGCAACCGCACAATCTTCCGTCTGGTTTTACCGTAAGATGCCCCAATTCGCCTGCAAAGCCTGTCTGTCCATAGACCAATTTTCCGTCTATGACAATACCGCTTCCTAATCCTGTTCCCAAAGTGATGAGTATAAAATTTTTCATTCCTTTGGCGGCTCCAAATAGCATTTCGCCGATGGCGGCGGCGTTGGCATCGTTAGTAATTTTGACAGGAACTTTGTATTCTTTTTCTAATAAATCAGCAAAAGGAATAACACCTCCCCATTGTAAATTGGGTGGATTTTCTATTGTTCCTTTAAAAAAGTTAGCGTTAGGAGCGCCTACGCCTATTCCTTTTAATTCAATTTTTTCTTTTGAATTATTTTTGAGTGTGTTAATTTGTTCAAACAAACGTGGTAAAAACTTTGTGATGTGGTCTTTGCCTTGTGTAGGCATTACAGATTCTGCCAAAATTTCGCCGTTTTCGTTTACAAAACCAATTGTGGTGGTTGTGCCACCAATATCAATGCCTAATACTACCATTTTTTTATACGTTTAGAACCATACTTATCTTATTTTTAAAAATCTACATCAAAGGCAATGTAAAATAAAACTGACTTCCTTCGCCTTCTTTGCTTTCTACCCAAATTTTTCCATTATTTTTTTCGACAAAATCCTTACACAACGTCAATCCTAAACCTGTTCCTTTTTCGCCTGATGTACCTTTTTGGGTAAATCCTTTGTTTGAAAACAATTTATCAATATTTTTTTGAGCAATGCCTGTGCCTGTGTCCGCGATACATACGCATAACATATTATTGGCTTGTTCTTGGGTAGAAATCAAAATTTTATCATTTTCTCTACAAAACTTGATAGCATTATTGACCAAATTTCTGATGACTAAATCTGTCATATTTTTATCAGCGGCAACAAACAAAGATTCTTTTAAATTGGTTTCTAAAATAACTTTTTTATTTTGCGCACCTTTGTTAAAAAGTTTTATATTTTGTTCGATAATTTCTTGTATATCAAAATTTTGTCTTTCTATATTTTGTCCTTGCATTTGGCTTTTTGCCCAAATTAACAAATTTTGCAACAAATCAGCACTTACATTGATAGTTTTTGTTAAATCAGGGATTAATTCCATAAATTCTTCCATTTCTATCAATCCTGAATCCAAAACGCCTAACACACTTTGGACTTGTGCTAAAGGAGAACGCAAATCGTGAGAAATAATAGAAAATAATTGGTCTTTAAAAAGTCCCATTTCTTTTAGATTTTCGGCTTGTGCGGCTAATTCTTCGTTTTGCTGGTCAATTTCAGCATTTTTTTTGCTTAATTCATTGTTTAGTTGTTGTTTTTCTGTCCAGTTTTTATAAAATATATAGGCTAAAAGGCACATAAAAATCATTATCAACAAAATCATATAAATTATCGATTGTTGTTGTTGTAATTTAGTTTGGTTTTCTGCATCTTTTCTTTTTTGTTCTGAAATCAATAATTTTTCTTTTTGTTGATATTCAAATCGTGCGGCAAATGAAGCATTATTTCTTTCAATATCATCATTATAAATACTATCTTTGTACGCATAATGTAAATCTTGGTATTTGATAGCATTTTCAAAATCTTTTTTAGCCAAATAAATCTTTTGGTATAGTTTATAAATATGTACTTTTTGGCGTTTATTACCTCTTTTGTTTACGTAGGTTTCTGATAGTTGGGCATAATAAAAAGCACTATCCAAATCGACTTTAAAAAAAATATTTGCCATACTTTGATAATGCTCATCAATAAAAGGTTTATTAGGAACACTATCAATTATGCGAATAGATTGGTGCATATATTCGATGGCTTCTTTGTATCTGCCAATTTTTCCATAAATGCTTGCTATATCTTTCAAACTATTAGCAATATTTTTGACTTCTTTTGCTTTTTTGCGAGCAGAAGAAGCATTTTTAGCATAATTTATTGCTTTTTCATATTCTTTTAATTCTGAATACACCCAAGAAAGATGTGTATTAGCATAACCAATTCCTTCAAAGTTATTTATTTTTATAAAAATTTTTAATGCTTTTTCAAAATATTCTATGGCATCAGTATATTTTTTCTGATAAAAATTGCTTACTCCAAAATTATCATAACAAAAAGCAACTCCTTCCTCATAATCAATTCGTTGTGATAAAACCAATGCTTTTTGATTCCAATCTAAAGCCTCGTGATGATATACGTAATGCAAATAAATAATACCAATCATTCGAGTCATATCTGCTTCCATTTTTTTTTCAGCAAATTTTTGGGCTAATGCAAGTCCTTTGTGTGCATTATCCAACGATTTTTTGAGGTCGATATTTCTATTCGCCCACGCCAATTTTTTATAAATTTCTGCTTTTTGTTCGTCATATTTAGCCTTATTTAATTCTTTTTGGAGAGAGTCAATATTTTGAGCATCAGTTGAAAAACAAAATACAAATAAAACAATCAGTAAAGAGTAAGATTTTATCATTGTTCCTAAAAAAAACCTATAAAATTATTTGAAAAACTTTATAGGTTATGTGTTATAATAAGGTTGTAATAAGATTGAACGTTCTAAATTTACAATTTTAGTTATTGAGATATTTCAATCGAATGACTTCTTGTTGTGTAAGAAAACGCCAGTGTCCTCTCGGAATATCTTTTTTTGTAAGCCCTGCATACATTGTTCTGTCTAATTTTTCAACTTGATAGCCCAAAGATTCAAAAATACGTCTTACAATTCTATTTTTACCAATATGCAATTCTAAACCAACTTCTAAACCAAGGTCATCTACAATCATCACTTGGTCGATATTTGCTTTGCCATCTTCCAACTCAACTCCTGCCGCAATTTTTTCCAAATCCTCGATTGAAATGGCTTTGTCTAAAAATACGTGATAATTTTTACGAATTTCAAAAGATGGGTGTGACATTTTTTGGGTCAAATCACCATCGTTTGTCAATAAAAGTAAACCTGTTGTATCTCTATCTAATCTTCCAATTGGATAGATTCTTTCAGGACAAGCATCTTTTACCAAATCCATTACCGTTTTGCGTTCTTCTGGGTCTTCAGTTGTGGTAATGAAATTTTTAGGTTTGTTCATCAATAAATAAACGAATTTTTCCAATGAAATTTCTTTTCCATTGTGTTCAACTCTATCTTTTTTATTGATTTTGTGTCCTAATTCTGTAATTGTTTGTCCATTGACTTTTATTTTTCCATTGATTATTAACTCATCGGCTTCTCTACGCGAGCATACGCCTGACTTTGCAATATAACGATTCAAACGAATTTCATCAGATTCATCACCAATTTTATTATCTCTTTCAGATTTATTTTTTCTTGCTCTGAAATTTGTTTTTTGGTCTGACAAATCATAATTAGGTCGTTTTTCACGTTGTTGGAAGTTATCTTTTTGTGTATCTTTCAAAAAACGATTACTTTTTGGTTTAAAATTATTACCTGTTCCTGATGAATATGATTTTTTTTCACCAAAACTACCACCACTTTTTGATTTATACCCTTGTTTTTTATCTATATAACCACCTGTTTCTTTGTCAAAAGTACGCGGTTTAAATTCTTTGTCCCAAGATTTTTTTTCTCCTCCATAACTTCCTCCTTCTGTACGTGGCTTAAATTCACGTTTTTCTCCGTAAGATTTTCTTTCGCCACCATAACTTCCTCCCTCTGTACGTGGTTTAAATTCACGTTTTTCTCCGTAAGATTTTCTTTCTCCTCCATAACTTCCTCCCTCTGTACGCGGTTTAAATTCACGTTTTTCGCCAAAAGATTTTTTTTCTCCGTAAGATTTTCTTTCTC
>RDXZ01000109.1 GCA_004293265.1 Bacteroidota bacterium | reverse complement strand
AAAAAGTTGATTACAATAGAATTAAATTTAATACAACACTAACAAAATTGTCATATAAAATAAATACAAAAAATCAAGTTATTTAATTATTGTTCCTAATTTTGCAAAAAATAGAAAAATAAAAGTAAAAAAATGGAAAATGTATTGCGTTTAGCCGTTCAAAAATCAGGGAGATTGAGCGAAGATAGTTTAAAATTGATAAAAGAATGTGGCATTAGTTTTAATCAAGGATTAGGAAAATTAAAATGTGAAGCCTTTAATTTTCCTCTCGAATTTTTGTTTTTGAGAGATGATGACATTCCTCAATACGTCAGCAATGGGATTGCTGATATTGGTTTTGTGGGCGAAAATGTGTTATTAGAAACAGGGGAAAAAACAAATATCATTCAAAAATTAGGTTTTTCAAAATGCCGTTTGTCTTTAGCAGTTCCTAATGATTTTGAATATCAAAATATCAAAAGTTTGGATAATAAAAGTATTGCTACATCTTACCCCAATATTTTAAAAAAATATTTGGAAGAAAGAAATATAAAAGCTGATATTCATATCATTAGTGGCTCAGTAGAAATTGCACCCAGTATTGGTTTGGCGGAAGCAATTTGTGATTTGGTCAGTTCGGGTAGTACTTTATTGAGCAATGGTTTGAGAGAAGTAGAAGTAGTTTTGAAATCTGAGGCGGTTTTGATTGCTCACCCAAAAATGAATGATTTGAAACAAAAAACCTTGTCAGAATTATTATTTAGGATTGAATCAGTACAAAAGGCAAAAGACAATAAATATATTTTGATGAATGTTCCTAATCATTCTATTGACAAAATCAGTAAAATTTTACCTGTGATGAAAAGCCCAACCATTATGCCTTTGGCAATAGAAGGCTGGAGTTCGTTACATTCTGTGGTCAAAGAAGATGATTTTTGGGGAATTATTAACGAACTCAAATTAGCGGGTGCAGAAGGGATTTTGGTAATTCCGATTGAAAAAATGATTTTTTAAATATATTTTTATGGGTAAAAAATAAAATAATAGAAACTAAAATTTGCCATTTTGTCATATTTTAATAGTTTGGAAAAAAAGTTGCATTTTAGATAATAAACAAATAAACAAATAATTTAACATGAACTTTCAAAATTATACACTCAAAGGACAAGAAGCAGTACAAAGGGCTTCTCAGATTGCGATTGGAAAAAATCAACAAACCGTAGAATCTGCTCATTTATTAAAGGCTATTTTAGAAGAAGAAGATACTTTGATGAGTTTTCTTTTTAAAAAATTAAATATTTCAAAAAATTTATTGGTTACTAAATTAGAAGAAATTATCAAAAATATTCCTGTCAATTATGGCGACCCTTACTTATCTAATGATTTAATTTTTGCTTTGCAAAAGGCAGAAAAATATACAAAACAATGGAAAGATGATTTTATTGCTATTGAACATATTTTATTGGGCTTGTTTGCGGGCAGAGATAAAGTCGCTAATTTATTGAAAGATGTCGGCTTCACAGAAGAATATCTTACAAAGGTTTTGTTAGAACTAAGAGCAGGCAGAAAAGTAGATAGCCAAACCACCGAAACACAATACAAATCGTTAGAAAAATATTCAAAAAATCTAAATGAGTTAGCCAAATATGGAAAATTAGACCCCGTAATCGGACGTGATGAGGAGATTAGAAGATTATTACAAATTTTATCAAGACGAACTAAAAATAATCCTATTTTGTTGGGTGAACCCGGCGTAGGAAAAACAGCCATTGCAGAAGGTTTGGCTCAAAGAATTATTGATGGTGATGTACCTGAAAATTTAAAATCAAAAACTTTAGTTTCCTTAGATTTAGGCTTATTGGTGGCAGGTGCAAAATACAAAGGAGAGTTTGAAGAAAGACTAAAATCGGTCATCAAAGAAGTTACGGATAGCGATGGAGAAATTATTTTATTTATTGATGAAATCCATACATTGATAGGGGCGGGAGCAGGTGGCGAAGGTGCAATGGATGCCGCTAATTTATTAAAACCAGCCTTAGCAAAAGGAGAATTACACGCCATAGGTGCGACCACTTTGAAAGAATATCAAAAGTATATTGAGAAAGATAAAGCCTTAGAAAGACGTTTTCAGTCTATTTTGGTCGACGAACCAAGCGTTCAAGATGCTATTTCTATTTTAAGAGGTTTGAAAGAAAAATATGAATTACATCACGGAGTAAGAATTAAAGATGAGGCAATCATAGCCGCTGTCGAACTCTCGAATCGATATTTGAGTGAACGTTTTTTGCCTGATAAAGCCATTGATTTGATGGACGAATCTGCCGCAAAATTACGCATCGAAATAGATTCTATGCCCGAAGAATTAGACGAGTACAATCGAAAAATTATGCAATTAGAAATCGAAAGAGAAGCCATCAAACGTGAAAATGACCATATAAAAGAAAGGCAACTTTCTTTGGATATTGCTAACCTAAGCGAAAAAAGAGATGTTATCAAAGGCAAATGGCAAATCGAAAAAGAAGCATTGAATAAAATTCAAAAGGAAAAAGAAAACTTAGAAAAGTACAAAATAGAAGCCGAAAGAGCAGAACGCGAAGGAGATTATGGAAAAGTAGCCGAACTTCGATACGGAAAAACACAAGAAGCAGAAAAAAACCTCGAAATTGCACAAAAAGAAATCGAAACTTTGAGAAAAACATCTACAAATATGCTCAAAGAAGAAGTTACTGCCGAAGAAGTAGCCGAAATTGTCGCAAAATGGACAGGAATTCCCGTTACTAAATTGGTGCAAGGCGAAAGAGAAAAATTATTGCAACTCGAACAAGAATTATCCAAAAGAGTCGCAGGACAAGAAATGGCTATCAAAGCAGTCGCAGACGCAGTGAGAAGGAGCAGAGCAGGTTTGCAAGACCCTAAAAAACCAATCGGCTCGTTTTTGTTTTTGGGAAGTACGGGCGTAGGAAAAACAGAACTTGCCAAAACGTTGGCTACTTTTTTATTCAATGATGAAAATGCAATGATTCGAATTGATATGTCTGAATATCAAGAGGCACACAACGTCAGTCGTTTGGTAGGCGCACCTCCGGGATACATCGGTTATGATGAAGGCGGACAACTCACAGAGGCGGTCAGGCGCAAACCTTACTCAATAATTTTGTTAGATGAAATCGAAAAAGCACATCACGATACTTTTAATATTTTGTTACAAATGCTTGATGAAGGACGTTTGACTGATAATAAAGGCAGAACTGCAAATTTCAAAAACTCGATTATTATTATGACTTCAAATATTGGAGGACATATTATTCAAGATAATTTTAGAGAAATTACGCCTGAAAATGAATTTGATGTTATCGAAAATACCAAAGAAGATGTTTTTGAATTGTTAAAGAAAAAAGTAAAACCTGAATTTTTAAATCGAATTGATGAAATTGTAATGTTCAAACCATTGAACAAAAAAGATATGCAAAAAATTGTAGAAATTCAATTCAAACAAATTCAAGATAGATTAATAGAAACAAATATTTCTTTAATTGCAGACCAAAAAGTATTAAAAGTTTTAGCAGAAATTGGATATGACCCAGAATTTGGAGCAAGACCTCTCAAAAGAACTTTACAAAAATATATTTTAAATGAACTTTCAAAGCAAATTTTAGCAGGAAAAGTTCAAAAAGATGATGTGATAGAAATCAAAACTGACGAATATGATAGAATTTATTTTGAAAATAAATAATTTTTGATATATTTCACTGAAAAAAGTTTTTAAAATAGTAGTCATTTTGCTACTATTTTAAAAACTTTTTCTAAATTAGGAGAAAAAATTTAATTTAGTTAAATCAGTTTGGCAACATTCAAAAACTATTTTTTAAAACCCTCATCACAAAAAATTTAAAAATATTTTGCAAACAATTCTGTGATTTCTATTGGGCATCTACAAGGTTTGTTTGTATTGGCATCAAGAAAAACCAACACGATTTCACCTGTGTTCAATAACACATTACTTTCATTAAAAACTTCAAAAGAAAAAAACATTTTCACAGATGGTTTTTGAGTAACTGTAACTTTGACCGTAATCAAATCATCATAACGGGCTGGTGCCATAAAATCACATTTTAAAGACAAAACGGGCATTTTAATTCCTTTATCTTCTAATTTTTTGTATGGAAACCCCATTTCTCTCAACATTTCAACTCTTGCTACTTCATAATAAGTAGCAAAATTGCCGTGATATACATAGCCCATTTGGTCTGTTTCTGCATATCTTACCCTGATTTTAGTTTCGTGGACGTACATTTTTTATTCTGAAACAACTTTTAAAATCAATAAATCTAAATCTTTTTTATTCAGTCCGATTCTTTGTCCAAATCTTAGACACAAATCATATTCTTTGTCGTGGATTTTTTTATCCATCATCATCATAGTAATCACATCTTCTAATTGTGTAAGTTGTTCTTCTTTAGTTTCGGGCATTGTCAGTTCTAAATTATGGCTATTGAGCATAATATTAGTAGTTTCGTTAGTAGAAAGTCCCATTTTTTTTGCGACTTCTAATAAATATTCTTTTTCTTCTGAGGCAAGGATTTTATCTGCAATGGCAACTAAATACAGATTTTGGAAATAAAAAACGGCTTTGTTGTGGTTCATTTTATGGAGATTAAATTAATTTTAAGAATATAATAAGCAAAAGTAATGATTTTTTTTAAAAATATACAAAAAAATAAAAAAAAAACTATTTTATTTTGAAAAATATTAAAAAGTTCTTATCTTTGTGCAAAATTGTAAATAAATATATTTTTTTCTTCTTCCATTCTAATTAAAAACGATATTTTTATCGTTATTATTTTGTGTTAAAATTAAAATGATGAAAATTGCGATACATGGACGCTCTTTTAGAGCAGAAGCAAAACCTTTTATTCAAAAAATGTTCGATACTTTCGAGCAATACGGCATAGAAGTTACGTGTTCAAAAATTTTTTATGATTTTATTAACCAAGAACAACTAAAAATACGTATATCTAACATATACCAAAATCATAGTGATTTTCCTATCACTGATTTTTTTATCAGCGTTGGGGGAGATGGCACTATTTTAGAGTCTGTTACACATATAGGAAAGCACGAAATACCTATTTTGGGTATCAATGCAGGTAGATTAGGATTTTTAGCCACTACTTCTCCTATGGATATTCAGAATGCTATACAAAATTTATTCAAAGGATATTTTTCAGTAGAAGAAAGAATTTTAATAAAAGTAGAAGCAAGTACAGAACTTTTTGAAGGTATAAATTTTGGATTAAATGAATTTACTATCACAAAAAGAGATACATCTTCGATGATCGTCATCAAAACTTTTATCAATGGAGAATATCTTAATTCTTATTGGGCTGATGGTTTGATAGTTTCTACTCCAACAGGCTCAACAGGTTATTCTTTGAGTTGTGGTGGTCCTGTGGTTTTGCCACAATCGAATAATTTTATTATTGCACCTATCAGTCCACATAACTTAAATGTAAGACCGATGATTGTAGCAGATGATAGCATTATTTCGTTTGAGGTAGAAGGTAGGAGTAATAATTTTTTAGTTTCTTTGGATTCAAGATGGCAAATTATTGACGCAAGCGTTCAATTGGCAGTTAAAAAACAAGAATTTGTAGCAAAACTAATAAAATTTAATGCTGAAAATTTTTTAGATACACTAAGAAAAAAATTAAATTGGGGCTTAGATGTTAGGAATTATTAAAAAAAGGTAAATATTTAGATGATTCATTTAAAACAAAAATAGATTTTTTTTTAAGAAAAGATTATTTTTAAAATTAAATTTTGTTTGGAACACAAAATAAAATCATAAAAAATGAAAGTAAATATTATGAAATTTAACACCTAAAATCCAAACATTTACAAAAAATCGTAGCTATTAAAATATTAAAAATAAACTTTTAAAAAAAACGCAAAAATTAAGTAAAATAAAAATAATAAAAAGTGTGTATTTGTATGAAAATTTTAAAATCAAAATTATTCCTAACATTGCTTTTGTTGGCAGTTGTTCAAGTCGCTTTCGCACAACCTTGGAAGCAAAAAAAATTTAACGGAAAAAAAAGAGATGTTGGGTATTTAGCTATTGGTGGTAGTTTGGGTTTCACAAACTATTTTGGAGACCTAAACCCTTGGAGCCAATACGCTTCTACTGAAATCCGTTCTACGCGTTATAGTGTAGGTATCAATGTAGTGAGAAAACTAAGTCCAAGACTTCACGTAAGAGCAGGACTGACTTGGGCAAGAATCACTGGAGATGATAATGTTGCCGCAAGTCCAAGCAGTGAAAGACATCGTTATCGTTACATCAGAAATGCCCATTTTCGCAATGATATTTTTGAACTATCTCTTATTGGAACTTGGGACTTGAAACGCAGTTCGGGGCTTTTTTACAAACGTGCTTCAAATACTCCTTATTTGTTGGCGGGTATAGCAGGTTTTTATCATAATCCAATGGCAAAAACGCCTGAAGAATTTGGTGGTCGTTGGACTTATTTAAGACCTTTGCGCACAGAAGGACAAGGTTTGGTAAGAACTGAAGATTCAGAAGGGGGTGCAAAAGGAACAAGCTATGGCAGAATGTACTCTAATTTTCAAATTGCTATTCCGATTGGTGCAGGTATTCGTTTCAAATTAAATGATAAAACTGATTTGGCTTTTGAAATTGGATATAGAATTACCTTTACTGATTATTTAGATGATGTCAGTAGAAATTATGCTAATCCAAAAGATTTACCAAGCGATTTATCAAGAGCAATGGCAAACAGAACCTTAGAAGAAAACGCGGCAAACACAGGCAAATCAAGAGAAGCCGAACTTATTAGACTAACCACCGAAGTAAATCCGATTGTTTCTGATTCGATGGGTAATCCAACTGTTGCAGGTTTTGGAAATGATGGTGATAAACGTGGTGATTCTAAAACAAAAGATGTATATTGGATTACAGCATTTCATTTGACAAGGATTATTAACGTAGATTTGCGTTGTCCTAAATTCAAATAAGCCATAAAAAAATATTAAAAAAATAAAAAGACTTTGTGTATATATAAAAAAATATACACAAAGTTTTTTTTATGAAATAAATAAACGATATTTGCAAAAAACTATTTTTTTTGTATATGATTTCTTTAGATGAATATTTATTTTTGTATTTCAACGGATTGCATCATCGTTTTTTTGATAATGTAATGTGGTGGGTTTCTGATTTCAAAACTTGGATTCCCTTGTTTGTATATTGGATTTATTTATTATACCAAAAAAATAATCAACAATTTTTAACTGCTTTATTTTCTATCATTCTTATTGTTACATTGGCAGACCAAATTAGTTCAAAAATTTTTAAGCCCTACTTTCAGCGGTTACGTCCTTCACACGAAACAAGACTTAGCCAAAAAATTCATTTATTAGAAGAAAAAAAAGGACAATTGTATAAAGGTGGAAAATATGGTTTTGTATCTTCTCACGCCGCCAATGCTTTTGGGGTAACGTTCTTTTTATTTTTATATCTCAAAAATTATTTGTCTTTTGTTTGGTTTTTTTGGGCATTTTTAGTGAGTTATTCTCGTATTTATTTGGGCGTTCATTATCCTTCTGATATTTTAGCGGGTGCAATGTTAGGAATAATCATTAGTTATATCGTTTTTTTTATATTTAAACGTTTTCAGTTTTTAAAAATTGAATATTAAATATTTATTTTTGGTATGATTTTTAAAGAATTATATATGTACAAAAAAACATCAAAAAAATTATTAAATTACTTTAAACCTTGAAAAATAAATACTTCCATATTATTCTATTCATAAGTATTATATTTTGCATAGTAAGTTGTCAAAAACCAAAAGGTTCTAAAAACACACCAATTGCCAAAAAAGGAATATTAGACTTATCAGACTATAACTTCTCCCAAACATTCAATTTGGAAGGAGAATGGGACTTTTATCCTAATCAATTACTCAATCCACAAGATACATCTTCTCACAAAAACTCAAAAAAATATTTTCAACAAATTCCTTCTACTTGGGCAGAACATACAATTGAAGGAAAAAAAATGTCAAATTTTGGATATGGAACTTATAAACTCACAGTGATACTTCCACACCAAGTCCCAACTTTAGCCCTTAAATTATTGTCTTTTGGAACGTCTTATGAAATTTATATTAATGGAAGATTTTTAGGAAACAATGGAAAAGTAGGCACAGACAAACAAAGTTCCGAACCTTATATGTTGCCACAAGTGATTCCGTTTACAAACTACACCGAAAAATTAGAAATTTTAATTCATATTTCTAATTTTGACCACAAAGACGGCGGTTTTTGGAACGAAATAAAATTAGGAGATGTAAATGTTATTCAAATTGAAAGAGATAGATTGGTTGCTATAGATTTAATTTTGGCAGGTTGTTTTATAATTATGGCAGTCTATCATTTGGGTATGTTTTTGTTGAGAAGAAAAGATTTGTCTGCATTTTATTTTGGTTGGGTAAATTTTTTCTTTGCTTTGCGTACTTTATTGACAGACGAAAAATATTTATTGCATTTATTTCCTAATTTGGCTTGGGATTTTACATTCAGAATCGAACATATTAGCGTCTATGCAGCTTTGATTTTTTATGTGTTGTTTTTTAGAGCAATGTATAAAGATGATTTTTCAAGATGGGCAAAAAACAGCATCGTAACCATTAGTTTATCGTTAATCATTATTATTTCTATAACTACGCCTTATATTTTTTCGGAAGCCTTGTCGGTTAGTTATGTTTTGTTGATATTTTCAGGAATTTATGGTTTATATGTATTAAAAAAAGCAATGAGCCATAAAAAATTGGGCGCAAGTGCTTTATTTTTTGGTTTTATTATATTATTTTCTGCTTTACTCAATGATACTTTAAACGATTTCAAATGGATTCAAACTTTTGCTTTGTCATCTTATGGTTTGTTAGCCTTTGCTTTTTTACAATCTTTTGCTTTGTCTGTGCGTTATGCACGTGCTTTCACAGAAGTAGAACAATTTAGCGAAATTTTGGAGAAAAAAGTAGAAAAAAGAACGCAAGATTTGAACGAAAAAACAAAAATTATTGAGAAAAAAAATATTGACCTCGAAATACAAAAAAATCTTATCCAAAAGAAAAATGAAAATACAGCCGCAAGTATCAATTATGCAAGCCGTATTCAAAAAGCAATTTTGGGAAGCCCCGAAGGTATTACTTCAAATTTTAAAGAAGGTTTTATTTTATTGCACCCAAGAGATATTGTTTCAGGTGATTTTTATTGGTTTACAGAAACAAAAAGGACAGGGATAAACGCACAAGGAGAAGAAGGAAAAACATTGTTTTTTAAAGTAATTGCGGCAGGAGATTGCACAGGGCATGGAATTCCTGGTGCTTTTATGACCGTTTTAGCCAATACTTTGTTAGATGAGATTATCAATGAAAATAAAATGACTCAGCCGGGTAAGATTTTGTCTATATTAGATAAAAAATTATTGACTAAATTAGATAAACAAGGTGTCAATGACGGAATGGATATTTCGATGCTCATTTTTGATGACGAAAACAAAAAGGTTATATTTTCAGGAGCAAACAATGGTTTATATTACGTCAGAAATGGTGAATTATATACCGTAGAACCTTCAAAATGTCCTATTGGTGGAGATAAAAAATTATACAAAGATAAAAAGAAATTTGAAAACACAACCATTGATTACCAAACAGGAGATACTTTTTATCTTTATTCTGATGGCTATCAAGACCAATTTGGAGGAGAAAAAAATTTAAAATATTACAAAAAAAACTTCCGAAATTTTTTATTGAGTATCAGCCATTTGCCTCTCAAACAACAAAAAGAAGAATTGCTTAACGAACATATACGCTGGAAAGGTACACATTTACAAACTGACGATATTTTGGTTATTGGTATTAGAGTTTAAAAAATTTAACTAAAAACATCAGAAAAACATTGATTTATTTATGAAACATTTGCATTTTACCCAACAAGGTGTCGGAAAAAAAGTATTGGTTTTAATTCACGGCTTTTGTGAAGATAACACAATTTGGCAAAACTTAATGCCAACATTAGCCAAACATTACAAAGTAATTGCACCCGATTTGGGTGGTTTTGGTAATAGTGCTAATTTATTGCCACAAGATGTCAGTGTAGAAGATTTGGCAGCACAAGTCAAAGATTTATTGGACGAATTAGAAATAAAAAAATGTATAATGATTGGACATTCTTTGGGTGGATATGTTGCTTTGGCTTATGCAGATAAATATTCGAGTCATTTGGAAGGTTTAGGTTTGTTTCATTCGAGTGCTTTGCCTGATAATGAAGCCAAAAAAAGAAGTAGAAATCAAACTACATTTTTCATTCAAAAAAATGGCGTAAATCCTTTTGCAGACGATTTTTCTGCAATGATGTTTTTTACTCCAAGACATTCAGAACTGCAAAAAGAAATCGAATATATTAAAAATTCTGTCAAAAAAACACCTGAAAAATCTATTTTACAAGTTACAATTGCTTTGAGAGATAGACCTGACCGTTCAGAATTATTAAAAAAACTTCCTTTTCCAGTCCTTTTTATCATTGGGCGTGAAGATGTTTCGATTCCGTTGTCTAATTATAACGAACAAATTTTTTATCCACAAGACGCTGATATTCATATTTTAAACGACACAGGACACGTGGGAATGTTGGAGCGTCCAGAAGAAACTTTGCGCATGGTATTAAATTTTACAAGAAGATGCTGGAAAGAAAATGTTGAATAAGTAAATATATAAAATCTTTGATAGAAGATAAATTATAAAAAAATTGGCAAATATATTGCAAATAATTAGGTATAAATAAAAATAATTTTTACCTTTGTCAAAAAAAATATCTAAAAAACCTTAAAATTTTTATTGTATGGAAGAGCAACAAGGTTCGGTTAGCCCAAGAGAAAAAGCGCGTATTATTAATATGGATCCCGTCAGCTATGGTGCGTTTGCAGAAATTGGTGCAGGGCAAGAAGTAGCCGCATTTTTTTTCAAGGCTGGTGCCGCCTCTAACACAATTGCCAAAACAATGTCAGCGTATGATATGACTTTTAGTAATGCTATTTATGGCGTAGAGGAAAGCGGGAGGTATGTGGGACAATCTCGCCTTTTGAAAATGTTAGACAAAGAATATCGTTTGTTAGAACAACGTTTGGGTATCAAAAAAGGATTCGAAAAAGCATTTTTTGCTTTTGCTGATACCGTAACCACTATCAACTACCAACGCACAAATCAAGGGCATGGCTGGTTAGGAGTTCGTTTTCAATTAAGCCCTCAAACGCCTTCTAATGACTTTATCATTCATATCAAAATGCACGATAAAGACACACTTTCACAACAACAAGCCGTAGGTTTGATTGGTGTCAATATGATTTATGCCGCATATTATTTGAATGCTGACCCCGAAAAAATGGTTTCTTCTTTGATGGACGGACTTTCATCTGAAAGAATTGAAGTAGATATGATTAGAATTTCTGGACCTGATTTTGAAGATATTGATAATCGCCTTTTGAGCTTGCAATTAGTGAAATGTGGTTTGACAAATGCCGCTATTTTCGGACCCGATGGCAATGTAATGCAACCTTCTGATTTATTATACAAAAAAAATATTCTGGTAATTAGAGGTCGTTTTAGACCTCTGACTTTGGTAAATTTGGATATGTTGAAGCGTGGTTTTGAACAATTTAGCAAGGACGAAGACGTAAGAAAAGATAAAATTGAAATCTTAGCAGAATTGACTATCAAGGATTTAAGAAGTGATAATGGCAAAGGTGATGAAATTGACTACCAAGATTTTTTGGATAGAGTTGATATTTTGAGTTCCTTAGGTTGTACCGTAATGATTTCGCATTACCAAGAATATTATCGATTGGTAACTTATTTTTCTGAATTTACAAAAGAAAAAATTGGTTTAGTTTTGGGTATTTATTCATTGGAACAAATTTTTAATGAAAAATATTATGAAAATTTATCAGGTGGAATTTTGGAATCTTTTAGTCAATTGTTTAGTAGAAACGTAAAATTATATGTTTATCCTGCCAATCTCAAAGAAAATCCACAAGAACTTTATACTTGTAGAAATTTTGAATTGCCTGAAAATCAAATCGATTTATATCAATATTTATTGGCAAACGATAAAATTGAAAATATAAAAGATTTTGATAGAAATATTTTGCATATTATGTCTGATAAAGTATTAAAAATGATACGAAATGATGAAGAAGGCTGGGAAGCAATGGTGCCTGATGGCGTTTCAAATAGTATCAAAGAAAGAAATTTATTTGAATATCAACCTAAAAACGAAAATACAAACGGAAAAGTAAAATCTTCCGCCGAATTGGTTGAGGAAGCTTGGTCAAGATTGACTACTTCAAAAGTATCTTCTGAAAACTAATTTTTTCTTCACAATAAAAATCCGTAAAAATTTGACTTTACGGATTTTTATTTTTATTTTTGTGGAGAAATATATACAAAAAAATTTATCTACTTAGTCCAATAATCGTGGACTAAATAATTACAAATATCGTAAATATGAAATCTGACATAGAAATTTCTCGCACCACAAAATTATTGCCTATTACTCAAATCGGTAAACAAATCAATATCGAAGCAGATGATTTAATTCCTTATGGAAAATTTATCGCAAAAGTGCCTTATACGCTTATAAACGAAGATAAAATCAAAAAAAGTAACTTGATTTTAGTTACTGCCATTACTCCTACAAAAGCAGGAATTGGCAAAACGACTACTTCGGTTGGTTTGGCTTTGGGGCTTTCTAAATTAGGTAAAAAAACGATTGTGGCTTTGCGTGAACCTTCTTTAGGTCCTTGTTTTGGTATGAAAGGCGGAGCGGCAGGCGGTGGTTATGCCCAAGTTTTGCCAATGGAAGATATTAATTTACACTTTACAGGTGATTTTCACGCCATTACCTCTGCTCATAATATGATTGCGGCTTTGGTGGATAATTATCAATATCAAAACAAAGGCACAGACAAACAGCTGAAAGAAATTGTCTGGAAAAGAGTTTTAGATGTGAACGATAGGTCGTTGAGATATATTAACACAGGTTTGGGTGGAAGTGCCAATGGTATGCCTGCTGAATCAGGTTTCGATATCACGCCTGCATCTGAAATTATGGCAATTTTTTGTTTTGCTGAAAGTTTGGAAGATTTAAAAACAAAAATTGAAAATATTATTGTTGGTTACACCTTTGATAATCAACCTTTTACGCTTAAAAATTTAGGAATTGCAGGAGCAATCACAGTGTTATTAAAAAATGCTATCAATCCAAATTTGGTGCAAACAACAGAAAATACTCCGTCTTTTGTGCATGGAGGTCCGTTTGCTAATATCGCACATGGCTGTAACTCGGTTTTAGCAACTAAAATGGCACTTAGTTTTGGAGATTATGTAGTAACTGAGGCTGGTTTTGGGGCAGATTTGGGAGCAGAAAAATTTTTTAATATCAAATGCAGAAAAGCAAATTTACAACCCAAAGCAACAGTGTTAGTTTTGACTTCGCAAGCGCTAAAACTACATGGAGGAGTACAAGAAACTGACATTAAATTACCCAATTTAGAAGGCATTAAAAAAGGACTGAAAAATGTAGAAAAACATTTACAAAATTTACAATCTTTTGGACAATCTGTGATTTTGGCTTTCAATCAATATGGATTTGATACCGAAGAAGAAATGAATTTTATAAGACAATGGGCAAAAGAAAATAAAGCATTTTTTGCAGTCAATAATGCTTTTACACAAGGCGGTAAAGGGGCTACAGAATTAGCCAAAACACTTATCGAAGTCATTGAAAATCAACCTTCTACGCCTTTAAAATTTAGTTATGAATTAGCAGACAGCATCGAAGAAAAACTAACAAAAATTACACAAAAAATATATGGAAGTAAAGGAATTGTTTTGACAGAAAAAGCCAAAAATTCACTCAAAAAAATCAATAGATTAGGTTTTCAAAACCTACCTGTATGTATTGCCAAAACACAATATTCTTTTTCTGATGATGCTTCAAAATTAGGCGTAGCACAGGATTTTGAAATTCATTTTGAAGATTTAATTATTAATGCAGGAGCAGGATTTATCGTAGCAGTAGCAGGAAATATTATGCGTATGCCGGGGCTTCCAAAAGTTCCACAAGCCCAAATGATTGATATTGTTGATGGACAAATTGAAGGATTAAGTTAGTTTTTTGAACTAATATTAAGTAGATACAATTTTTGATATTTTATTTCACATAAAAACATACAAAAAATGGCAAATAAAAAGAATATTACCCAAAAAAATCAAATAGATAAAAGCAATAA
>RDXZ01000108.1 GCA_004293265.1 Bacteroidota bacterium | reverse complement strand
GCGATAAGAATAGACGCAGAGCCAACTGATGCGTATTTTGTGGCGAATCAAATCACTGAAATTGCCAAACAAAATAATTATGATTTGATTTTGATGGGCAGAGAATCTACGGATTATAACGGCGGGCAAGTACATGGAATGGTAGGGCAAATGCTCGATATTCCATCTCTTTCGCCTGTGATGAAATTAGAAATCACAGGAAATACGGCTACTTTGGCAAGAGAAATAGAAGGGGGAAAAGAATATATGGAAGCAAATTTACCTTTGGTTTTGGGTTGTCAAGAGCCAATTGCAGAATGGAAAATTCCAAATATGAAAGGAATTATGTCTTCTCGCACCAAACCTTTGGTTGTTATTACGCCAACTGATTTAGAAACCTTGACGCAAGGTATAAACTATGAACTGCCTGCGGCTCGTTCAGGTTGTAAATTTATTGCGGCAGACCAAGCAGAAATGTTAATAGATTTGTTGAGAAACGAAGCAAAAGTAATTTAATTATTAAAAAAATCCAAATTCTTAAATTTTAAATATATGTCAGTAATTGTTTTTATTGAAGTGGCAGATAAAGAAATTCGCGGTTCTTCTCTTGAAGCCGTTGGATATGGGGCTGAATTAGCAAAAATGACTAATTCTACTGCCGTTGCCTTAGTTTTAGGCAATGAAGCCTCTGCCGAACAGATTGCTAAAATTGGTAATTACGGAATTTCAAAAGTATTACACGCACAAGATAGCCGATTAGATGTTGGCAATAT
The DNA here is from genome assembly GCA_004293265.1 of Bacteroidota bacterium. Lineage (GTDB taxonomy): Bacteria > Bacteroidota > Bacteroidia > Cytophagales > Microscillaceae > RDXZ01. Next base: position 13,700 of record RDXZ01000108.1, on the reverse strand, counting down.
CCAAGCATATAGCAACGCAATCGTGCAAGCCTTAGACAAAGAAAATGCAAATACTTTAATTTATGCAAAATCTTCTTTGGGTGATGCGATTGCGGCGCGTGTAGCGGCAGAAAAAAAAGCATCTTTTGGAACAAATATTGTTGAATTGCCAAATTTGAGCAATGGTTTTGTAGTTAAAAAAGCCGTTTTTACAGGAAAAGCATTTCAGTATATTGCTTTAAATCGTGAAAATAAAATTTTAGCCATCAAAAAAGGTGCTTTCGCAGTTCAAATGACCGATGACAAAGCCAATGTAGAAAGTTTTTCTCCCAATTTATCAGACAAAGATTTTGCTGTTAAAATCACAAAAACGGACAAAGTTACAGGTGAATTGTTATTGCCTGAGGCAGATTTAGTCGTTTCTGGTGGACGAGGACTGAAAGGACCTGAAAATTGGGGAGTTATTTTGGACTTGGCTAAAGCACTTAACGCCGCTACTGGTTGTTCAAAACCTGTTTCTGATTTGGATTGGAGACCGCACCACGAACACGTAGGTCAAACAGGCGTAAAAGTAAGCCCAAATTTATATATTGCAGTAGGAATTTCAGGTGCGATTCAACATTTGGCAGGCGTAAGTTCGTCAAAATGTATCGTAGTTATCAATAAAGATGCAGAAGCACCATTTTTCAAAGCCGCAGATTATGGAATTGTAGGTGATGCTTTTGAAATTTTACCAAAACTTACAAAGGCTTTACAAGCTTAATTTTTGGTCATTTATTTAGCCCCCGACCTCGAAAGTGAGTTTTTATTGATAGTATCATTTAAAAATTTTCTTTGGTCAGGGGCTTCATTATAAAAAATTCTTCTAAAAAAATATTTCCACCACAATACAATGAATAATTTAGCAATAGAAATTAAAAATCAAATTGCCACGCTGACAATTATGCGTGCTTCAAAACTCAACGCTTTGAATGTTGAAACCTTACAAGAAATCTTACAAGCTGTTCAAGTATTGAACGAAAACAAAGACGTAAAAGGAGTTTTACTCACAGGCGAGGGCGAAAAAGCGTTTGTAGCAGGCGCTGATATTTCTCAAATGGTCAATATGACTGAAAATGATGCCTTGTCTTATTCTCAACTTGGACACAAAGCCTTTGCGAGCATCGAAAACGCTCCCAAACCATATATCGCACTTATCAATGGCTTCGCTTTGGGAGGCGGTTTGGAGTTAGCAATGGCTTGTCATATTAGATTAGCAGTTGAAAAATCAAAATTAGGTTTGCCTGAAGTAACTTTGGGCGTAATTCCGGGCTTTGGTGGTACACAAAGATTGACTTCTTTGGTTGGTAAAGCAAAGGCTTTCGAAATGGTTTTGACAGGCGATATGATTACAGGACAAGAAGCAAAAGAATTAGGTTTGGTCAATCATATTTTTCCAACTATTGCGGAAATGACCGCCAAAGGCAACGAAATTTTGGAAAAAGTAAGTAAAAGAGGTTCTTTGGCTATCGAAAAAGCCATTAAAACTATCAATGCTCAATACGATAGCGAACAAGGGGGTTATATCCAAGAAGTGATGAGTTTTGGGCATTTGTTTGCTACCAAAGATTGCAAAGAAGGAATGAATGCTTTTTTAGAAAAAAGAACGCCTAATTTTGTGGGTGAATAATATTTGCTTATCAGAAATAAAAAAAACGATTTCAAAAAAATATTTCAAAAAATATTTGTAATTTTGCCCTTTCAAATATAAAACTCGTATCAAAAAAATAAATGAAAGACTCACAAATATTCGATTTAATCGAAAAAGAACATCACAGACAATTAAACGGAATTGAATTAATTGCCTCTGAAAATTTTGTATCAGAACAAGTTATACAAGCAATGGGTTCGGTGCTTACTAATAAATATGCAGAAGGATTACCAAAAAAACGCTATTATGGTGGCTGTGAAATCGTCGATGAAATCGAACAATTAGCCATCGATAGAGCCAAAGAATTATTCGGAGCCACTTGGGTAAATGTGCAACCTCACTCAGGGGCGCAAGCCAATGCGGCGGTTATGTTGGCAGTTTTGCAAGCAGGAGATAAAATTTTAGGTTTTGATTTATCGCATGGCGGGCATCTTACACATGGCTCGCCTGTTAATTTTTCGGGAAAATTATATCAACCTTCTTTTTATGGAGTAGAAGAAAGCACAGGTTTGATTGATTGGGACAAAGTGGAGAAAAAAGCCATTGCTGAAAAACCAAAATTAATGATTTGTGGTGCGTCTGCTTACTCGCGTGATTGGGATTATGCACGCTTGCGTGAGATTGCTAACAAAGTTGGAGCGTTATTGTTGGCGGATATTTCTCACCCATCTGGTTTGATTGCAAAAGGTTTATTGAATGACCCTTTGGCTTATTGTGATATTGTAACCACTACAACGCACAAAACTTTGAGAGGACCAAGAGGAGGAATGATTATGCTTAGAAACGACATCGAAAATCCATTTGGTATCACTAATCCCAAAGGAAATTTGAGAATGTTGTCTGAATTATTAGATAGTGCTGTTTTCCCTGGCACACAAGGTGGTCCTTTGGAACACGTCATTGCTTCAAAAGCAGTGGCTTACAAAGAAGCTTTGAGTGATGGATTTAAAATATATACACAACAAGTGTTAAAAAATGCACAAGCCTTGGCAAAAGCATTTGTGGAAAAAGGATATAAAATTATTTCAGGAGGAACGGACAATCATTTGATGTTGATAGATTTGAGAAGTAAAGGCTGGACAGGAAAAATGGCACAAGAAACACTTATCAAAGCAGATATTACTATCAACAAAAATGCAGTACCTTTTGATGATAAATCACCATTTGTAACCTCAGGAATGCGTCTGGGAACAGCCGCAGTTACGACACGTGGTTTGAAAGAAACAGATATGCAACGCATTGCAGATTATATTGATAATGTTTTGAAAAACGCAGAAAATGAATCAACTTTGCAAGGTATTAAAACAGAAATCAACGCTTGGATGTCAAAATATCCTTTGTTTCAAATGAGTTAGTTATCGAACTTTCCAAAAGTTTTAAAACTTTTGGAAAGTTCGTAAAGTTATTCAAAAAAATTATTCAAATTAGTATAAAAAAAATATGCAAAATCGCCAATTTCGTTTAGCAAAACGACCTTTTGGGCTTCCCACACGTGATACTTGGGAGCAAACTACTGAAGAAGTAAGAGAAATTTTAGAAGGTGAAATTTTAGTAAAAATAAACTATATTTCCTTAGACCCTGCAATGCGTGGCTGGATGAATGATGCAAAATCTTACATCGCACCTGTAGGTATTGGTGAGGTAATGCGTGCAGATACCGTAGGTGAGGTAATTGCGTCTAAAAATCCACATTTTGCAGTGGGAGAATATGTAAATTATGCTTTTGGAACGCAAGAATACGGCATTTGTAATGGAAAAGGTGTCAGAAAAATTGATGTTAATTTAGCAGAATTGCCTATTTATTTGGGTGCTTTGGGAATGGCAGGAATGACCGCTTACTTTGGTATTTTGAATGTTGGAGAATTAAAAGAAAACGAAACCGTAGTCGTTTCGGGGGCGGCAGGGGCAGTAGGATTGATGGTTGGGCAAATTGCAAAAATTAAAAATTGTAAAGTCATTGGCATTGCGGGTGGCGAAGAAAAATGCAAAATGGTAGTCGAGGAGTTTGGTTTTGATGCTTGTATTGATTATAAAAAAGTTGAAAATCTCAAAAAAGAACTCCATAAAATTGCTCCTGAGGGCGTTGATGTATATTTTGATAATGTAGGTGGAACAATTTTAGATGATGTTTTGACGCAAATTCGTAAAAAAGCAAGAATAGTCATTTGTGGTGCTATTTCTCAATACAATAACACTACACCCATTGTAGGTCCGTCTAATTATCTTTCTTTATTGGTAAATAGTGCTAAAATGGAAGGTTTTGTGATTTTTGATTTCTTAAAAGATTATGCACAAGGAATTTTACAAACGGCACAATGGATTAAAGAAGGAAAAATAAAAACACAAACACATATCGAAAATGGTTTTGAAAATTTCCCTGAAACTCTTTTGATGTTGTTTGAAGGAAAAAATAAAGGAAAATTAGTGTTAAAAGTAAGCTAAGTTATTCTAAAAAAAAATTTTCTACTGTTGTCTGTGTCCCGCAGAAAACTCTTATGCACAGAGTTTGCTGTGGAGTGCAGGCAACGGCATAGAAAAATTTTATCATAACTTTTTTTATTATTCTTGGCTATTTGGTAAATAGTTGGTAACTTTGCAAGGATTTTTTCGCCGTTGTTTGTGTTTTTACAAACGACTATTACAAAAGTTTTCAAACTTATCATATTTATCATTAATGTATCTTTTAGAAACAGAGCAATATCAACATTTAGAAAAAGAATTATTGGAAATTATACATCTTTTTCATTCGAGAGGCTGGTCAATGGCAACAAGCACCAATTATTCTTTTAGAAATCCTACACCCAATCAAAATACTTACACTATTTCGAGGTCAGGTATTGATAAATTAAAATTTAAAAAAGAAGATTTTATGTGGATAGATGCACAAGGAACTCCTTTGCCTCCTTATGAAAATATTAAATCTTCCGCAGAAACACTTTTACATACTTATTTATATCAAAATTTAGAAACGGAATGTGTTTTGCATACACATTCAAAAGCATCAACCATTTATTCCTTGATTCATCAAAAAGATAAAATTGCTAAAATTACAGGTTTTGAATTATTAAAAGGCATCAGAAATATTACCACTCACGAAGCCGAAATTAAAATTCCTATCTTTCAAAATAGCCAAGATATGAAACAATTAGTGAGAGAAATTACGGCTTATTATGATAGAAATCCTGAAACTTATGGTTTTTTATTAGCAGGACATGGGCTTTATGCGTGGGGAAACAGCATTGCAGAAGCAAAAAGACATACAGAAACATTAGAATTTTTGTTTGAATGTATGCTCGAAATGTATCAAATGCACAGAACAAAAGAATAGTTTTTTTGAGAGAATAACCTCATTGAAAAACTTTTTAGTTTAATTTACGTTTAAAAATTTAAAAACAAAAAACATAACATTTGAAGAAACTCTACCAATTTTACAAATAATATATAATTTTTACTTAAAATTGGTTAATACACAATGCAAAATATAAAAAGAAGTTTTTTGAATAAAAATAAAATAACTATAACTATTTATTGTTTATTTTTATTTTTTATAAGCATAAAAAGCATACACGCACAAGAACCACCAAGAAAATATGGTTTTGAAAGAAAAAATAAAAAAAGTATTTATGCAGAAGATGCTAAATTGGAACTCAAAAAAACAGATAAATGGAAACGTTTTTTAAACTTTGGAATGTTTTTTGGTCCTACTTTTAGCCGAATGAATATTAATCTCACTGATGAATTTATCAATGGAGACCCAAGTCAGTTCAATGGATTAGTGAGTATTGTGCCGCGTACTTCACCCGGTATTATGATTGGTGCGTATTCAAATTTTAGAGTAAGTGATTTTTTTGATGTTCGTTTTTGCGTCAATGGATTTGCAGGCTACGAATTTGGTTTGGATTATAATTATCAAAATGGTACAAATAAATCAAAAGTAGTGGAGGCAAGTATGTTAGAACTGCCTTTGTTGATTAAATATCGTTCACAACTACGTGGATTACGTGGTATGTATTTGATTGCAGGTATAAAACCAAGTTTTTTATTGACAAGTCGAAAAAATGATTTAGAAAATGTAACCGTAAACACACGAGATATTGCGATAGATTATGGTTTTGGTTTAGATATTTTTTATAGTTATTTTAAATTTGCTCCTGAAATTCGTTTTTCACATGGCTTGTTGAATATGCTCAACAAACAAGAAATAAATCAATTTAACAGACCTCTTAAAAGTGTGTACGAACACACTGTTACAATTTATTTGCATTTTGGGGGGTAGTTTTGAGTTTGTATTTTAATAAAAAAAGGTTTTTGGAAAGTTTTAAGTCTTTTCAAAAACCTTTTTTATTTTGTTATAAATTTTATTTTTTCGTAACTATTTAGGTTGGTTAATAAAATCATTATTTTGAATTTCGTGCAAGTGTGGACGCTTGCACGAGATATTAACTGGTGCAAGCGTCCACGCTTGCACCAAAATAACCTAAGTAGTTACATTTTTTCTAACTTTCCAAAAGTTTTAAAACTCTTAGAAAGTTAGCATAAAATATTTTAATTAACCAAAATACAACGATTTTTTCTCAAATCATCTTCAATCGTTTTGAATTTTACATCTTTCAAAACGCGTCCATCACTATATTGCACACTCACTCTGTCGTTTGGATTGGCTACTTTTTGACTGCGAGCAGGAGTTTGTTTTTGTGTATTTTTTTCTGTTATATCATTAAATTCAGAGAATAAACTTTCATCAATATCAGCGAAAGAACTTGAAAAATCTTGTTTCGATTCTTTTATTTTGTTACTGGGTTTAGGCGTTTGTTTTTTAGTAGATTTTGCCACTGATATATCTTCTTGCTCCTCAACTACCACGTTTGCGTGCATCAAAAAATTAACTGTGTCGCTATTTACTTTGGCTACAAATGCTCTAAATAAATCTAATGCCTCAAATTTATAAACAACCAAAGGGTCTTTTTGCTCCCAAGAAGCATTTTGTACGGATTGTTTCAAATCGTCCATTTCCCTTAGATGCTCTTTCCATTCTTGGTCTATCAAAGAAAGTGAAATATATTTTTCAATATCTTTGATAATTTCTTGCCCTTCGGATTTAATTATGTTTTCAAGGTTGAACGTAATTGTTAATTGTACCTTTCCATCAGTAATCGGAATATTTATACCAGTTACATTTTGTTTTTGCTCTTGATATAGTTGGTGCAATATTGGCATAATACTTTGTAAAATTGCTTTGTTTTTCTGTTCGTATTTATCACGCACAAAATAATACAATTTTAATGCAATTGCATTGATTTCACCACGTTCTAATTCTTCTTTGGTAATAACAAAATCACTGATACCAAAAGTTTTATGAACTTCCATTTTGAAAGTATCCAAAGGTGCTAAACGACAATTTGTAACTATATCCTCACAAACATCAGCCATAATATTGCTAATATCAATGCTTAATCTATCTCCATTTAAAGCATTTTTACGGCGTTTGTAGATAATATCACGCTGTTTGTTCATTACATCATCATATTCTAACAAACGTTTACGCATACCAAAATTATTTTCTTCAACTTTCTTTTGCGCCCTTTCTATAGATTTTGTAATCATTGAGTGTTGAATAACCTCACCTTCTTTGAAACCAAATCTATCCATTACTTTTGCGATTCGGTCTGAACCAAACATACGCATCAAATTATCTTCCAAACTCACAAAAAATTGAGAAGAACCAGGATCACCTTGACGACCTGCACGCCCACGCAACTGCCTATCCACACGACGAGATTCGTGCCTTTCTGTACCGATGATAGCCAAACCGCCTGCATTTTTTGATTCAGGTGCTAATTTGATGTCCGTTCCACGACCTGCCATATTGGTAGCAATCGTAACTGTGCCGCTTCGTCCCGCAAAAGCAACGATTTCCGCTTCTTTTTGGTGCAATTTTGCATTCAAAACTTGGTGTTCGATTTGCCTTAAAGACAACATTCTGCTTAAAATTTCTGAATATTCTACAGAAGTTGTTCCGACTAACACAGGTCTTCCTGCTTGTCTTAATCGTCCTATTTCTTCTATGATTGCATTAAATTTTTCTCTTACCGTTCTATAAACCAAATCTTGTGCATCTTTACGAACCGCATTGACATTCGTAGGTACGACCACTACATCTAATTTATAAATATCATACAATTCAGCGGCTTCAGTTTCGGCTGTTCCTGTCATTCCTGCTAATTTATGGTATTTACGGAAATAATTTTGTAAGGTAATAGTAGCATAAGTTTGTGTAGCATCTTGTACTCTTACATTTTCTTTTGCTTCTAAGGCTTGGTGTAAGCCGTCAGAATAACGCCTTCCTGTCATCACACGCCCTGTTTGTTCATCAACGATTTTCACTTCGTTATCCACAATAATATAATCTGTTTCTTTTTCGAACAAAGTATATGCTTTTAATAATTGTTGAATGGTATGAATACGTTGTGTTTTGATGGTATAATCTCTGATTAAAGTTTCTTTTGCTTCTAATCTTTGTTCTTCTGATTCAAATTTTTTAGAATCTAATGCGTTTATTTCTGCACCAATATCAGGTAAAATAAAAAATTTATCGTCATCACTATTGGCAGTTAAAAATGCGATACCGTTGCCTGTCAAGTCAATTTGATTATTTCTTTCATCAATTGTAAAATACAAAGGTTTGTCTGCTTCGGGCATTAAGCGTTGGTTATCAGCCAAATAAGTATTTTCAGTTTTTTGCATCAATACTTTATTACCTGTTTCGCTCAATAGTTTTATCAAAGGTTTTAATTTTGGTAAACCTCTGTGCGCCCTAAAAAGTGGCAGTCCTGCTTCTTTTTCTTTTCCTTCTTGTAATGCTCTTTTTGCTTGATTAAGATATTCTAAGACTAATTTTTTTTGTGCATCTACAATGCGTTGAATACGTGGTTTCAACATTTCATATTCTTGCTCTTCCGAAGTTCCTCTTGATACTGGTCCTGCAATAATCAAAGGTGTACGTGCATCATCAATCAAAACCGAATCGACCTCATCAACCATTGCGTAATGGTGTTTTCTTTGTACCAATTCGTGTAGGTCATTTGCCATATTATCTCTCAAATAATCGAAGCCAAATTCGTTATTTGTACCATAAGTAATATCTGCCATGTAGGCTTTTCTACGTGCCTCTGTATGTGGTTCGTGTAAATCAATACAATCAATAGTTACTAAATGAAACTCAAAAAGCGGAGCCATCCATTCAGAATCTCGGCGAGCCAAATAATCATTAACCGTTACAATATGTACGCCTCTACGAGCCAAAGCATTTAAAAAAGAAGGCAAGGTTGCGACCAACGTTTTTCCTTCCCCTGTTGCCATCTCTGCGACTTTTCCTTGATGCAAAGCCACGCCACCAATCAACTGCACATCATAATGCATCATTTCCCAAGTAATCAAATTTCCTGCGGCTTCCCATTGATGATGCCATACGGCTTTATCACCTTCAATCACTACATTTTTTTTACGAGTAGCAATTTCTCTATCAAAATCTGTGGCAGTAACTACCAATTTTTTGTTTTCTTTGTATCTTCTTGCCGTTTCTTTGACAATAGCGAAAGAAGTTGGTAATACTTCTAACAAAACTTTTTCTAATTCTTTGTTTCTATCTTTTTCTAAAACATCAATTTGATTAAAGATATTTTCTTTTTCATCAATAGAAATATTTGAATCACTATCTGTTTTTTCTTTGAGATTTTTGATTTTTATATCGATATTTTCTAAATGTTTATCAATAATTTGTCTTAATTCTTCTGTTTTTTGACGTAATTCATCATCAGAAACAGATACTAATTGATTCCATTGTGTATTGATTTTTTCCACATAAGGAAAAAGTTCTTTCATATCTTTTTTAGCTTTTGAGCCAAAAATTGCAGTGATTGCTTTATTAAGAATATTGAACATATAAGGCAGTGTTATATTTTTTTCCTTGTTTTAAGAAGGAAGTTTAGTTTCGAGGCACAAAGTTACAACTTTTTTTAGAATAAGACAAAAATTATGAACGTTTTTTTTATTATGACAAATTGGCAGAAAAATATTTATTATTTTTTGATATTTTAAATGATTTTTTTGTGAAATATAAAAAAAATCGGTTCTCTGATAATTTTAGTGTAAACAGATAAACCTATAAGATTTTTAAAATCTTATAGGTTTGATTATCAATGTTTTATAAAAATTAAATAATTCAAATTTTTTATCCGAAGTCTGTCAATTTAAGTATTTTATCATAAAAAAACATTACAAAAATAAATAAAATATTTTATTTTTTTGCTTTAAAACAACATAAAAATATTGTTTTTTCTTAAATTGAAAGTATTGAGCCTCACGCTTGAGCAATTAAAAATACAAACATATTTTCTGCCTATTTGGTAACAAAAAAATAATTATTTGTTCAAATGCAATAGAAAATAACATTATAAAAACCTGCAAAATTTTTTTTATGATGTTATAAAAATTTTTATTTTCCTTGTTTTTTTTCTACAAGACTTCTAATTTTTTGTTCTAATAAAACAATCAAATCCTCCACAGGCATTGTATTTGGTTCAATAGGTTCTAAAACTTCGAAACTATAACGAGCATTGAAAGGAACAGGCAAATAGTTATATTTTCCTAAAAGCCAAGTATTGCCCACGACCACAGGCACAACCAAAGCGTTGGGTAACATTTCCAATAATTTTGTAATGCCTGCGGTTTTAAAAGGTTTTGTGATGCCGTCTTTGGAACGAGTCCCTTCGGGAAAAATAGCCGCAGACCAATTGTTTTTTGCAATCATTGGCGAACCTCTTTCAATGGCAGAGAGTGCTTGCTCTTTATCTTTTCTATCAATAAGCATGTGTTCTCCGTGATGTAAATAATAAGAAATTGATGGAATACCTTTTCCTACCTCTCTTTTAGCAACAAATTTAGGGCGGTTTTTACGAAAATACCACAAAATTAAAGGAATATCAAACATACTTTGGTGATTGCTAATGATAATCAATGGTCGGTTAATATTTTTAAATCTATCTTTATATGGATTGGTAACTTTAAACCAAGAACCTGTCAATATAAATATATCAATCAATAACGCCTGCAAACAATAGGTTACGCTCTCTAAAGTTTTTAACCCAAAAACTCGATGGCTTATCCACATCAAAGGTTGAAAAATCAATAATAATAATCCAAAAACAATCAAAAAAAGAGGCGTTACGAGCCAAGACAAGATTTTTTTCATACAAAAATAAAAGGTTTATATAACAAATAAAAACAAGCGTTTATAAAAAACGTTCAAAAAAAAAGATTTTTTATCAAAAAAACAAAAAAAATCAATTATATTTTGATTTTTTATAAGATTTTTTGTAAATTCGCACATTCAATTTAAAAATTTTAAAGCGTATGTTTAAAATGCCATCTCTGTTTAAATTGCCACAACATAGGCAATTTGACTATATCCCAAGATATTATGACCCTGAAAAGGAAGAAATGCAAGAACGATTAGCTGAAAAAAGAAGTTTAAAAAATATTATTCGTCAAGAAAATAAAAACAATGACGATAATAATATCGAAAATGAAGAAAATAGACAAGAAAGACTCAGCATGGCGTTCAAAGAAGCAAGAAGACACAAAAATATGTATCAAAAAGGTGACAAAAAATCAGCTTTATTAAGGCTTGGTTTGACTTTTTTGATGATGGGTATGTTTGCCTTGTGGTTTTTTGCAGGCGAAGCATTGACCAATTATATTGTCAGTGGCGATAATAGAACAACTTTTCCGCTGATTTTGGCGGCAATTTTTGGGGCAATTATTGTCAAAAATGTATTAAATTTTAAAAGATAAAAAATGAAAACAAAAGGAAATCGTAAAACCAAAGTAAATTTGATTACATTGGGTTGTTCAAAAAATCTCGTTGATTCTGAAAATATAATCACACAACTCAAAGCCAATAAAATAGATATCGAACACGAAAGCCAAAAAGATGATGCCAATGTGGTTATTATTAATACTTGCGGTTTTATTGACAATGCTAAACAAGAATCTATTGACACAATTTTGAATTATGCCCAAGCCAAAAACGAGGGAATGATTGATAAATTATACGTTACAGGTTGTTTGTCAGAAAGATATAAATCAGATTTGGAAAAAGAAATTCCAAATGTTGATGCTTATTTTGGTACAAGAGATTTACCTTTGTTGCTCAAACAATTTAAAGCTGATTACAAGCAAGAACTTGTCGGAGAACGTTTTTTGACCACACCAAGACATTATGCTTATCTTAAAATTGCGGAAGGTTGTGATAGACCTTGTTCATTTTGTGCCATTCCTTTGATGCGTGGAAAACACGTTTCGCAATCGATGGAAGTTTTGGTCGAACAAGCCAAAAATTTCGCCAAACAAGGTACAAAAGAATTGATTTTAATTGCTCAAGATTTGACTTATTATGGTTTGGATATTTATAAAAAAAGAAACTTATCTGAATTAATTGATAGATTGGCTGACGTAGAGGGCATCGATTGGATTCGTTTGCAGTATGCTTATCCTGCAGGATTTCCATTGGATATTTTAGACGTTATTAAAAATAGAAGTAATGTTTGTAAATATTTAGATATGCCTTTGCAACACGCTTCAACTATGATGTTACAAAAAATGAGGCGAGGAATTACGCAAGAAAAAACTCAAGATTTGATAGATAAAATACGCCAAACTATCCCTGAAATCGCCATCAGAACAACTTTAATCGTTGGACACCCTGACGAAACCGAAAAAGAATTTGATGAATTATATCAATTTGTAGAAAAAAATAGGTTTGATAGGTTGGGAGTATTCACGTATTCACACGAGGAAAACACGCATAGTTTTTCTTTTGAGGACAATGTAGAGGCTGAAACGAAGCAAAATAGAATCGACGAAATTATGGAATTGCAACAAGGAATTTCCTCAGAATTGAACGAGAAAAAAGTTGGAAATACATACAAAGTTTTGTTTGATAGAAAAGAAGGCGGTTTTTTTGTAGGCAGAACAGAATTTGATTCTCCCGAAGTAGATAATGAAGTATTGGTAAGTGCTGAAAATACATACATTCGAATCGGTGATTTTGCACAAGTAAAAGTAAGAAGTACGGAGGCTTTTGATTTGTTTGGTGATGTGGTTGAGTAAATGATGAATTAAAAAATAATTAAATCAAAAATAAAAATTATGTCGAAACAAGATAATGACAAAAAATATAGTTTTGCGGATATTGTTGATTTTATATTTGCTTTGGGTGGGATAGGTTTTGGGGTAGGACTTTTATTTTTGATTATGACTTTTAATCGTGGTTTTTATGTTCCAAAACCTGCCTTGTTGATTGATTTATTGGCTTTTTTTATGGGTGGATTAGGTACAGTAAGACTTTTATTACGACAAAAACAAAATAAAATAGATGAGTTAGAAGAACTTTTGCCACCACAACGAATGGTACAACATTCTCATTATCCTGAAAATAATTTACCAAGCCATTCTTCGAATAATCCAAATGTACGTATTCCTATCTCAACTTATGAAGCAGATTTAGAAGTTCGTTTTTTGGAAGCATTGGTACATAAAAAAAATAGAATTACACTGGTAGAAGCAGTAATTTTGGTAAGAGAAAGTATCGATAAACTTTTGCCTGTAATAGAAAAATTACAAAAAAGAGGAATTATCGGAACAGAAATAGAAGAAAATGGACAAATAGTATATGTAACTTCTTAAAATTTTTCCTATAATTCTTCTGTTTTTTTATTTTAAAAAGTTTATAATTGTTTTATTTTTAAAAATAAAAAAAATATGAAAAAAGAAGAGGTTATATTTCCTTATGGAGTTTCTAATTTAGAAAGTATTATTAGAGAAGATAAAATTTTTGTAGATAAAACGCATTTTTTACCACTTTTGGAACAAAAAGAAAAGTATGTTTCTTTTTTACGTCCTCGAAAAATGGGAAAAAGTTTATTTTTATCTATCTTAGAGTATTACTATGATATTGATACAAAAGATATTT
>RDXZ01000005.1 GCA_004293265.1 Bacteroidota bacterium | reverse complement strand
ATGCCAAATATTTATCTTTTAAAACATTAAAATCGCCTATTTCACTATTAATGTATGATAACCATAGTTTTTTCCTAAGATTACTATGATTTACTGTTTTTAATTCTGAAATTATTTCTGGATAGCTCTCAATTATATCTTTGAGAACAATACCTTTTGAGTCACTTAAAAGTTTCTCAATTGCTTTAAATTCACTAGTTGCTTGTAATGCTGTTTCAATTTCTGTTATCTTATTTGTTAAAATACTTTCATCAGTAATTAAACCTTGTAAAACTATTTTATTATCCTTTACAAAGAAATTGTTTGCTTTTAAACGTTTTTGAACTTCTTTTAGTTTAGGTAATGTAAATTTTCCTTTATCAAAGAAAACATATTTAGCATAAATCTCATCACTTTTAGTTAAATAGTCGTCAATTTTAGTTTGAAATTCAGCTGTTTCAATTTTTTTTATAACCGTATTATCAAATATATCATTATAGATAATTTCAGGACTAATAAGATTAGCCGTATCTATAATTATCGAAGCGATATTTTGTAAAAAACTCTTTTCAGTAAATGAAAAATCATCTAATATTTGATTTTCTAATTCATAAACGGTCTTTCCTGCAAGAGTTTTAGATATTTTTAAATCAGATTTCTTTTCTAAAATTTTAAAAAATCTATCTTTTATTGCCAAAACTTCATCTAAAATTACTTTGATTGAATCATTTATCAATAATGTTGCAATACTCGATGATTCATAAAAACTATCAAATGAGTTGATTACAAATACGTCGTTTTTGGTTATTGGTGTACCGTCAATTTTTATATTAGTTTCAATTGGTGTTTTGCCAAAAATTTCGTCTTTTATTTCGGTTTCTTTACCTTCTTGTATTTTATTGAATATCTTAGCAAAAGACGTTTTCATTAAACCATTTTTTGCATAAACAACATTAACTTTATTTGTATTAGAAAATACAAATTTTGTAGATAATTTATCTATCCCGAAATTATTTTGTATATTTATTATTAATTCATTCATTTAATCGTTGTTTATCAGTTTGTTTGGTCTTTATTTGCATGGCATATAACGTTTTGGGTATTGCCGAAGGCGGGGAATTTAGTACCAAAGTTCAATCGAAGAACGAAAGTTTAGTTTTGCACAAATGTCCATTCAAAGCCTTTCAGTCCCGCTTTTGACAATACATTGTTTATAATGTACCCTATTTTTTGGACAGTAGATTAAGGTGAAAATTAGTTATCTTTACCTTAAAATAATACAAAAAATGGCTAAAAGAAAAAGACGTTTACATGATATTGCTTTCAAAACAAAAGTTGTGCTGGAAGCACTAAAAGAGCAAAAAACGCTTGCTCAATTGAGTAGCGAGTTTGAGGTAAGTGCCAATCAGATTTCCTTATGGAAAAATCAGATAATAAATAATTTACCTATTCTATTTGGTGCAAAAAATTCAAATTTAATACCTGAAAAAGAAGAGGAAATTACTGCTCCTTTGTTCCAACAAATTGGTGAGTTACAAGTCGAAAACAATTTTCTTAAAAAAAAATTGAAGCAGTTAAAAATTCATTAAATCTTGAACAGCAAAGAAGGCTTATTGATAAACAAGATAATAATTTGAGTATTCAGCATCAATGCAAGCTGCTTGGTATAACAAGGTCATCTTTTTATTATCAACCTGTGCCTGAAAGCGAGGAAAATTTGCAACTCATGCGTGAAATAGATAAAATTTATACAGCGCATCCTTTTTATGGTGCAAGAAGAATTTTAATGAATTTGCAGCAAAGGGATAAACAATTTAATATCAAGAGGATACGTAGATTAATGAGACTCATGGGAATAGAAGCTATTTTCCCTAAGCCCAATTTATCTGTAAAAGATAAAAATCATGAGGTATATCCATATTTACTTAAAAATTTAATAATCAATCAATTAAATCAAGTATGGGCAACTGACATCACGTATATTCCTATGAAAAGTGGGTTCTTGTACTTGGTAGCAATCATTGACCTGTATTCAAGATTTATTGTAAGTTATTGTTTATCAAATAGTTTATCAGAGTATTTTTGTATAGATTGTTTACAAACAGCTCTAAAAAATTGGGAGAAACCACTTATTTTTAACAGCGACCAAGGGAGTCAGTTTACAAGTAAGAATTTTACACAAATGCTTAAAAATGAAGAAATTAAAATTTCAATG
>RDXZ01000107.1 GCA_004293265.1 Bacteroidota bacterium | reverse complement strand
CAATATTAAAAATAATTGAAACCAAAAAAATGAAAATATTAATGTTATAAAACTTCAATCATTTTTTTTAAGTTTAAGATACTTTAAGATAATCTTTAAGAAAAAAAAATTAAAAATTTTTTATAAAAAAATTTCGAAAAAAATATCTTAAAGTAAATTGAAAAATATCTTAAAATATCTTAAATATTTTTGAAATATAAATCTTATAAAATTGTACTTTTTTAATATCTCCGCCGACAACTCAGCGTTTATATGTTGGTATATAAATATTGATTTTTTTCGTTATTTTTTATCGTTCATTTATATTTTCAAAAATAAGTTTCTATCTTTGTGCAAAATAAAAATGTGCTGATAAACAAACGTAGATTGTTGGTGTCGAAAAGTGCAAAAGTTACGTTTTAATCAAAATTTAGGTCGTTCTGCACTTTTCGACATACCACAATGGCGGAAACGACAAGCCAAAGGCTTGCACCAGTTGGTAGAAACAGCGAACAATAAAATCAATAAAAAAAAATTATTTTTTAGTTGATTTTAATAAATAAATATTTTTATTTTTTGATTTTTCATATTTTTCTGCTAACAATGGCAAAGCGGCAAATATCTGATTTATTTTATTGTTTTGGTCAATAATAACTTGTGGCATATCTTTTTCAAAATTTGAATAAGTTTCTAAAACAATATTATATTGATTGAGATTTTGCCAATGCGTTTGTGCCAAATCACCATTGAGATAAGGCGTGGCTAAGCGAGCATACATATAAGGCGATAAATTATTGCCTAAAACTAATATCTTTTTATTTTTATATGCTAAATTTTGTTTGTCTAATTGTGTTAGTAATTTTTCTGTATGGATTTTAAGAGGAATATCAACGCCTCCCAATTGTTTGAAAGGTAAAATTAAATTGGCATTGTAAAGGCTGACATAAGTAAAAAATAAATGCCAAGCCAACAAAAACGAAAATACCAATTCAGCCATAATTTTATGCGTAAGCTGTAAAAATAAATGTGAAAGCAAAAAAGCAGTCGGAATTGCTAACAAACATAAACTATAAGCCGATAGTTTGTAATCCAAAAATACAGATAACAAACTGATAAACCACCAAAAAGTGATGACAGTTTGGGTTCTATTTTGATAGTTGTTGTAACGACGATAACGTGGACTTAAAAAAATATTCAAAATTACTAACAAAATACTCACACTTGCTAACAATAACAATTCATAAAATTGGATATAAAATTGAATTTTTAATAATAATAAAGGACGCAAATAGTTAAAATAAAAAGCATATTCTGCATTAAACATATAAAATGTAAGCAAAACTATACCCATCGTAAAGAAAAATGATACCAAAACTAAAATATAATCTCGAATTTTACTATTGGTATAAAGCAAAAAAGTCAAATAAGTTACCAACAAAAGCGTAACACAAGGCAGATAAAACAAACTCGCAATCGCAATATATGCACCAATTTCAAATGTAGCGTTATATCTTTGTTTTTCGTTCATTTGCATCAAAAGATAACGCAAAAATAATAATAAAAAATTATTGGCTAATAAAATGGGCGTAACCACCCAAGAATCAACAAAAATACTCATCATCACTAAATATAACAAGGCTGGTAACATTGTTCTTTCGTGAAAAATATTTGCTTTGAATAAAATTTGATTGAACCACAAGGCTTGTAAAAATACAAAAAAAATAGCAATAATTTGATGCACTAAATACCATTTTCCAAACACTAAATGTATCAAACCAAAAAACAAAGCGGAAAAAGGGGCTGTCGTGTCCCAAGTTTCTGTGTATAATTGATAACCTTGTGCTAATCTTTCGCCAACCAACATCCAACTCAAAGATGGATTTAACAAAGGAAAATCAACCAACAAAGCAGGTATTCTCATTATCAAAAACAAAGAGAATAAAATAATATATTTGAAAGATGTAGTAAGGCGAAAAAAATTTATCATCAATTATATTTTTTTAGTGTATAAAAACAACTGCAATGTTAATAAAAAAAGTTTATTTTTCCAAATTTGATTTTTTTTTATCATTTAGATTTAGCATAACAATCGTTGAAAAAATATCTGAATGAAAATAATTTTTATTTATAAATAATTGAAAATCAATTGTTTATAAATAAAAATTATTCCAAATTTACATTAAATAGTTACCAATTTTTTACCTTTTTTTGTATTAATTGATGTTTTATCAAATATTTTACTCTTTTATCAATTTATGTACAAATCTTTGTTGGTCTGTATTGATTTGTAAAAAATACATTCCTTTTGGTAAATTTGGTAAATATTGATTGAGAACTTCATTGATTTGTGATAAACTTCCACGATTATCTAACAAGTTTTTTCCACTTACTTCAAATAATTTCATAGTGCAAGTACCCAGATTTTTTCCCTCAATTTTAATAAAATTACCTACAGGATTTGGATAAATAATCAGTCCATTTTCTACTCTTACGTATCGAATTGGGCTTAATTCTGTTTCTCCTGAGGTTTTAAATATTTTCAATCGATAATAGCTACTTTGTAAAAGTTGATAATCATCTATTGTGTAATTGGGTGATAAATTTGCGTCAATTGTAGCAATATGTATAAAATTAATACCATCAAAACTTTTTTGAATCTCAAATTTTTGTGGTGAATCTTGTAATATAACTTTCCAAGTCAATTTTGCGATAGTCGGTTCTGTTTTTTGAGCCTGAAAATCTAAAATACAACTGCTAAGTGGAATATTGGGAGGAGTCATTGCCCAATGTGAAAAAGCATTGACGCTGGTTGCCTCGATGGTGCGTGCCGCCGCACTATGCGCCACAGACGCAACAGGGTGATATGCCCAACCATTCGGACTTCCTGTCGGCAAACGCCAAGCAGTCAAAGTTCCGTCTGCACCATTGTTCAAACCATTTAACTCATCATTAGCAAAAAACATTTTTAGGTTAGAATTGGAGCCTGATTCTGTGCCTGATGTTGTTTTGACGTGAAAAACTCTTTTGAGTGTTCGCGTGTTTGACCAAGCAGAATAATGGTATCTATCTACTTCTACACTATAATCGCTGCCTGTGGCTCGTGATAAATTAAGTCCAATTCCTGACATAGTATTGTTGCTTGTGGTAATTGTTTTGGCTGATGTGCGCACATATCCACCTGAAACTCCAGCACTTGCACCTTTGTCAAAAGTAGCAGTATTGTCTTTGATTAAATGATTGTTGGCTAAATTTTCGTTCAAAGTTCCCAAACTTCCTAAATCAATATTATTTCCATTGAGGTTTATATCATTTTGTGTCAATGTAATTTGTCCATTATTGGTTGATGAATAAGAAGTAAGATTGATGTTTGATAATAATTTGACATCATTTGAAGTTTTATTGACATTGATTCTATAAAATCCTTCGTTTCCGTTTGTATTATTGATCGTTTGTTCAGTCAATCCAATAAAGTTAAATGTACCATTGCCTTCGTCAAGTCCATTAGTAAGTTGATTTGTGAAGTTTCCATATAGATTGATAGTGCCATCGTTGGTTGTGTTGTTATTATCGTTCATATCGATTTGTCCTGTGCCTGAGATGGTTATATTACTATAAACATCTAAACGGCTATTTATATTTCCTTCTAATGATACACTTTTATCAGTAATCAATAAATTTTTACATTGTGCAATATCTTGAAATTCATCAGAGAAAGTTGCATTAAAATCTATATTTGCTCTGTTTGTATAAGGCGAATAAGTTTCTACTACTACATCAATAGTATTGTTAGGCACAGTCAAGCCTTCCCAATTGGCACAATCGAACCAATTTTGACTTATATCACCTACCCAAGTGCCGTCAGATTTTCCTGTGTTGATAGTAAAAGTAGTTGTTTTTCTAGAAGATGGTATAGAAGTTATTCCTTTTGTCCAATTAGTTCCATCATCTTTGATTAGTCCTAAAAGTTGTCTTTTTGTTCCTATTTGTAAACCAGCAGTAGTTTTATAGTACATAGCATCTTCTCTTATTGAAGTTTCAATATTAAAACATCTCAAATCAGGATGCAAACGTCCTTCTCTACCTGTTCCGTTTGTATTACAAGAAACTGAACTACTAAAAGGCACCCAATTAGCACCATTGGTAAATCCAAACAAAACACGTCCACTGAATAAATTATATCTATCTACATTGGTTGTTCCATACGCAGTAAAATCTCCTTGCACTACATAAAGTTGGTCGGGTGAACTACTTGATATATTGGGAAAAGATATGCTGGGCGAACTAATTGTAAAATCTGATGTTTTATCAACTCCATTGATTTCCATAATGATACTACTTACCGAAGTTTCAGCACGCATCTTGATTACACTTCCTTTTGTGATTGTCGTGCCTGTCCAAGTAAATTTAATAATACCTGGGTCTTCATAAGGATTATCACCTGAGCCTCCCCATCGCATTGTGCGTGTGTTAGCAGGTGCGCAAGCCTCAAAACGAGAGTTTACATAAGAAAAAGTAGTATTAGGCAAAATATCTATCATATTCATAAAATATACGCCATCTTCTGCACCTGAGCCTGTTTCTTGGGCATCAAAACCAATAATAACTAAATCACCAGAGTTTAAAAATGTTCCTGATACATTGGTAATATTAAAACTTGCACTAATAATATTTATAAAGCCACTTGCAGAAGCCGTAAGTGTGAAATTTAAACCTATTACATTGTGAATAATACTCCCAAAACTTGCCAAACCACTACTTGCCGAAGAAGTTTGTGGACTTGAATTTAATGTGCCTGTAGAAGTAATTGAGATATTATTTGTATAACTCAAATCTCTGTTGCCATTGGCATCTGTTGCTTGCACCAAAACGCTGGGACTCATAGCAGCACCAACCAAAGTATTAGAGGGAGGCTGTTGTGTGAAACTCATTTGTGTTGCTACTACACTTACTATATTGTTAGTGCTTCCTGAATTGGCACTTTGAGCGGTAGCCAAACCTCCTGCAACAAATGTGAAATTTGAATTTGTAACTTGAAAGACAAAATTTAATCCGTCAATCGTTGTAGGGAGAGTTCCGCCTAACGCAGTTTTGAGCCAGATTTTTAATGTATATGTTTTGGTGGCATTATCGACAATTCTTCCAATAGTACCCGATGTATTTGGTAAAGAGGCAAAAGTAATGTTTGTTGTATTAATAGTAGCAGAAGTAGTAGCATTTGTTCCGTCAGAAAGTTCCGCACCTGCAATGGCTTGTGTCCAATCTGTGATTGTATTACCTGTTCCTTGATTGAATATAATTTGAGAGATTTGTGTATCAGTGGCATCAGTGGCAGGGGTTGCTCCATCATCAGTGAAAGTAAAATCAAAATTAAGTGTAGAAGATGCTTGTGTATTTATCAAAGATGAAAATGAAGATGGCTCTGTGCCTGCACCTGCGGAGAGAGTGGAGGTAAAGGAAGTATTATAAGATGTCCAAATTACATCATCTATTGCTACTCTATTACTTGAAGATTGATTTGTTAGAACAATTTGTATGCTTCCTGATATGTTAATGTTACTTATTGTTGTGGTAGTAGCAGTTGAACTATAAGGCAAAGTTCCAACATTGGTTCCATTTATAAAAACATCAAAATTACCTGAAGTGCCTGAAAATTTCAGTTGTGTGGTAATTGTTAAATTGCCTATTCCATTTGAAACATTTGGAGATGTTAATGAGCCATTTCTTATAGTAATTGCTTTTAAGTTAATTGTTTGGTCTTCTCTTGCATCTGTTGCAGTCCATGTTCCGCCGCTTCCTGTCCATGTTCTTGTTCCATAAGTCGCACTTGCACCTATATTCGAGAAGTTTTCATTTCCTTGCCCTCTCAATTCACTACAATTAATAACAACAAAAAACAAGAAGAAAATAATATTTGTATAGAAAAAGAAAAAATTTTTCATAAAAATAAAGTAAAAAATAATGAGTAATTAGAATCGTGTGCAAAATTGATATTTTTTTTTCCTATTTACAAATTGATGTAAGAAATATAGAAAAAATGTAACCTTTTCACAAAAAAATAATATTGGAAAAATTATTGCCTAAAAGAAAGGTAAGTATTTGGGACGAGTCAATAAACTTATTATTTTTCGTTCAAAGAAATTTTGTGCGAGTGTTTCGCTTGCATAAAAAACATACCTAAATAGTAGCCAAAAAATGGGAGTATTATTTACCCATCAGTCTAAAAAATTCTATTTTATGGAATAAAATGAGTAAAACAGGGTACAAAACCCTGTTTTTGAAAAAAGTAATTTTATAATAATTTTTATAATAAAATTAGAAAAAAAAATATTATTTTTTCTTTTTCTTTTTTTCTTTGTATTTTTCTAACACATATATAAATCTTTCTGCATCTTTAAAACCTTCTTCTTTTGCTAAAAGTTTTCCTTCGGCATTAAAAATTAAAAAAGTTGGATACGCTTCTACGCCATATTTTTCGCTGATATTTACTCCTTCGCCGTTTTCTGCGTCAAGTTTATAAGAGATATAATTTTCTGAGGTAAATTTTCCGACTTCTTCATCTGCGAAAGTTTGTTTTGCCATCATTTTACAAGGACCGCACCAAGTTGTATAAATATCGACCCAAAAAGGTTTTTTTTCTTCTTTTGCTTTTGCCAATAGTTCGTTCCAAGTACCTTCATAAAAGGTTACGCCAGATTTTGCGGCTTTTTTTTGTGCTAATAAATTAGAGAAGAAAAATAAAGCCAAAATACCGACCAGAAATATTTTTTTCATTGTATTGTCTTTTAATTTTGAATAATATAACCAAAAATACTTAAATTTGCCCGTTTTTAAATTAAACGTACAAAATTACAAAATAATGAAGAATATTTTATTTTATTTTATATTTTATTTTATATTTTTTAATAGTGATATTTGCTTTGGGCAAGAATTATCTAAAAAAGAAAAAAAAGCACTCAAAAAAGAACTCAAAGCTTGGAAAAAAGACTTAAATGGTTTTAAAATATTTTTAGAAAATAAAAAAAAAGTAGAAGAAAATAAAATATTAGAAGCACAAAAAGGAAAACAAAAAATAAAAGATGATACTTCTTTTTATGTTAAAAGTTTGATAACTTTTGATGATTTTGCTGATGTAGCCGATAGAAAACAATTTATTTTAGATTCTTTGTTATATATCAAAGAGCATTGGCACAAAAAAAATACACATAAAAAAAGAAATTTGAGTTTTAAAATTCAAATTGCCGCCTTACAAAACCACCCCATAGACCAATTCAAAAATTTGTTACCTTATTTTATGATTATTAAAGCAAAAAATAAAAAAGAATTGAATAAATATTTAATCGGAAACTTTAAAACCTATCACGAAGCGATTGCTTTTTTAAGATTTTTAGAAAAAAGAAATACAGAAATGAAAGGAACTATTGTGGGTTTTAAGGGAAATAAAGAAGTAAAAAAACTATCTTTTTTTCAAGATTAAACAATAGACTTCCTGCGAAATCACCTTTTCCCTCTCTCAAAGTGGAGAGAGGGCAGGGAGTGAGGCTTAAAAAAACAATTTCGCAGGAAGTCTAATAAATGGATATTTGTATTCATTATAACTATTTAGGTTATTTTTTTGATATAAAAAAGAGGCAGTGTTATATTTGTCTTTTTGAGCGAAGCGAAAAATATACTTTTTCGGTTACAAACCACCTTTAATAAGCAGTTGCTTCACTTCGTTCAGCAGGACAAAACAGGACAACTGCAACAACACCAAGAAATAACACAAATAGTTACAAAAATAAATAAAAATATTTTTATTCTAACATAATTTAATATATTTTTGCAGTATAATTATTTAAAAAAATGAAAAATAAATTTTACTTTATATGCTTTCTTTCTTTGTATTTTTTACTAAACACATCAAAAGCACAAAGTTCGGGAGTTGAATTTGCAAAAATAGCAGAAGAAAAAGAAAAAGCAGAAGATTGGGAAGCCGCTTTGTATAATTATTCGAGAGCGGTTGGGTATGAAACCAAAAACATCAATTATATTCTCAAAAAAGGATTAATGCTACTCAAAACAGGAAGCCCAAGAAAAGCAATAACCGAGTTTAAGATAGTAGAAAAATTGGATAAAACTAACGGAGAAGCCTTATATTTGAAAGCCGCCGCTTTGGATAGTTTAAGAAATTTTGAAGTTTCAAGGCGTGAATATGTGAAAGCCATTCGTTTGTTGGGCAATAAAAACGTAGAACTTTATACCAGTCGTGGCAATTCTTTTATATTGCAAAAAGATTATAATAATGCTGTTTCAAACCTCAATGTTGCTATTCAAATCGATAGAAAAAATGCCATTGCCTATTATTTGAGAGGAATTGCAAAGTTTCATTTGGTTGATTCGAATGGTGCTTGTAATGATTGGAAGTTAGCACGCGACTTGGGAAGCAAACAAGCAGATATATTTTATAAGAAAAATTGTCAAGAATGATACAAAAAATATTTTTTAGAAATATTTGATAAATTTTTTTGATAGGATTTTCAGTATTTTTTTTATTCCTACAAAGATATACACATCGAAAAGCAGTTTTGGGATATTGTTTTTCGATGTATATTTCTAATTTAAGCACTCAAAACTTTTGCTGTTTGCGTTTGATAAGCTTGATATGCAGGAATGAAGGCCGTTAGCATTGCCAAAGGAATCGAAAATAAAATAATATATAATTCAGTATTTATCCAAAAAAAGCCTGTAATATACATTTGTTCAGAAATTTGTGATAAACTTCCTACCCATTCGGTCAAAAGATGTCCTAATAATATTCCCAAAATATTACCAAAAAAAACCAATATAAAACCTTGTAAAACGACTTGCATAAAAATTTGTTGTTTTGA
This sequence comes from Bacteroidota bacterium, assembly GCA_004293265.1. Lineage (GTDB taxonomy): Bacteria > Bacteroidota > Bacteroidia > Cytophagales > Microscillaceae > RDXZ01. Next base: position 5,648 of record RDXZ01000107.1, on the reverse strand, counting down.
CGCACCCAAACTTCTCATCAAAGCCAAATCATATTTTCTATTTTTTAAACTATCAAACAAAGCAATAAAAATACTTAAAATTGCCATCATTACAATCACCCAAGCCAAAATCTGTAACACTTTTTCGCCTATTCCTAAGCTATCAAACAAAGTTTGAATTTCTATCACAGGTTGTGCCGCCATCATATTGGTTTCTTTGTTGATAAATCGTGGCAAATTGAGTGCCTGCATCTGATTTTTTAGTTTTGTAATCAATAATGCAGTAATCTCTCTGTTTTCGTCTTCGTGATGTTCTTCTCCTTCTGCGTGTGTATGTGTTTCGTTTTTATTTTGATTATTTTCCTCGTGTATTTCCCAAATACTTTTCAAATCAGTCAAAACTAGCTTATCTACAACGCTATAATTAGGATTTAAAATTCCGACAATGGTATATTTTTTGTCTTCGTGTTTGTGTCCTCCATGTCCTCCGACAATTTTTTGTCCGATTTTGAGGGATAAATTTTTAGCGACATCAGCCCCTACGACAGCCTCCAAAGATTTTTCCCAAAGCCTTCCGTTTTTGATTTTTGCTTGGTAATGTTGGGGGTAATCTATGGTTGTTCCGACAATTTTATATCCTTCAAAATTATCACCTAAAACCAAAGGAATTGATTTTTGAACTTTATTTTGAATTTTTTTTGCTTCTGATAAAGCAATATTTCCGGTGGGATTAGCCGTATGATAAATATTTGACAACACCAATTGCAACGGACTTCCTTTTGCACCCACGACCATTTTTATTCCTTGTGTATTTTTCCAAAAATGTTGTTCCATTTGAGGTTGAATAAGTAATAAAAAAACAATGACTGCCACGCCAAAAGCCAATAAAATAATGCTCAATAAAGTATGCAACCAGCGTTTTTGAAGATATGCAAAAATAATAATAAGTACATTCATAAACTATGTTTATTATTGTTTGTGAAAAAAACATCAGTTTTTTGTAGTATATTTAACAAGAGTGCAAGTGTGAACACTTACACATTATTATTATTTTTAGACTACATTTTTACTTCTTTTTCTTCGTATTTTGAAGGACATTTCATCAAAATATCTTTGGCGTGAAATTCTTCACCGACCATATTTCCAACTACGACTACTTGTTCTGAGCGTTCAAAATCTGCAGGTTTTGGATTGCGATAGACCACAGGAAATTCTTTTTTATTATTATCAATCAAAGTAAATTTAAAATAATTAGGGTCTTTTACGGCATCATAATAAACATTGGTAGCAATTCCTTGTTTATTTTTTCTTAAAGTTCCAACTACGTGAATTTTGGTCTTGTTTCCATTTTTTGCCATTGTCCAAGCCTCATCAAAAGAAACATAGCGGCTCGCATCTCCCAAAGTTGTAACAATCATCGCTATTGCCAAAGCAATTCCGATTAAGCCAATGATATGCAAAGGTTTCATATTTTTTTTAATTTAATTTTTGTGCAAATATACATATTTTTTCTATTAAGCAAACAAATCTTTGTTTTTATTATACTCAAAACCGATATGTTTGTAGGCTTTTTCGGTGGCTTCTCTCCCGCGTGAGGTTCGGTTAATATATCCTTCTTTGATTAAAAAAGGTTCATAGACTTCCTCTATCGTTTCCGCTTCTTCTCCGCAGGCGGTTGCAATGGTAATCAAACCGACAGGACCGCCCTTAAATTTTTCAATAATGGTCGATAAAATACGATTATCCATTTCATCAAGTCCATTTTGGTCGACTTCTAAGGCATCTAAAGCCATTTTTGCAATAGCCATCGTAATCGTTCCTTTGCCTTTTACTTGGGCAAAATCTCTTGTTCTTCGAAGCAAATTATTAGCAATACGCGGTGTACCACGACTTCTTGAGGCAATTTCATAAGAAGCTTGCTCTTCGATAGGCGTATTCAAAATCTTACAAGAACGCTTCACAATTTCGGCTAAAAGTTCTGCATCATAATATTCTAATCGAGCATTAATACCAAATCTGGCACGCAAGGGAGCAGTCAAAAGTCCTGCACGCGTGGTCGCACCTATCAACGTAAAAGGATTTAAAGAAATCTGTATAGTACGCGCATTCGGACCTGAATCCAACATAATATCGATTTTATAATCTTCCATTGCTGAATATAAATATTCCTCCACAATTGGATTAAGTCGATGAATTTCATCAATAAACAAAACATCAAAAGGTTGCAAATTTGTTAATAAACCTGCTAAATCACTTGGTTTGTCCAAAACGGGACCTGAAGTTATTTTCAATTGTGCTTTTAATTCGTTGGCAATAATATGCGAAAGCGTTGTTTTTCCTAATCCTGGCGGTCCGTGTAACAATACGTGGTCTAAGGCTTCTTTTCTTTTGCTTGCGGCTTCTACGAATATTTTTACGTTTTCAATAATTTTTTCTTGACCTGTAAAATCTTTGAAGCTCAGCGGTCTGAGTGCCTTTTCTATTGTTTTTTCATTTTCTGATAAATTTTCTTTATCGCCTTTTAAATATTCTTTCATTTTTTGTTGTTTAATATTTGCAAAGATAATAAAAAACTTATAATTTTGAAAATGTTTTGAGATTATGCTTCAGGCATCAATTTAATTTTAAAAATTTTAAATTGACTTTTTTCCTTTGTATAATAAAACTTATTCAAAATATCAAAAATATCATTGCCTTTGAACCAAGAAATTTCGATACGATTTGGAATTTTTATATCAGCCCATTCGATAGAATATGTTTCTTGTTGTTTTTTATATTGGTCAATATAAATAATCATTTCTTGCAAGATACTCATTTTTGAAACTCCTTGATTAGAATGAAACAAAAATTTATGATTATGTTCTTTGTTAATCGTTATCAAATCAAGTTTAATGAGTGGATATTGTCCGTTGAGATGAGGCACAACATTATAATCAAAATAAATTTGAGTATCATCTAATAAACTACGAATTTGATTTTCTAAATCAATTTCTTGTAACAAAACCTCAATAGGTTGTTGGATAGCATTTTGTAATTCCATTGTGAAAAAAAAATATTTTTATACTTTTTATTTATTGTCCATTAAGCCCAAAGCACTTTTTCTGATGATATTTTTATCTAACAACATTTTAGAAATTGCTTCTAAAACTCCATTGATAAATAATTTAGATTTGGGTGTGCTGTATATTTTTGCCATTTCGATATATTCATTAATCGTAACTTTGACAGGCACACTAAAACAATTTATCATCTCTGAAATACCCATCAATAAAATAATTCTATCAATCATTGCAATCCGTTGAACGTCCCAATTTTGTGTATTTTGGGCAATATATTGGAGATATTCTTCTTCATCTTCGATAGATTTTTTGTATAAATCGAGCATAAATTCTTTATCATCTTCCCAACTTTTTGTCAAACTCATCAACGAAAAAGTATCCATATTTTCTTCTGTGATAGATTTGATTGTTTTTTGTACCAATGAACAAACTGCTTCTTCTGATTCTTCCCAAAACAAATCATTGTCTGCTAACAAATCACTGATATAAGAAAGTTCTGTGTCGCTTTTGGCACGCACTACGAGCCTTACTTTTTCGTCCCAATTTAGATTTAAAATTGTAAAAAACTCGCTCAAAGTTTGATTGATTGATTCTATGTGTTGTGTTTGTAAACCTGCTAAATTAAGATTTTGTTCGGTTAAAAATTCAGAAAAAACATCAACCAAAGCCACCATTGTATTTTTTACCAATAATTCTTTTGGATTTTTTTGTGTCAATGGGTCTTCAACTTCCTTTTGTTCAGGTTTTACTTCCTCATTTTTGGGTGCAAATTTTGGTTTTTTATCTTGTCCGAGTGCTTTTGCGGTTTCTCTTTCTCTTTGTTTTTCTTGTGAAATTTTATATTTTTGAATTTTTAGTGCTTCAATTTTAATCACTTCTACAATTTTATTAAATCTAAGAGTAATTTTATCTACTAAAATTTGACTCCATTCATTGCTTTTAGTTTCATCTTTCAAACCATTGACAAAACTCTGGGCAACAACAGATAGTTTTTTGTTGATAATTTCATAAATATCTTCAAAAGTACGATTTTTAAGCCAATTTCTCCATAATTTATCAGGGAAACCGACTTCATCTAAGGTAAAAAGATTGGTAGTTTTGCGTGGAAAAATGAAAGTTTTTAGCATTTTCAAAATCATTTCTTTATCTTTTTGAAAATCTGTTTCTAAACTTTGGTGATATTCGATATAGTCAGCATTATTTTTAATGACTTGGTTATAAAAAATTTTCAAGTCATTTATTTTATTTTCCCAACTAATTTTTCTTTTGATAAATTGCATTTGCAAGCCTTCGTTTTTGCGTAATGCTTGAATTAAAACATTGTTTGCTAATTTAAAATCGCCTTTTTCTGTTGTTTTTCTAAGGTATGAGCGTTCTACGGCATCTTTTTCGAGTACTGCAAAATCAGAAAATTTGCATAACAAAGACAATGCACTCAAATAAGCGTCATAAACTTTCTCTGTGTGTGCCAGCAATTCGTGTGCGTGATAGTTTCTATCTTTTTTATCCAAACCTTCAAAAAAAACAACTTGTTCGCGGACAGCACGATATACTTTATCGTCTATAGTTATGTTAGGTCTAAAAACTTCTTTGCTGTTATGATATTGTTTGAATAATTTTTTAGATTCTTCTTTTTGTTTTTTGATAAGTTCGAGGTCTTGTGATTTTTTTTCTTCCCATTCCCAACTTGGGTCAAAATTTTGCAAAAGTTTATCTTGGCAGAGTTCAGCATTGGCTACTCTTGATTCGTGGTAGGCATACAAACTTTGTAATGCTTTGGCGCGTAATTGTCTTCGATTTAACATATTTTTTGAATTGGAAACACATATTCTTTGTTTGCATTATTCAATGAAGAAAATACATCAATTTTTAATTACCTGCAAAACAAAGAACTTTTTATTTTTTGTGCAAAGTTAGTTCTTTTTTAGTATAATTCCAAATTTTATTTTGATATATTTTTTTTTGGTTGGATAAGAAAATAATATATTTTTATTTTTTTTGTTAAAAAAAAGATTTAATTTTGTAGAAAAATAAATAAAAATGAAAAAAACTTACTATTTTATCAATCCTTACACTGATTTTGGTTTCAAAAAATTGTTTGGTGAGGAAGTAAACAAAGATATTTTGATTGATTTTTTGAATACTTTGTTAGATTTACAGGACGAAAAACGTATCAAAAACATTCGATATCTTAAAAATGAACATTTAGGAAAATACGAAAGTGACAGAAAAGCCATTTTTGATATTTATTGCGAAACTGAAAGCAATGAGAAATTTATTGTCGAGATGCAAAAAGCAAAACAGCAATTTTTTAAAGATAGGGCGTTGTTTTATACTTCGTTTCTAATCCAGCAACAAGCCAAAAAAGACAATAAAAAGAAGAATTTTGTGTGGGATTATGAACTCAAAAACGTCTATTGTGTTGCCTTGATGGATTTTTCTTTTGAAGGTTCAGGGAAAATAAAACATGATATTATGTTAAAAGATGTGAACGATAATAGCATATTTTATGAAAAATTACGTTATGTTTTTGTAGAGATGCCAAATTTCAACAAAAAAATAGACGAATTAGAAACACACTATGAAAAATGGCTTTATTTACTCAAAAAT